>JAJYKS010000009.1:0-28659 GCA_021788365.1 bacterium
ATTGCTCTAAAAAACAAAGGCTACGATGTCGACACCTTGTCCGCCGAGCTTACCGGCCCCAACCTCACCCTCTTCACGACCTCCGACGCTGTCGCCCCCTTAAAAGCACTCGTCGAGTACGCCAAGGGCACCGAGCTATTAAAGCCCACCATAAAAGGTGGCTACCTCGGCAAAGAGATCCTCTCACTCGAAAAGGTAAAACAATTGGCGGCGCTCCCCTCGAAGGCAGAGCTCGTGGCCAAGCTGCTGGGCACCCTCACGAACCCCGCCCGCAACCTGGTCGGCGTCCTCTCCGCTCCCATGCGCAATTTTGTCTACGCGTTATCCGCAATCAAGGATAAAAAGGCGGCAAATTAATTAGTTACTAGAATCTAGAGATCTATTATCTAGAATCTTATAAAGGAGGACCTATGTCCGACATAAACAAATTGGTCGAAGAGATTGAAAAACTCTCCGTCCTCGAGGTAGCAGACCTCGTCAAAGCATTAGAAGAGAAGTTCGGTGTCTCAGCTGCCGCTCCTGTCATGATGGCAGGCGCTGCTCCCGCCGCCGGAGCTGCTCCCGCAGAGGAGAAAGACTCCTTCGATGTTGTTATCAAAGCTGGTGGCGCGAACAAAATCGCCGTCATCAAAGTCGTCCGCGAGCTAAACCAAACCCTCGGCTTGAAAGAAGCCAAAGACTTGGTCGAAGCCGCTCCCAAAACACTCCTCGAGGGTGCAAAGAAAGAGGACGCCGAAGCCGCCAAGAAAAAATTAGAGGAAGCAGGAGCTACGGTTGAGCTTAAGTAAAGCTGGTTGAGCTTGCGAGATCCCGACCATCACGTAGTGATCAGTCGGGACACCACCGTCGAACTCAAATAATTTCACTCGAAACTTCGATTGATAAAAACCCCACCTCACGGTGGGGTTTTTGTATATTCTATGGTGGATGGGTGCAAATAAAGCTATCGAACAATTTTATTATGCGATTCCCACAGACAAGCTCATCCATTAAAGGAATGAACACATAACATACCCAGCATCCAGCTCACACACCATAGGACGACGAATCCCACCATATGATTAAAAACACACTTGAATCACAACCCGAAAATACCACTCCCGCAGCCACAGCCATCAAAACGCCTAAATACAACTCGGGGTAGTACCCACCAAATCGACGGTAATCGGCGTAATATGTTTATCCCGCCTCATCCCAAAACTTTCGACGAAGATGAGAGAGTTCGGCGAAGCTCGCCGGCGGCGGATTTTCTATATGAGTTTGACCGGTTGTTTCCTGACCCGCAACATCCGCCGACGTGATGACTATATACTCTGCCTCAAAAAAACCGATATTCATCGAAAGCGCGGTGTTTAATACTATATTAAACAATTCCGGATATTCCCTTTGGAACATATCATACTCCAGCGGTGTCAATCCGAGTGTGGCATTTTGCTGCTCTAGAGCGGCCTGTCGTTCATCTTTCTGTATCTCATACCTATGAAATCGCGAGATATACTCATCCCCCATCTTGGGATCTCATTTTTCCACATTCCCACCGTCTATTGCAACGCTACACATAGTGTTATAAGTATCAACATACTTATGATAAAAATTCATGCACTATAAAATAGTCGCACAATATAAGTAGATCAATCGATTCACTAATAAGCATTTGCATATCACGATCTATCAATACACATCACATACATCATCAAATGATATCCTATTGACACTCACTGGACCAAGTGCTAATCTCAACTTACTTATTAGTCCTGAGCGAAAGTCGAAGGATGGATACAAAACTCGATCTCAAAAACTTGCCCGATCTCTTAACCGTCCGCGAAGTTGCCGAGCTGTTGCGCGTTTCTCCACTCACCCTAAAGCGCTGGGGCAAACGTGGCAAGCTACCCGCAATCCGCATTAACTCCCGCGGCGATCGTCGCTACAAAAAAGAGCAAGTCCTTTGGCTCCTTGGCATCAACCCCGACCAAAACTAACGCACCCTCTTCCCGCCTCCGCTATACTTACTCATATGGCATCAATAACAAACACTGCCGAGTTTGCGCGGCACGATGAGCAAGTTAATTTCCGAGATACTCCCCCATACCTTAACGTATGGATAAACGAAATATTCGGAAAAGAACTTCCCCGAGATTCTGCCGCATATCATCTGGTAACCATGGCTCTCGGGAAATATGTCAATGTGGGAAAAGAACAACAGTTTTTCCAACAAAATGTTATTGGGCTATTCACCGAGCTGGGCAGCTGGATTAATACACACGAAAACGCAAAAGAGTTACTAGAGCATGGAAGTTTTGTCTACTACGACGCAGTCGGCCAGGGCAAGACAAATGACGCCATGGGAAAAGCGCAGGGAGATGTGGCTATAGCCGCCCACCACCAAAGCCTCCTCACCCTGGCTGAACAGCTTGGTACCTTCGATGCCATTTGTGGTTCGGTCGGCGGAGACGAAGGGTGTGTGTTACTCATTCCAAAATCCGTCGAAAACGGGCTGCCTCCAAATATAGAAACGCTACTCGAAAAGACTATGGAACAATTGCTTAAAACCGGAGGATTTACCGCCTACCCCGAACACATACTCAAAAAAAATTGGTATCCGCTCGAACTTGCAAAAATGAAGGGAACACAAGTAGGTGATGAAAAGCACCGACGCGCCGTCGACTTCCTCGAATTTCTCATAAGCCAAGCTCAGCAGCACCATGCTCTACCGAGCAGTGGCCAAAGCGTAGTAGAACAGCTAATACAACATGGTAAACAATCCTGGGATATAGCTCAAGAAGATACCCGGAAAACTACAACGTTTACCTCCCTAAAGCTTCCCAGCAGCATTGTTGATGATTATGCAAAAACTATACAACTTTTCCCAGACCGTCAAATGATCGCAAAATATTTGGCGGAAGTCGCCGCATACCACGAGCTGTATGGCCGTCACCGAGTACTCAACACCGCACAATTTATGAAAATTGTAGAAAATGTTCTTAACACAGCACAGGTATTCCCCGGGTCTATCGAAGCCGAACTCCTAGAGAACAACGATAGTCGAGATAACCAGGCCTGGCACATCATTAATCTTTCTGACAGAGAGACGAAGCAAGCAAACACGCAAAGCCGCCCTCTTGGCAACGACAAGCTCCGCGATATAGCAGAGAGTGCAGAAAAAGCCGTCAACAATCCATCTGGTTCCTGGAAACAGAAGGCTGTCATTGGCAAGATCGGTGGAAGTTTTGCGATGCTCGCGCACGGAACCAACAAAGCGGTAGAGGATTTACGCAGAAGCATCATCGGGAACAACGCAAAAAACAACAAAAGTACGCTCACCAGCACAATCTATACGATCACTAAAGATAACACTGGGAATCTTGATCACTGGTTTCAAGAGAAGTTTAACGTGCATTACGCTGTCGAAACCTGGCAAACCCTCGTAGAGTGGTACCCACTGCAAGCAATAGCCTTCCTCTCGGAACGGCCTACGAGAAGAATGGTACACGCCTTACTATTTGTCGACGCAGTTACCAGTGCATTTGGCTCACTCATAGGAAACAAAGAAATACTCAAGCAAACGGCCCTATCGCTCCAAGCAACTGAAACGGCTACCGGAAACAAAAATCGATCAGGACTGTCCATGCAACTACAGATTCTAGGATTTCTTGCTAGTCAGAATGATCATGATCGAGAATTTCCGCAACCTCCCCAGCAGAGTTCACCGTCATAAGCCGCTGCCGCAGCTCCGAAGCCCCAGGGAATCCGTGCGCATACCAGGCTAGGTGTTTACGCATGGGCATAAAGTTCCCCGCTCCAAAAACGGCCTCATACACCCTGGCGTGCTCCACCGCCCACGCCAGTCTTTGTTCACGCTTCGCGTTTTCCAATGGAATACCGGAAGACAAAAACACGCTCGGATTCCCCTCCGCAGCCCGCCCTATGAGAAATCCATCCACGCCGTATGCTTTTACCTTTTCCATTCCCTCTGAAAACGACTGAATATCACCATTCCCAAGGATATGTCCGCCGTGCCGGTGAGTGACGTCAGCTGCCCGGCCGATCGCCTCCCAGTCCGCCTTTCCCTGGTATAGTTGTTTGAGTGTGCGCCCATGGAGGCTAATGGTCGCAGGTCGTACTTCGCAGAGTGCCTCCATCCATTCGGTAGCCTCGTCCCGATCGACACCAATCCGCGTCTTCACCGACACCGGCAGCTTGGTAGCTGCCTTAGTTACCCGAACTATCTCCTGTGCAAGCGCTGGTGTGCGAATGAGGCCGGCACCGCTTCCATGCTCCTCCACCTTGTGGGCCGGACAACCCATATTGATGTCCACACCGTCAAAGCCCAGTCGTTCGATTATCTCTGCTGCCTCGGCAAAAAATGCCGGCGTATGGCCAAATACCTGAGCAATTTCGTATGGCCAAGGCTTGTCTCCAACATACTCGGTGTGCCGACGATCTTCATGCCGGGTATGTAATTCCCCCACATCCCTCGCCCGGATAAATGCCTGTAGGAGTCGCTCCCGTTTATCGCCTGTTGCATAGTGCAGTCCGTCCACCGAAACAAACTCGGTAAAAATAACATCAACCCCGCCCCCAGCATACCCGGTATGTGGGCTCTCTTCATGCCGGGTATGTACGCTTCCATATTTTGCAACCATATAGCGGAACGGCGCATCCGTCACCCCATCCATAGGAGACAAACCGACAACAGGCCGATTACGACGATATAGCTCGTCCCAAAACCCAGATACAGACATATACTTTATTATAAACTAATATATCAAAATAAAACTTTAAGCTTCTCCCACCACACAAGTATCGCAAACCAAAAAACGCGCAAAATCCGCCTCCATCGTCTCGGCTCATGGAAGAGTCGCCACAGCCACTTTCCACCAATCATATCTATCCACACCGGTGCAGGTTTTTGCACACCAGCCCACTCGTCGAGAACCCCGCCCACGCCGATGGCAACCCGTACCCGTAAATACGGCCGATTATCCTCGATCCATATATCCTGCCAAGGAGAGCCATAGGCCACAAGCAAATAGTCCGGTTCTTCCGCATTTATCTTGGCATTAGTCATACTAGCTTCCTCAGACTGCTCCAGACGTACACTGCGTGCCCCTTCCCACCACCTGAGCCTGGCGCCAGGATATTTTTTACTCATAGCTTCCGCCGCCAAAGCGGCAACGCCCGGCTTCGCCCCAAGCAGAAAGACTTTCTCGCCGTATCTGTCGGCATGATGCAGTATTTCTTCCACGAGCTCCCCACCGGTTATGCGCTCAAGCTCTCGCTCCCCACTCCCTATATCGAGAATCCTATGTGCCCATACAACGCCCCACCCGTCCGCGACAGTAAGACAATGTGAGAGGGTCTCGGCAAACCGCGGATTCCCTTTTCGCTCCACGATATACTCTGGATTCACGGTTGCAACATGTAAGAGTTCCTTCCTCTGGAGCCAAAGTTTGCTTAGCACTTCTCGCTTACGAGTGCCAAGTATGGGCGTTCCCAATATTTCTATCGTAGGATCAACCTTTTTTGCCGTATAACGTGCCCTATTCAGGCTTGTTTTTGCTGTTTTTTTTATCCGTTGCATAAACTACTCCTCACCTACACTGGTGATTATCATAGCCAATCCGATCGGCGAATGCAAAAATGCTCATTTTTAAAGAAAAATAAAGGTAAAAATAACGACTTATAGTATATATGTGCCCTTATTTCTGGCTGCTCACTGTATAAAACCTAGATGAATATACTACAAGACGTAATAGAAAAAGGGAAGCTAGTGAAAAAATCAAAATTTGATCACTATTTTTACCCTAATAAATGGTCTGGAAATTAAAAAATATACATAATTTTTCTATATGTAATCAAAAAATATTATGACCACTATTTGTAACAGTATAGTTATACCAAAATGTATTGGTAGAACGCACGATTATGAGGAATATATTTAGTCCTGTATATTACACCGAAACAAGGAGGGAAAGGGTCGCTTGTGCCGCCCGCTTCCACGTAAACTGTGCAGCCCGCACGCGTCCTCGTGCAACAAGCCGGCGCGCCGCCGTAGCGTCGCCCAAAACAGTCGTGACCGCCGCGGCAAGCTGCAACGGATAATCGCGTAGTGGTTTGAGCGCAACCAATATACCAGCATCGCCCACCACTTCGGGGAGCGCGCCGCCGTTTGAGGATACAACGGGTACTCCAGCTGCCATCGATTCTAAAACTGGCAACCCAAAACCTTCAGTGTACGACGGCTGTACATAAAGAGCGGCGCTTGCGTACAGCACTGACAACGTTTCGTCTGAAACACGCCCGGTAAAGATAACTGCGTCCTGCACCCCATATCGAGATGGTGCCAATAGTGTATCCTGCGCCATCCAGCCCAACCCACCCGCGACTACCAGCTTGTAATCGGGATATTTCGTATGCACCAGGCTAAACGCTTGGACCAAAGCCGGCAAATTCTTCCTGGGCTGCACCGTCCCCACAAATAGTATGTACTTCGCATGCTGTATATCGTATTTCGCGAATACACCCTGCATCGCCGACTTGCTGATTCGCTGACCGCGTCCTGAGTTCGTCGAAGGATTCGCTGATTCACCGGACACTCCCTCGTATATCACACTAGTCTTTAGTGGATCAATATGGGTCTCCACCACAAGATCGCGTTTCGTAGCCTCCGACACAGCAATAAGACGACTGGCATGGCGCGCCGCATAATAGGTAGAAAGTGGTAGGTACCACCGCTGCAGGGGGTTTCGATACTCGGGTAGCCATCGATACTCGAGGCCATGGATGGTTACAACAGTCTTTAGACTAGGGCGGCGTAGCACGGGTAGTGTATGCGCGGGAATCCAGAGAACATCGAGATTCGTTTGCCACGTCGCCACCGCCAATCCTACCTGTGTCCACAAGTATCTATAGGCGATTGGCTGGATAATCACGTTCTTTTTATAAAATTCTTCTGGTATTTGCACATTTGGACGGGTAAATAAAACAAAAGTATGCTGTTTTGCCTCTGGCAATCGCAACAAGTGACTGACAAGGTAGTAGGAGTAGTTTTCCGTACCCGTTCGGTCATTTCCAAACGCTCTCGAGGTGTCTATCCCAATCAACATACTCCAATAATACCAGACTATATCAATATGCACGCAGTGGTAAATTCACAAGTTGCAAAACACAACGCAGTGGCGGGTAGCCCGAGTTCTAGGTCGCTGCGCCACCAGGCGCAGATAGACCGAGTTTTGCGTTTGGGAATTTACCACGAGTGGTTTACCTCAGCGCTTTTCGATATACATCGATGTGCTCTATTGCCTTCCCCGTCCCCTTTACCACGCAAAGAAGTGGCTCCTCCGCAGCGTACGCCGGCACACCGGCCTCTTTGGTGAGAAGCGCATCGAGGTTCCGAAGCAGAGAGGTACCACCACTCATCACAATGCCCTTGTCAATGATATCGCTTGAGAGCTCCGGTGGCGTTTCCTCAAGTACTGCCTTTACTACTCCGACAATCTGCGAAAGTGGCTTCTGCAAAGCTTGAAAGACGTCGTCTGATGTCAAGGTAATGGTTCGCGGCAGACCGGAGACAGTATCCCGACCTTTGACTTCCATGCTCTCTGTTCGTGCCAATTTCGTGGCCGAACCTATCTTTATTTTTACTGCCTCTGCCGTTTGTTCGCCAATAACCAGAGAGTGTGTACGACGTACATAGTCCGCGATCGCCTCATCGAGTCGCGTCCCCCCTACCCTGGCACTCTTGTGTACCACAACACCACCAAGCGAGATAACAGCAGATTCTGCTGCCCCTCCACCAATGTCGAGTATCATATTGCCGCTGGCCTCAGCAATCGGTACACCAGCGCCTATAGCGGCAGCCAAAGGCTCGTCTATGAGATAGGCGTTCCGTGCTCCAGCCGCCATGGTCGCATCCACTGCTGCCCGTCGTTCTACTTGGGTACACCCCGCCGGCACGCAAATCATTACGTCTGGCTTAAACACTAGGTTGCGTCCCACGGCACGAGAAATAAAGAACTTGAGCATCGCCTCGGTAACGGCATAATCGGCGATGACGCCGTCTTTCATTGGCCGACTAGCAACGATAGAACCGGGGGTACGCCCAAGCATGGTCTTTGCCTCGTTCCCAACAGCCACTACCCGCATATCTGGTATCGATACAGCAACAACCGTCGGCTCATTGAGAACAATCCCCTCGCCCGCCACCCACACCAGGCTATTGGCCGTCCCCAAATCTATCCCCAATCGTTTGCCTAACATGCTTATATTGTATCACCTCGAGATAGTCGGAAGAAATTCTAAAAATGGTGTACTTCGTATGATAAGCAATATGATTTTCGCAGTGTAGGGCCGAACAGTCCTCCCAGGGAGGACGCGACAAGAAAAATCGACGCACAAGCAAGGCGAGTAAGGAAGATTTTTCCTGACGTGAGCTTCTCACAAGAAAATCGTATTGCGAATCATGCATAAATTGTTTTCACGCCTCATTTACAATACCGCACATTTAGTTTAATTACCGCAATCTAGGTAGACTATTTTACGGTAAAAGATCTATTTGACTTCACATACCCGTCGTTCTACACTAAAAACATACCCTACAAACTTGGACAATCTCGAGGAAAGGTAAGTTGTGGAAAAGCTCTACACCGTTACTGAGGTCGCCGACAAGCTTAACCTCTCTGCCAAAACACTGCGGCGATGGGAGGAGGCAGGGCGTTTCACCCCGTCGCGTACATTGGGCGGTCAACGTCGATATTCCATTGAGGACCTACAAATATTGGACGCGATTAAACACGGCACCATTCCCGACCAAAAGGATTTGCTCACGCTCCAACAAGCGGGAGCACTATTCGGTGTATCCCCCGCCACCATCGACAGATGGGAGAACGAAGGGAAGATCCATCCTTTGATAACGGCCGGCAACACCTACTACCCCCGCACGCGGCTCCTCAGCAAGCTAGGACAGTTGCAAACGGAGATACTCCCACACATGGAACGAACCCCCTACACCCCATCTCCCAGGCAAGAAGATAGACCAACCATACAGCCCACGCTAGAGGTGTCAAGTGCACCAGAGAAAGTAGAACCGCGAGAGCAGCTTGACCGCCACCCAGGGAAACCTCGCCTCTCTACATTACCCGCCGCTCAAACTTCAGCCCCACACGCATCCCGTCGCAGCGGGTTTCACAACATAAATCTGGATACTGTCCTAGTAAACGCCGCCGTCACCCTGGTGCTCCTCGGTGGTTACTATTTCCTCACTCGCCCATTCAAACTGGTTGAGCCACTCACCCCCACAAGCCGCTCCTCCACCGCACCCACAACCGATCCAGACATAACGCGCATAAAATCCATGATCGACGGAAGTGGTAATGTTACCGCGCCATCCCTAACGCTTTCTCCTGGGGTCGCTCCAGACAGGCCTGCTCCAGGCACGCTCTACTTTGACACCGGCTCACAAGTGTACCGCTACTATGCAAACGGCAAGTGGAACGATCTGGTCCCTACTCCCGTCGCCTCACTGTCTGCGGCAACTGCAACACCCGCCGCCACGGTCCGCTAACCCAAAAACGCCGCCAAGTACTATATAATAGCGCCTATATGTCGCGCGCCTCTCTTATCCGTCTACTTGTGTTTCTTGGCACTGCCGCCTTTATCGTTGTTGGCACCGTACTCGTCATCCGCTACGCCGAAGGCTACCGCCCCACACGAAGTGGATTTATCAAAGGCACAGGCCTCCTAGCCGCCAACTCATTCCCCTCTGGCGCAGAGGTGTACATAAATAGTCGCCTAACGACAGCAACCGATAATACCCTAAACCTAGATCCCGGTGTCTACGATATCGCGATACGAAAAGATGGCTATCACGACTGGGAGAAGAAACTCACGGTAACGAGTGAGCTCGTAACCCAGACAAATGCACAGCTTTTCCCAACGTCGCCAACCCTTGAGCCACTAACTTTTACGGGGGCCGTAAACCCCGTGCCATCCCCAGACGGCCTCCACATAGCCTTTACCGTTGCCTCAGCTTCCGCCGCTGCCAAAAATGGCCTGTATGTCGTAGATCTCAACTCCTCGCCGCTTATCATGAACAAAAGCGCGCATCAAATTGCCCGCACGAGTGAAAGCTACGACTATCAGGCAGCCACCTACACCTGGTCTCCAAACTCTTCGGAGCTCCTGGTCGCTTTTAAAAATGGCGCCCACGTCCTGTTGCCAGCAAACTCATTCACCGACCTTGGAAGCGTCAAAGACGTAACCGCCACACTCCCTCAGACTTGGACGGAGTGGGAACTCGAACTAGCTCGCGAAGAGCAACCTCACCTCGCCAAACTACCGGACTTTATGGCTAAAGTTGCCACCGCCTCCGCCACCAACCTCTACTTCTCCCCAGACGGGAACAGATTGTTGTACCAGGCAGTAGCCGATTTCACCATTCCGGAAAACCTCATCCCACCACTCCCCGCCTCTTCTACCCAAATACAAGCCCGATCGGTGAAGACGGGTGGCTGGTATGTCTACGATCTCAAAGAAGATCGTAACTTCTTGATTACCGAAGGGATCGCGCCCACCCCCGCCCCGTCCCCAGCACCCACCGCAAAACTGCAAAACGGCAATACTGTACCACTGCCGTCTCCCTTCACCCCTCAAAAGCTCATGCTCGTCCCTGATATCAATCTTCCGCTCCCCGCTGAGCTCGGCCTCTCGGTGGTGGGCAGCCAATCCGCCTTTCGCACGCTGCAAACTGGTGTCACAAACGCAGAGACAATAGAGCTGTTCAATGCCCAATACTCCTCCATGTTCGTCTCCTCTGCACAATGGTACCCAGATTCCGCCCATATCGTACTCACGACGGATCGTGGTATCGACGTTATGGAGTACGATGGTACCAATCGCGTTACTGTCTACTCAGGACCATTTGACCCCCATTTTGTCTACCCTTGGCCAGACGGGAGTAGTCTGGTTACTCGCATTCAGTTCTCGCCAGATACAACTCCCGATCTCTACACAATCAAGTTGAAATAACAATTTGTTATGGTACAGTGGAAACAATGCCACGTCCATCCATTACCCACTTCAAGCCAGGTTTCAAGCAACTAGGTTTTCGGAGCCCGCGCTGGCACATCAACAACTTCGTCACCAAAGTCCGCTCCCGCGTTGTCTCCCACCCCTTTTACCAGAAGCTCCGCACCCCTCCCTGGATCTCCCAAAACAAGGTAAAATAGCCCTAAATAGCTCCCATAGTTCAACGGATAGAACAGAGGTTTCCTAAACCTCTAATCCAAGTTCAATTCTTGGTGGGGGCACGAGCAACTCGCTACGATCGTTCAGCCTCAGAGTAAATGAGCTCTTCCGACACACTGCGGTACTCGTACAGTTCTTCCTGCGTGAAGATAAGGTTGATTTCCTTTTCGGCGTTTTGTGGCTCGTCGGATGCATGGATCAAGTTTTGGCTCCCACTCATACCGTAGTCACCGCGGATACTGCCTGCATCTGCGGCGTAGCCTTTGGTCACGCCCACAATCGTCCGCACTGCCGAAACCGCCTCTTGCCCCTCCCAAACCATTGCGACGATAGGCGTCCAAGTCATGAAGGCTTTAAGATCCTTAAAAAAAGGCTTGTCCTTGTGGTGAGCGTACCAAGTATCGAGGATTTCGTCGGAGAGGCGCATCATCTTGAGACCCACGAGTTTCAGCCCCTTATGCTCAAATCGTGCCATGATGTCGCCAATGAGCCCACGTTGTAGACCATCAGGCTTGATAAGTACGACAGTTCGCTGCATCCCCATAAAATCTCCTTCGTCGCCTCGCCGAAGTTCAGTTACACCGAACGAAGGCGGGTCTGTATCTGGTTATTTTCCCAATTGTATCACGAAAACATGTCATGCCAAAAGGAGTGGTTGTCCCACATCTCTGGACAAAAAGCCACTCCGCATGCGGTCGGCTATAGACCCCAACACTATCTGATACATTGCCATATTTGTGCAGGGTAGATCAGCAGACTCCCCTAGAAGTTGCAACACTAGAGCACATCCACGGCAAAAACCCTCAGGGGTTCCATCCAAAAACGCTTTTTCCGCTGATTGGACACGCTCGTCAACCTTCATATGCAAATTATACCGTACTAATCAAGCCAATCCTACAATTTCCAAATCTTAAGCCCGTCCGGAGTCTTTCCGGTCACGTCGTACACCGGAGTTTTATACCCTGGCATTCGCCATCGGTCGAGCTCGGCGTAGTCCGCTTTTGTCATCTTCCAACCCAAGGCTGCCACATTCTCGTTGATATGGCTCCCTTTCGTCGATTTCACCAAAAACATAAGCTCAGGCTTACTGGACAACCAATTGAGGACGATTTGTGCCTGGGTTTTCTTATACTTTTGCGCCAACCGCTCCAAGATTGGATCCTCTATCCCTACAAGGAAACCGCGCCGGAGTGGCTGAAAGGCAATCATGGGGATCGCATGTTTTTTACAATACGCGACCACCCCATTCTCCTCGTTTGCCCGGATCATCAGGTTATAGTGAATCTCATGAGCGACCAGTGGGTGCCGCGCCACTCGCCGCACGAGCGCGAGCTGCTCCACATTGAAATTCGAGACCCCAAGATATTTGGCCTTCCCCTCATCGATCAACCGGTCGATTTCCTCGACAACCTCCTCTATAGGAATAGACACTGCCACCGGAGCATGTATCTGTAACATATCCATATATGGCACCTTGAGTTCGTGCAAATGCTGCTCGACAAGCTTTGACACGTCAGAACGCCTATCAACCGGATACCCTACCTTGCAGGTTAAAAAATACGCTTCTCGGGGAAAATTGTTAATTGCCCGGGCGATAAGGGGTAAACTATACCCCGCGCCGTAATAGTGAGAAGTATCGATGTAATTCATCCCCACGGACAAAGCATGGCGGAGTTCCTGTACATCTGCAAGATCGTCATTGTAGGGATTTTTCGTCGCGTACCCGCCAATTCCCCAAGTACCAATACCCATAACCGACACGTCAGTATCTCCGATCTTCCGCGTAGGCAGTATCACGTGCTCGTGATACACCGCACTTCGCTCATAAATAAAGTCGTACATACTGCGCATAAGCCCCGCGACGAACTTGTCGTGAATCGTGATGACAACAAAGTCCTCCTTTGTCTCATCAAAACTGACAATCTCCACGTAGTCATCCCAAAGCTTAAAGTAATTGTTATTTTCGATCTCAGACGGCAAAATACGCACCTCTTTGCGCAAACTTTTCCGCGTCTTCATCATGGGGAGGAAGGCGTCAACCTCGGTAAAGTTATAGAGCTGTCGGATCTCGATTCCCAGTTTCACCCGCCGAGCCAAGAAGTCGTAAAGGTATGTAATATATTGTTTTTCCGAAAACAGCGAACCATGCATAGGAAATTTCTCACGGAAAACCTTGTCTTTTGCAGAAAGTGATTGTTCCATGAGCGCGATGTGTGCGTCGCGCCCCCGCTCCACACGAATGTATGTCTCGCGTGCCCCAGCAAGCGCCTGCTTCTTAAGATCGGCGACGATCGCGTCTAACTCCATAGTCTGTCGATCGAGTTTCGCCCGCTTTTGCATAAGCTCATCCCGAATAGGGTCCAAGCTCGAGAGCGTATACGTAGTACCCCGCTGCTTCCGCAGAGCCACGACAAAACCGAGCGCCGCCAGGTGTTCGAGCGCTCGATACATAGAGGACTTGTCGAGGGAGAGCTCGCGGGCGAGTTCTGCCGGGTTGACGGCTCCCCGTGAGACGAGTGCCTGCACCACCACCACCTCATTGTCGGTAAGTCCTATCTCGGTCAGAATGGTTTTAATAGTTGGTTGCATATGCTACTACCAACGTTCACATTTTGTAAACATTAGCACCAGTATACTCTGGATATTGGTTGTGTCAAGCCTATATTAGTAGTAGCACGAAATACTACTTAGACCCAGTTATGGGCAAAATCTTCGACCAAAAATTTAGCGAGTAGATCGGCATCTACAGAAATATCAAGGATCGTCTCCATTGCAAATTTTCCCTGATATAAGAACATCTTCCATCCCGACGCGTATGGGATCTGCAACCGTTGCGCGCTGGTTATTAGGGGTGGCGCAAGTGGTACAAAGGTGACATCGGCTACCGCTGAAAACCGTTGGAGGAAGGCGTCGGTAAACGTGTAATCTTCCTTGTTCCACGGCGCCCCCACATCGGTCGCGTTTACGAAAATATCCCCCGTCGCCTCGGGCAGTTTTACTAGCTCGTGTACCTCGCGCACTTGAGAGAACTCCTTCTGCACAGCCTTCGCATGAGCTAGGGTGCGGTTGTACAAAACAATCGATTTTGGCCGCACCCCATCGAGCTCCCACTGAGCAAGGAGTCCTCGTACCACCGTCCCCGCCCCCATCACAACCACCCGCTTTCCGGCTACTTTTACGACACTGTGCACCGCATCAGACAATCCCTTTGCTGCGGCATAATAGCCGACTAGTTTGCCACTGGTATTTTTAACAAAAGACACACGCTCGATTTTTGCCGCCGCGCCGGAGAGCGTGTCCACAAGGGATACCAGCTCCGGATTTTTCTCAAAAGCCGCCGGGATAGCTCCGGCGATACCCAAGTCACGCATAGCACGGAAGAGAGGTCCTGGCGCAGGGTTCTGGAACAGAAGATATACGGCATTCACCCCTGCCGCCTCAAAGTACGGATTGTATATATTAAGTCCTCGGTTGTTGGGCTGAGTATGGAACCGAGCAATGAGTTTTGTCTCTTCATTTAGTTTCATCTGGCAACACCTCCTGGGCAGTTTTCCACATAAAATCAAAGATCGAGACCATCATTTCGGTTATAAAAGCATCGTGAATCACAACTCCCAGGAATCCACCCCTGTCTTTTGTGATAAACCCCACCCTATCGCCAAACGTCGAGAATCCCGCAGGCAGATTAAGCGAGGCTGGTAAAATCCGCACTTCCTTCAGGAAATCTTTCCGGCTCCGGTCTATCCAATCCGCTTTGTCCATAGCATTCATGAGCGTCCGCATCTCGATCTTCTTCGCCACACGTTGCTCCAAATACGAAGTCATGGACGGGTAATAGTCGACGTATCCCGATTTAACAAGCTCGTCCGGCAAAAACTCCCGCACGGTATTTACTTTTCCACGCAACCGTTCCTCGTTCCACTGCTCGTACCCCCTCTTCCCAGAAAATAGCAAAATATGCGAACTTGAATAGCTCTCTTTTGTATACTCGTCTATCGATTTCCCAAAAGATTTGAGGATCGGCGCGAGCTCGGCAAGCTGCTCCACTCGCCGCTCATACACCTCCATGAGCGTTGCGGTGGGATAGGCTCCGTACGACTGGTTCCGCGTCTCACCTATCGCGTAGACAAGCCCCTTCGTAGCGAGATCTTTTAGAGCTCGATACGTCGAAGATTTATCGAGACCACACTCCGAGACAATCATAGCTCCACCCCGCACGCCCGTCCGTGCAAGATAGGTGTACACCTTTATCTCGTTCGGAGTCAGCCCCAATTGTTGCAATGCTTCGTCAGCAGAAATCGCCATAATAGTTGCATTATATGCAACTATGACTTACAAGTCAACTTGTCGGGGTGCTGAGAATTGAACTCAGACCACGTGTACCCGAAACACGTATCCTACCGTTGGACCACACCCCGTGGTTTTACCTATCGCTGCCTGCCCGCAATGCTAAAGTATAGCTTTTGCAGGCGGGGACCACACCCCGAACGATGTAATTATACTCGAAATACACCAAAAATTGCTCTTTGTGCGCGAACCCAATCGCTCATTGATTTTCACCCCGCTCAGAATAATATAGACATATGGGCGAGAAAACCACCAAACAAAAATGGCAAGATCGTATGGCCCCACTTCACTTGGCGGTAACTGCCGACAATCTAGCTGAAATTAAAAAGGACAGCGGTGGCAACCCGCTAGGCTCCACCGGAGCAGCAGTGCATGAGAAAGTACAAGATATTGCAGCCACCAATAAAAGAGAAGCCGCAATCAAAGAAGCCAAATTTTATGCACGATTACCAGATTGGATAATCAAATTGCTCGCCGATCAAAAACGCGGCCTCCATATAAATGAAGACGATTCAGAAGAATTTTAACTCCTTTTCAGCCCCAATCGCTTGTTATATTCTGTAAGCAAAAACTCGTTATCGTCCCAACCATGTATTTCCTTCCCTCTCGCGTATGTCCATCGCTGTAGGGGGCCAAGAAACATCCCAAAAACCTGTTTTAGCGCTTTCGTAGCTACTTTTCCTAGAGTATGCGCGCGGGCAAACTCGCGCACCTCCTTCACTCCACTGTGCCAATCCCCACGCCTCAATAGTTCTGTAGCCAACCACTCGTATACGGTGGCTTGCCGGTCACCCGTCGTCACGCGTTTTGCCTCCGCTGCCACCTCCATCAACACACGCGTCCCTTGAGGGGAGGTATCGCGAACAGCTAAAAGACGCTCAAAAGGAGCAAATCCTCGATCACTCTCTGGAAGACCTACTACTTCTTCAGCATGTGTAAGGAGCTCGATGGCCATCGACGCATACATCCCATCACCGGTAAGTCCACCGGCTTTTAGGCAGAGTCGAGCAGCGTCTCGCATCTGGTTATATTCCATCGAAGCACGTGCTTCTGGGTCATGCATCCGCTCTACACCCTGATACCGTCGCTCGATTAAGTCACTCGCTGAGAGTAATACTTCTCTCACGCTGCCGCCAAACTTGTGCTGCACTGCCGCTGACTGCAGAGAAACCTCTGCAATCCTCGCCAAACCATAAAACTTTGGCAACAAGTCTACCGGAATTTGATCCACACCCACATCCCCAACAAGCGTGTCGACAGCGTTCCACACTGCTATGGGTGAATGAAACTCCCCAAAACCGCGAATTCTCGACTCCTCCAAATGCCCGAGATCAACAGCCTGGAGTGCATCTAACGCTTCCTGAGGAATACTCATAACCTATAGTATACCACTCAAGGAAAGCTTCCGCATGCTATTATGGACTTGGTATGTCCGAGTTAGCTACCACACTCGTCCTCGAAGGTTCCGGTGAGTTTACGCCGGCAATGGAGAACACCGACCGATATCTGCTATCAAAGATCGGTAAACAACATCCCACCGTTGCCATTCTGCCGACAGCCGCAGGTCTGGAACACGACTGGCACAAATGGATAGACGATGGTGTTCACCACTTCCGGTACTTAGGGGTCTCTCCTCTAAGTGTCGTCGGCCTCGAGGTACGCAGTCGCCAGGACGCCGGCGATCCCCAGTGGACAACACTGGTCGAATCTGCCGATCTCCTGTACCTCTCCGGTGGCTCGCCGCACCACCTCCACGCTTCGCTGACTGACACGCCGCTGTGGCAGGCAATCGTCGACCGATACCACCGAGGCATGATCCTCGCCGGTGCTTCCGCCGGAGCGATGGTCTTGGGCGCGTACATGCCGAGGACCATAGGTCCGAAGGTCCTGAGCGGAGTCGAAGGACCAACCTGGACCCCCGCCTTCGGCCTGGTCCCCTACTCCGTCCTCCCCCACTACGACCACGTGCCTCGTTTTCTCAAAGGTTGGCGCGAACGTTTACTAAAAAGTACCCCACCAGAAATTAAAAAAACACTTATAGGTATTGACGAAGACACCGCGCTGATTATAGAAAATAATACCGAGAAAATACTCGGACGCGGCACCGTTACACGAATTAGATAGTTCCATCGTCAGTCGAGGAACAGGGAAAACTCAATCACACGCTCGCACGTTCCCCGTGAATTCCAATTTCTTTCAACTAATGACACAATGGTCACATGAGTAGCGTGAGCATAGCAAGCGAGATAACTCCAATCACCCATAGAAGGATGAGGAATATTACCTCCGCACACACACTTACCACTTTCGCCGACGTGCTCCGCCAAAACGCGGGAGTGAACATCCAAGCAGCGATCCCGAATCAGGAGATCGCGGCTGTTGGCACGAGCCACAAAAAAGATATCGCACCGCAGCAAGAAAAAGTAACGAAAACACAAGACGACAAAGTGAAAAAAATTGAGAACGATATTTTAGAAAATCTCAAGTTATGGATAAATCCGGAAGACCCTCAGCCATCCCTGGCTCGGGTCACCGTTGAAGCAGCAAGTACAAAAGAGGTACAAGAAAACCCCCTCAACTTGTTCGAGCTCGCAAAAATACGAAGAGATGTTAAACACCAAATTGACGCGTGGCTCTCAGGACGACCCGTCGCAGAGCGACAAAAAACTCTGGCCAGATATCGATCAACCTTGGAACAAGACGCGGTAGAGGCTCACAAGCGTATCTCCATACTTGAAGACATACTACAAAACGAAACAATCATCGACTCGTATGAGGGCGAAAGCCTGGCGATAACGCTCGAGACAGCAAAATCATTTATCGAAAACGATATCCGCCCAAATACCAGCGCGAGACAAACCCAATCCCGTGAAGCATATGATGCAAAAGCGCGAAGGATTCTCTTGCAAGAACAGGCACCCGAGAATGGAGAAGATCGGACCAAGCGCGCCAAGCGCGCGATCACCATCCTCCACGCGCTCACCAAAGATAACCTAGCAAATCTAGTTCCACAAATAGAGCTCGACATTCTCGAAACAGCTTCTCAGGTCAACCATCTCCGCATCGTGGAGCTCCTAAGTCAAAATAACATCGACCTAGCGAGTATTAAAGAGTATATCGCCACAGCTCTGCCGTATCTAGAGCAACCCGAATTCGCCGACAAGAAAAAATTAGTGCTGGCAATAGATACCTATCTGTTTCCAACCCTACGTAAGATCTTACCTTTCATCGTAAAAACATTCCCCCACGACCACGCGTTCATGCTTTCACAAGTGCTGGAGAAACACCGCGCAACCTGTGCAGGAAAGACCACAACACTCAACTTTATTTTCGAGTCACTCGGTTTCCAAACACAAACGGCAGACGTAACGATAGATAATACGAACACCCTAGTCAACCATGTATGTACCCATATCAATTTACCCCACGAAACAATACTGGAAATAGACACTAACTACAAACCAACGCATCCCATACAAAACCAATTTGCCTGTCTCGTTAATATCTTACAACACGCCCCCCATATAGAACATTTGCCACTAGATCGCTACCCAAATGAGGCGGAGCTTGAGAAAGTAACATCCGGTCAGTATATTATAAGAAATAACACGCTGATCCCTTACCCGCTTATCTGGGGTTCGCAACCGCATCGTGTGAGCGTCGAGAGGAGCGAGGTTATGAATTTCTTCAATTATGCCAACGACTTGGATGACTTAAATACAGCAAGTACATCACAAGAAAGAATAGCAAATATGAGGATGCGAGTAGCGCTCTACGAACACGTCATACGCGGCAATCTCCACTGCCCGAACGCAAAAAACAACCTATCAATGATCTTAAAAAATCAAGTATATCTCGAGTCGCTCCCCGATGATGAAGCAAGAAAACAGTCAATGGTAAGATCGTTAAACCTGTTAAGGGAAGCGCAACGAGAATCGCCAAGAGATTCAACAATCACAAACAATCTAAACACGACGTCAAACTCAAGCCTTCTCGAAAAATATGGAATACCTATATCAACCCCGCAAGTTCCCTCACCCAGCGTTTGACGAGGGTAAAACCGCCCTCCCAAAACGCTTCCGACTCTATATCCATACCAACCGAGAGTAAGAGTTCGCGCGGGTTCACCGCACCCCCTGCAGCGAGGATTGCCTCTATCTTTGACACAAAACTTTCCCCCTTGCCAGCCGAAGCCTTGGCGAAGGCCTGGTCCTCTCGATATCGCTCGTAAAGCGACATCGTCAGGAGACCACCAAAGGAATACGCATAACAATAAAATGGCGTATTCACCATGTGAGGAATATACGCCCACTCGTAACGAAAGATTTTTGGAATGGTAACGGCACCATCAAACTGCTCCGTGAGGGTTGTGTACCACAGATCGGCAAGCTGCTCACCGGTCGCCCCGCTCCCGATAGCCTCATGCGCCCGTTCTTCAAAAAGCGTAAAGTATGCCTGGCGCAAAACAGTCGCGTATGTCTCCGACAGGCGATTTACGAGGAGCGATTTCTTGATTGCGGCAGATTTTGTCTCGCGATACAACGTCTCAAATACCAAGAGCTCTCCAAAAGTGGATGCCGTCTCGGCGAGAGGGAGTGGTGCCGAGTGGCCGAGAATGGACTGCCCCTCCGCATACATGTCATGCACACCGTGGGCAAACTCGTGAGCAACGACCAACGTGTCTCGCGATCCACCCATGTAATTGAGGAGAACGTACGGCGTACTACCTGGAGGTGTGGGCATGCAAAATGCCCCACTCTGTTTACCCACCCTCGGGTGGGAGTCGACATGATGGTCGTCGATAAGCCGTTTGGCGTAGGCGGCAAAGCGAGGAGAAAACTCGGCAAATGTCGAAAATACGGTCGAGAGCGCCTGGGGGTAGGTTTCATATCCATCAGCCTTGGCAACCGGCGCATAGAGGTCATACCGAGAAAAATGCGACACGCCGAGGATTTTGGCCTTTAGACGAAAGAATTCTTGGAACACACCCCGCTCCCGCTGCACCACGGCGAGGAGCGCTTGGATGCTCTTGTCCGACAGGTCGTTATACATATTCATCATAGAGATGGGTGTCGCGTAGCCGCGCCGCTTCGCTTCGGTATCCCAATCTTTGACTACCGCCTGATAAATGAGGGTATATTTCGTCAGATTCTTTTTATAGACGTCAAAGAGTGCATCGTACGCCGCACGGCGCATAGCAGAATCTGGCCCCTGGGTGAGTCGTGTCAGCTCCGACTGAGTGGTGTAGGTGCGAGATCTCCTCCCCTTCGGGCGCACCGTATAAGTCTGCTCGGTCTCGATATTGGTGCGGAGGTCGGTGAGTGCAGACATGGCAATCATGTCTTTTGCCGTCACGATCCGTTCCTCTGCTTCAGATAGCGTGTACTTAGCAAGTTCGCGCATACGCGACAGGACGTAGGTCACTTTTGGCGCTGCGGTAAACAGTCGCTTCGCGTTTACCTCGTCCAAGGTCGCTACCCCATCGACAGGAAGACCTTTTATCCACCGCCACAGGGGGCGCAAGGACTCGGCGTGGAGAACCGCAAGGTCACGTATTTTCGTCTGCAGGAGCCGCGCGGCCTCGTCTTGCTGGTTGGTGGCAACGGAGAGCTCCGCGTATCCGGAAAGTTTAGCGTACCGCGTCTCAAGACTCTCCACGCTCGCAACAATCTTGGCAAAATCTTGCTCGTCCATTGTGGGAGACAGCGTCATTATAGCCGAGACTACACGGGAGAGCTCTGTTTTGACACGCTTGATCTCCTCGTCAAACACCGCTACACCTGCAACCAAGTCGGCAAGATCCCACTGCGCTGCGCCCGTTGTATTCATGACGCCTTTGGTCCTACGACTACGGTGCGAATAGCGCCTTCTTTCACGAGTTCTTTGAGTACGCTCTGCACGTCCGCCAGTGTCACCGCTTGCACGGCTTTGACCACCTCGTCCGGCTGGCGGATCTCGTCTAGAACTAGGGCTCTTGTGGCGAAAAACTGCGCCACCCCCATCGTATCCTCCAACTGAAGCGGCAGGTGACCGAGCACGTATTCCTTCGTCCGCGACAGCTCCTCGTTGGTAAACGTCTCCCCGAGCTTAAGCATTTCGTCTTTTACCAGACCCATCGCCTCCCCCAAATTCGCCAGTTTTACCCCCGCACGCACCGAGAAGTATCCGCAGTCATACGCCATATCCACGGAGGACGAGACGTAATACGCGAGCCCCCGTTTTTCTCGAATTTCGTTAAAAAGCCGGCTACTCATGGAGCCGCCCAAAATAACCTGGGCCAGCTGCAGGCTGTAGCGCCGCGGATCGGTGAGCGGTATCCCTGGCACCCCCATCACGAAATGTGCCTGCTCCGTTTCCTTTTTGACATGCTTAAACAACGCTGTCCCGTACACTCCCGGCTCCGTATACGCCGCAACGCTCCCCGTTCCCATCCCTCCGAACTTCTCTGTAACTAAATCTTGAATCTTAAATCCTGAATCATAAATCTTCCCTGCGACCACCACCAGTACGTTCCCTCCCCGATACCAATCTCCCATATACTTTCGCAAACTGTCGCTCGTGGTCGCCCGTACCGTCTCCTTTGTACCGATGATGAGACGCCCCATCGACGAGCCGTCGTACATGAGGTTCTCAAACTCCTCCCCCGCCCGCTCCATTGGGTGATCCTCATACATGTTTATTTCTTCGATGATGACACCCTGCTCGCGGGTAAGGTCGTCGGCGGGGAGCTTCGGCCGCATAAGCATCTCACTCTGCACGTCGAGAGCAAGCGGGACATGTTTTGCTGCGCTCGTAATATAAAATCCCGTATACTCCTTGCTGGTAAACGCGTTCTGCTCTGCCCCCACCCCATCGACCGCCTCGGCGAGTGCCATTGGTGTGGGGTATTTTTTCGTCCCCTTGAACACCATGTGCTCGAGTACGTGTGAGATGCCGGCCTGTGCCTTTGTCTCGTTTCGCGACCCTGTCTTCACCAAGATCATCGTCGTGACCGACTCCACCCCCGGCATGGGTATAGTCAAAACCCGCACGCCATTCTTTAACTTGGAGTAATTCACGTCAAAGTTCATGAGGAAAAGTATAGCAGAGAAACAAAATTGCGTGCAGATGGGACTTCACGCGTTACAAAAACTAAAGGCCGCACGCAGAGCATTTTTCAGCGCGGAGCGTCGAACTGGCCGTTCCAGTAAGCTGTGAGCACTGCAAAAATGCGTCGCGTGTGGCCAAAAATTTCTATTTGTACTGCGACTTAATCTGGTACAGCACCCACAGTCCTATGGCATCGCCAATAATTCCAAGGACCGATATATGGACGAGGCTGTAGGCCACGTTTACCAGGTTTGCATAGTAGATATATTTCCATCCCTGCATCTTCTTAGCTTTGAGGGGTGAGACTGCCATAAGTTCGAGGACAACTGAGACCGCCATAATTGCGGCCCCTACCCACATAAGCGCTATCCCCTCACCGGAGAGCATCATAAATGGTGTGGCGACAGCCGATAGACCAAACACGGCAACAATAGCCGGGATACCAAGGATGCCAAAGATGAGCGAAATCCATGGAAGCCACGTAACCAAAGCTTTCTTCCCATTTTCCGGCATGGCAGGAGCCTTCTTCACAAACACGTCGGAAAAGAATCCATCAAGCTGAGCCATCATATCTGACATAAATACCCCCACAGGTATGAGTAATACTGTTACTTAACACTAGCTGAAGGCGAAATGCAATAGGCAGTCATGGTGTAAAATAAACAGGCAAAGGGCCCGTAGCTCATCTGGTAGAGCGCTGCATTCGCATTGCAGAGGTGGTCGGTTCGAGTCCGATCGGGTCCACCACACTTATCCAATAATCATCATCCCCGCTGCCACAATTCCCCCACCAAGAATCGCCCCCGCTGTAGCCTGCGCCCACGTGTGATGTTTCTGGTGCACCCGCGCCCACGCGACGGCCAGGACCAGGGCGTACAGCCACCAGTACTGCCAGCCGGTCGCCCAATTGATAAAGGTGATAAGGACCGCGTTCACCCCAGTGTGGAGCGAGATCTTCCAAAAAAAGGTAATGACACCAAAAGTGACCGCGACCGCGTAGAAAACGAGGAGGACACGCACCAGGTCTGTTTTCCCCAGCTCGTGTGCCAGCCATATCCCCCCGGCATGGGCAACAAGAGTAAAGATATAGAGCGGCAGCCGCTCCACGCGGTTCTGGATATCCCAATCTTTGATTTGCCGGTGATAGAGCATCGTCAGGAAAAAGATAAACGGCACCACGCCGTCGATAAACAGGAGCAGTCCCAGGAATCGCCACCGCAACCCCTCTGACACAGCGAAAAGCACGGCGAGCCCGACAGCCGCCGGCACCTCCCACACGGGGTCCAGCAGCCGCGACAGCACCGCCGCCAATATCTTCTGAAATTTCTTCACAAGTCAACTATAGCAAATCCTCAGCATCGATTTACGGCGCCGAACCAACCAAGCGATAAACAACCGGATCATCATACGTTTTTCTGGGATTTTCAACAATCTTCCAACCGCTACCACTTTTCAGGCATTTATTAGTTTCATAAATATATTGCTGCTCCGCCTTAATATTTTCCAGATTCGGACTGTAATACCCGCCGTTGCCAATCATCGTCAAGATTAAATTCTGAAGTCTTGGTTGCATTCCATCACTTGCAATAAAGGTATCCATCCATCCCAAAATTCCCGTTGCTTCGTAAACAGAAAGCATGGGAGGACGGCTACTGTCTGCGTGTTCCGACATAACAGCCAGACCAACCAAACTCTCAAACGGATCTACCCCTGCAGCCCTAATGTTATCGTACATAATCACGAAATATACCCCATAACCATAGAAATCACAATTCCGCTGCTTGCGCTATACTCATACCTTGTATGTCCACACTCACCGTCATTATGTCCCCTCCCGACCACTTCGCCATCGAGTACTCTATTAACCCCTGGATGAACACCGAAAACAAAGTCCACCCCGAGCACGCCCGCCGCGAATGGGAGGCGCTCAAAGCGACCTATGAGCGTTTTGGCGCGAGTGTCGCGCTCATTTCCCCGGTCCAGGGCCTCCCCGACCTGGTATTTACGACCGACCATGGCAAATTCTTGCGTGGCAAATTCTATGCCGCTCGCTTCCGCTACAAAGAGCGGCAAAAAGAGCAAGACGTTGTTCTACCCTGGTATCGCGCGCACGGATACGAAGTTATAGAGCCCCCGGCCAACCTATATATGGAAGGCGGTGACATCCAAGTAAATAGCGACAAAATATTCGTTGGGTATGGCTATCGCACCGGTGAGGAAACAGTTAGCTACCTCGCAAAAGAAACGGGTATGGAAGCCATCCCGCTCCACCTCGTGGACGACACGTTCTATCACCTGGATACCTGCTTCCTCCCCCTCGGCGACGCCGCATTCTATTACCCCACTGCCTTCAATCCCGAAAGTATTAAAAAACTGCGCACCCACTTCACCACCCTTATTCCTCTAACTTCGGCGGAGGCCGAGCGGTTCGCGGGGAACAGCGTTGAGCTCGACGAATATGTCCTCTGCCAGCCCAACCCGTCATTTGAGCAAAAATTGATCGACCTCGGGAAAACACCCATGACGCTTGAGATGCATGAATTCAACAAATCGGGAGGTGGCCTCCACTGCCTTAGCCAAATTATGACATGAACACAAAATCCCTCGAGCATCACATACCTATGCCCATGCACTTACAAAGCACAATAGACAGTTTTCCACACACCGCACGTAAGATTATTGCCGAAGTGGGACTTTTGGTTTCTGAAACTATGATGCTCACCGACATCTTTGTCCACCCACAATTTGTATCCATCCACGAACGCCGAATGTTACTACCAGAGCCAATCCGCGACCACATCGGCAACTGGTTCTGGTCTGCCGCCCCAACAGTGGCAATTATCCTTGCGGGAGAAGTCTGTCGCAGTCTGGGTGAAAATACAGGAGGTCTAGTCGGTGATATTCTCACAACCATCGGCGACGCCGCACCCGCCGCCGCGATCATATTTACCACAGAGTTAAACTTATTTTTGCATCCATCCTAAACCACAACGCTCAAGCGGGCGGTGATGTGGCTTTTGGTGTCACCGCTTCGATTCTAACTGCCGGAGCGGCAATGAGTGCTATCTCGCTCTTCCGCGAGGCACGGGCCGCACCGGCGCCACAAGAAATGCTACAGCTTTAGGTTTCCTACTCACTCTTTACTCCTCGACAAGATTTATTGCCCCTTGCTATAACAACCGCAGTGAGACCAGAAGAGGATCACAATCAGTTGGAAACGGACTTAATGAATCTACGGCTTGGCGTCAACAATATAGACGAAGCAGGACTTCCCCTCACCATCTCCGACGTGATCGTCGCCCTACTCGACCTAGGGGCACTCGTAATTGCTCTCCGCGTGCTCGTATTCCCATAAAATGCTACACTCGCGTCATGGGTGTAAAGAACCATCAAATTACCGTTGTAGGCCCTATAGCTGCCGGCAAAACGACGGCCAGCCAACTCCTAGCAAGGGAGTTATCGCTCCCCCTCCTAGACGCCGACCTCTTCGAGGAAAACCCTTTCCTCCCAAGTTACATTGAGGACACTGCTCGCTGGTCATTTGCCACCGAGCTCTTCTTTACGACGCATCGTATCAAAAAGCTATCAGTTATCGGTAAAATGCTCACGGACTCCTCCGTTGTCGTCGACTCCGGACTCATTATGTCCCACGAAGTTTACACTAAAAATCACCTCGTCCAAGGGACAATGACCGCGGCAGAATGGGATTTCTTCACGGCGATTGTCGAAGACTACAAAAAGAATATCCCCGAACCTGACGTGGTCGTTCTCCTCACTGCGTCAGTCGAGACGCAGCAGAAGCGTATCGCCTCCCGTGGCCGTGGATTCGAGTCGGGCTACACACCAGAATACCTGCAAAGCGTGACCGACAGGCTGGAGGAATATGCGGCGAGCCTCGAAAACAAGCCCGCCGTGACCCGTATACCCCTCTCTACGGAAGAATTCGACCTCGCGACTCCAAAGGGCGCTGCCGAACTAGTAAAACGAGTAAAGTCCACTCTCTAGACGCCCAAAACTAAGATGACGTTCTCAGCATGAGCTCTAGTCCTTGCCTCCTCCATTTCTCCTGTATCAACACGCTCAACCGAAACCTGACCAGCATTATAACTTTGAGAAGTTACTGTAACCACAGTTAAAAGAACTGGATACGGGACGTTCGACAAAGTGTCATAAACGGACACCAAGGCATTCTCTGCTGCAATCCGACTTCCTCTAGGTAGATCGCTCAAGCTTGCATACTCTGACATCGGGGCAAATTATACCTCACTGCACTGCAAACGTTTTCCAGCACTACATCTCGTCCAGGTTGTCACAAGCAGTTTACATGCTTTGTGGTGCAGCAATCCCGAGTACGTCGAGCCCACTCGCGAGTACGTTGGCAACCGCTCGGGTAAGGTATACCCTTTCCTCATTTCCCACAATCTGGTGTTTGTTATAAAAGGTGTTATACCGACCGGCCAGCTCGTAAAGATACGAGGCCACAATGTGTGGCGCGTACTGCCTCCCCGCCTCCTCGATGGCCTCCGGGTACCGGTAAAGCCACCGCAAAATACTAAGTTCCTCGGCGTTTATCTCTTGAATCATGAATCTTAAATCATGAATCTCGGTTTTAGCTTTTGCCAATACCGATGTCGCCCGCGCGTACGTGTACTGTATGTACGGCCCGGTATCTCCCTCCAGATTCGTCATCTTAGAGGGCTCATACACGATATCGCCGCCCACTTGCTGCTTGAGTACCGTGTACTTGAGTGCTCCAACAGCTACCCGATCCGCAACCTGCTCTTTATCGGCAACCTCTCGGTCACCTATCTTCGCGAGTACGGTATCTTTTAGCTCGTTGAGAAGTCCTTCACCGGTTACCACCTTCCCCGTGCGGCTGCTCATTTTACCCGTAGGCAGCTTCATGATGCCATGTGGCAGATGGGTAGTCTTTGCCGCCAAGTCAGGATACAGCTGAGCCATGACTGTAAGGACCACCTTAAAATACTCGGTGATCTCGTTAGCCGTCACAATATAGCTACGGTCATACGCCCATCGCCCATATTTCGTCTTTGCGAGCCCCAAGTCTTTTGCTTCATAGGTGGGTAGGCCCAGCTTGTTGCGAAATACCCGCGTGTGCAGCCCATCTTTTTCGCCCTTGTAGACTACCGCACCGTCGTCACCAATCTCTAGAACATGCTTCAAGAGCCCCTCCTCAACCACTTCGAGTCCCACCTTCCCCGCCTCGCTCTCGAAAAAATATTCATCAAATTTTGTTCCAAGCCGTGCGTAGATGGTCTCAAAATATTCGAGACTCCACGCTCTCCCCACGTCGTATAGTTCGTTAATTGTCGCATCGTCTCGATCGTAAATATGCTTGTTCAAGGTGTGCATCGCTACTTTCGCCGCCGCGTCGTCCTCGTATGCCGTTGCTCCCCTAGCGTATGCGGCACCCATAAATTTCTGTCTTTCTTGTAGTCCCCAAACCTTCATTTTTTTAATTGTCAGTTTTTTCTCCGCCAGTTCGTGTTGCATCCCCCAGATGGCCTTTGCCACGTGCAGTCCCACATCTCCTTGATAGTTCACTCGTTTCACCGTCGCACCTTGCGCCGCAACAAGCCGCGCGATTGCCTCACCGATGGTGTTGCTCATAAGATGTCCAATGTGGAATTCTTTAAATGGGTTGGGATCGGTGTACTCCACCATCACCTTTTTGCCGGTCAGTTTCTTGTTCTTGCCATACTCTCCCGCAGTTGCCCTATCCGCCTCGGCCGCGAGCCACTCGGGCTTCAGGTAGAAGTTAATAAACCCGGCGCCAGCCACTTCAATCTTACCTATCAATCTATTCATTTCTACATCATTCTGTAAAACACTAGCTATTTTCTCCGCCAATTCTCGCGGATTCTGACCAACTCGCTTTGCAAGAAGTAGTGCAATATTTGTCGAGTAGTCCCCGTTCTTCTCATCCTTCGGGTGGCTGATCTCAAAGTCGGGCACGTC
>JAJYKS010000009.1:28759-30430 GCA_021788365.1 bacterium
TAGCTATTTTCTCCGCCAATTCTCGCGGATTCTGACCAACTCGCTTTGCAAGAAGTAGTGCAATATTTGTCGAGTAGTCCCCGTTCTTCTCATCCTTCGGGTGGCTGATCTCAAAGTCGGGCACGTCACCCCCGTTAAGTAGCTTGAGCTCCGCGAGCGCTTTCCCGAGCGCCCCGGCGATTGTTTGTTTTACATCAGTTGTTGTCATATCCCTCCATTTAATAACAAAAAGACCCCTTAAACAATCAATTCAGCTTTGCTGAGTCGATTATCTAAGGGGCCATTCGTTTCGACCGGGACGGCTGTGCCGCTCCGTAGCTCGAAGAGCGAAGGGCGGTACCACCCTTTATTTATCTTCGTTAGTGACTATTTCGCTAGTCGGACGGGCTATTTAGGCCGGAGCTAAGGAGTTCGCGACACTCCCCCTAACACGACACGATCAATTATACCTCAAAATTCATTATCCTCGAGATCAGACAAATCGCCACCCCTCAGAGGGTGGAGTCCAGGAGCAGGTCTCGTACTACTCGTATTTTGATACGTCGAAGCGTCTTGAACAACCGCCTCACTTCCCTCCCCGACTTGGCCGGCGGCCGTAGCATCACTATTAGCGAATGCCTCAAGGGCGGATTGATACGTTATTACGGGAACCCCGTTCACGTCAATCTGCGTGGCCCCGTCGGGGAGACCGACCGATGTGTCCAAAACAGAAGTTTCCGATTCGAATGTCTTTACTACCATGCATATAGTATAAACTACGGGTCAAGTATGCGTATCGTAGCCGCCCACACCCCCGCTGCCAGGATTGCCGCCACAATGGCGGCGAGTGCTCCGATCCACCAGTACCGGGCAAACGATATCTCGGCGACGACCGCGAGGTTCCCCTCCTGCCCGTCCACCCACTGGTACGCGTACAGCTCGTACTCGTGTGTCAGGTCGTCCCACACGATACGTGATCCCGGCGAATTCGAGAGTAAGACCGAACCTACGCGAGGTGACATCACATACTGTCCGAGCCACTGCTTTGCCATAGGATAAGAAAAGAGTAAGAGTCCACCCCCATCGACTACCTCGACTGTCACTCCCTCCCGGGCAAACGCCGACTCCAAGTCAGGCGTCACAAACCACCCCAAGTTCACCCCCGCCAAAACGATACCGCGAAACTCGCCCCGTGCGTCCCGCACCGGGTAGGCAAAATGTAAGAGCGGCTTGCCCGTCGTCCGCGACATGGCGTACCCACCAGACACCATTCCCTCTGCCACCTTAGCCTTTAAGAAATACTGCCTGCCTTTCATGGTCGGGAGCGGGGTGGAGATAGCGGGGTCAGCGGTACAGACCGGATTACCTTCTCGATCACCAACAGCCAGTACTGAGAAAAATCCCTCCGATGTCGTCAGTGCCACTCTAAAATCTTCACAGCTCGTAGGGTCCATCGCCAGGACCTTTGGCATGGCGGCAAAGTGAGACAGCACCACGCTAGTCTCGTTAAGCACAAGCCGTTCCTCCACCGCCCCCACCAGTTTACTCAACACTGTTACTCGTGCTGCAGCCCGTCTATATATGGCTATACCAAAAAGTGTTATGCAAAGCCCAAACACAAGCACGGCAACAACCGAAGGGATTATTCGTCGCATTGTAAGTACAGATATATGTTTCACGAAGTTTAATCGT
>JAJYKS010000018.1 GCA_021788365.1 bacterium
CATTGAATGGTTTCCTTCAGACCTTTGTCGAAATCGGTTGCGGCAGCAAACCCAAACTCTGCCTTGGCCCGTGACGTATCCAGCATGCGGCGGGGCTGACCATCGGGCTTTGACTTGTCCCAGACAATATCCCCACTGTAGCCGACGAGATGCTTTATTTTCTCGACCAGATCTTTAATCGAGATCTCGAATCCGGCACCGATATTGACGGGATCGCTTTTGTTGTAGCGCTCCGCTGCCAGGAGGATACCCTCCGCGCAATCGTCTACATACAGGAATTCTCTGGTAGCATTCCCCGTGCCCCACACTTCGACATGCTCAGTGTTGGCCTCTTTTGCCAAGACAAACTTTTTTATCAAAGCGGGGATGACGTGGCTGCTCTTTTCGGCAAAGTTGTCGCCGGGGCCATAGAGGTTTACCGGCAAAAGAAAGATACTATTGAAGCCATATTGGTCGCGGTACGCCGTGCTCTGCACCAGCATCATTTTCTTGGCGAGACCATAGGGAGCGTTGGTCTCCTCTGGGTAGCCGTTCCAGAGATCGTCTTCTTTAAATGGGATGGGGGCAAATTTGGGGTACGCGCAGATGGTGCCGATCGCGACGAATTTGCCAACCTTGGCCCTCCGCGCCTCTTCCATCATGTGGGTGCCCATCAGGATGTTGTCGTAGAACATAGTCCCCGGGATTTCCCGGTTGTAGCCGATGCCGCCCACAACGGCGGCCAGGTGGATAACAATATCGGCGTCTTTTACTACTTTGGCGCAGGCTGCGGGGTTGCGTAGATCGTACTCGGCCGAGCGAGGGACGAGAATATTCGCGGCACCGCGCTCCCTAAGCTTGGCGACAATACGAGAGCCGAGGAAGCCGGCCCCACCGGTGACAACAATTTTTTTACCTTCCCAGAAACTCATGAGGAATAGTATACCCTACGGACTAGCCCTTGAGGAGGTTATAGACGACGCGGATCGCGGCGGAGTGGGCGCGGTGAAGCAGAAGTTCGAGAGAGGTGGCGCCATTTGCTGCGAGCGCCTTGTCTCCCTCTGCCATGAGTTTTGCGCGGGAAGTCTCTGACTTGCTCTCCTCATGGGCACGGAAGCCGGAAAGGGCTACCCCGAGATCGTGGGGACGAAACTGTTTACTCATGCGTAGCCAGTAGTCGTAGTCCATGACGTAGTGGTACGACTCGTTGAAGGAGCCAATCTGCTCGTAGGCATGGCGAGACCAAAAGGTAGAGGGCTGCGGCAACATATTATCTATAATGTGAAGGAGTAACGGCGTGTAGTGGCGTAGTAGAAAACGTTTGTAAGAGGATATCAGCCGGCTATTTCTCAGAATAACATTGCCCGTCTCGTCTATGACTTCACAATCTCCCGTCATCCAGTCCGCGCGCGTTTTCGCATAGTACTCCCCTACTCTCTGCAGGGCGCCAGGTAAAAGAATATCATCAGAGTTGAGATATGCCAGTATCTCACCGCTAGACTTAGCTAATCCCTTGTTGATGGCGTGCGACTGACCGAGATCTTTCTCGCTTACCCAGTGGATGCGCTTGCCATAGCTTTTGAGAATATCCACCGTGCCGTCGGTACTCCCCCCATCTATGATCCAATATTCGAGGTGGGGGTACTTTTGCGATAGAACACTATCAAGCGTCGCACGAATGTACTTTGCCTGATTAAAGCTCGGCGTGACAATAGAAATCGTAGGGAGATTCATGCGCGTTTCTTCTTGACGTCCCGAAGAGCTAGCTCGCGAATGAGCGTGGAGATCTGTGTGCGCAAATCTTCTATGTATATGTAAGCGCGAAATACGAGATAAAAGAGGAGCGCGATCGACGAATAGACGATCACATCTACGCCGCGGCTGATACCAACCATTTGTGCGATCGACGTGGTCTCATTCGGGAAAAACACGGCGAGGGTTGCCGCTGCCCAGACACATAGCCAGAACGCGAGACTGCCGAGGTGCAGAGAACCTCCGCGAAACCGCGCGATAGCGCGTGTGGCGGCAAACACGATAAAAAGTAAAAGGCCTAGTTGTATCGGCAACAATAATGTCATAGTCTGTAGAGCAATTTTAGCAGAATCTTGAGACCGTTGGCGTTCCTTTGCCCCTTTCCGAGCGAGTATTTTGTATAGCGGATATGAATGGGGATCTCCGTATATTTGAGATGGAGACGGTGAATCTCTCCGTATAGCTCGCTCGATACCTCCATGCGATTGCTTTTTAGATAAATTGTTTCTATGGCGCGGCGTGAAAACGCACGAAAACCCGATTGGGAATCTGATGTCCAGACCCCAAAAAATAGGAACGTGACTATGTTGCCAGCAAGCAGTACAAAGCGACGAGTTCGTGGCATGCCCGAGTGACTCCCGCGAAACCGACTCCCTACGACGACGTCATATCCGTCAGTAATTTTTTGGAGTGCGTGGGGAATATCGGCCGCGTCGTGCTGGCCATCTGCATCGAACGTGATACACGACGTATATCCTTCTCGTTTGGCATATTCCAGCCCAGTCATGATGGCAGCGCCTAGGCCGCAATTTTTACGGTGAGAGAGGACTACGTCGGCACATGCGTATGCAACCGTTTGGGTGCCATCTGTCGAGCCGTCGTCGACTACTACAATCGTGGCGGTTGGCGATACTCGCCGAACACTCGCGACCGTATCTTGTAAGACAGGCGCTTCGTTGAATGCCGGAATGATGACTGCTATTTTTTCTGCCATATTAGTCTTCTGTTAGGTACGCAGTATACCCCCCGGAAACAAATCGTACACTTTTCGGTGGTGAGACCTCATTTGTCGCTCCCACGTGTACTGTGTAATGCGGGGTTCCCTGGTGCATATCTTGCGGATAGAGCCAGCCGAGGGACGCGTCGGCGGAACTTGCCACCGGTTTGTAGCCGTACACGGAAAATAGGTAGCGCCAGCCACCATATTTGTGACACGTTCCCTCTTCTACGAGCGCGTATGGAGCGCCGTGCATATACTCTGCCACCATGTTTACCAAATGGTGTTTGGCGGAAAGACCGACAGTGCTGTCGGCCGAAAAAATGGTGTACCCGCTAGCGACAATCAATACGGCCGCACCAAGCGGTACCAATTTGCGGAGGAGAAAAACCGTGTCGAGGCGGGAGACGACGGCCAAGAGATACAGGGGAAAAAGCCCTAGCGCGTAGTAGTCGGTTACTGCCTGGGGAAAGGCAATAAATGATAGGGTTAGCACGAGCAGCATAGAGGCTATGACAGCGCTTTCCCTGCGCTGCCACGCGGAGCGAGAGACCAGAAACCAAAGAAGAAGTACAAAGGCGATGCCGCCTCCAACGAGCGACGGAGTTGTATAGATACTTCCTGCACACCCCGGGCGAAGTTCCATCTGTATATCTCGCCACGGGCGTAGCCACCACATGCGAGCGAGTGCAGCGGAAAACTGATGCGCATGATCCCCCAGCGAAAACGACGTACCGGCGCCCCTCGTCGTTAGGAGCCGGTACGGTGTCAATATATTGCTTCCCGCATGATAGTAGTCGAAGACAATAAGGGGCGCGAACATAAAGGCAAGGGTAAGGAGTGATGTGAGCCATACCTTACGATTGATAGATTTGCGTACTTTCCAAACAAAATACGCGGCCACACCCCACAGAGGAACGAGGGCGAGATGGACATGGAAGATGGCCCCCAACGCGGCAGCCAGAACGACAAGCCACCACGGACTCTTTTTTATTTTTACCAGCGCGATCGCGATTGCTACCGACAAAAGCGGGGCAGCCGAGGGGTTCCAGTACCGTTGATCAAAAAACACGAGGAGTGGCAGTGCTGCGTAGAGCACGCCGGCATATACCCCAACCCGTCGGTTCCATACGAGCGATCCAAGATACACGACCAGCCCTGCCGTGACTGCGCCAAGTACTGCGGCGACATAGCCTGTGAGGAGCGGATCACCGCCCGAAAGCTTGAGCCATAGTGCCGTAAAATAGGTCCAGTACGGACCGAGGTAAAATCCCGTTGCGCCAGCCGAGACACCGATCCAGATGCGATGGAAATGCTGTACGATGGTTGCGGCGTAGGTCGCCTGATATTCTTCGTCGGCGGTAAAAACCATGCGGGCCGGTAGCTCATATAGGCGCATCCCGAGGGCAAGGAGCCCAACCAGAATAGGACCACTATTTCGTAAGTTCGTAAAGCGCATATTCATTGCCCGCTACACTGCTTAATTCTGTTTGCTTTTTTGCGTGTAGTACTGCTATTTCCCACGGCTGGTTGATGAGCAAATTTTCTCCACGAACTGCGACGACAAAAAGTGTATCTGCCGATGGATACGCCTCGATCCCTAGTGGCGGCTTGCGGAGGCGGTAGGTAAGTATGTAGCGCATAACATACGCACGATATTCTGAGTCGGGTTTATATACAATATTGTAGGGACCGGTGACGTGTGCCGCGACGACGGCCGACATGGCAAGCACGTCAGGCGCGGTTATTTTTGGCTGAGCCGTACCCCACTGCACGGTCTTTGCCCCAAGATTTGCCACAATATATAGTGCCACAATCGTGTATCCGAGCAGCCTCCAGCGCTTGCAAACCCAATCGACTAGCATACCCCCAGCGATACAAAGCGCGGGGATGAATTGAAAGAAATGATAGATATTTAACCTTGTCTGCCCCGGGTGATGCAATGTGTCGATGGCATATGTCCACAATGTGCGTAGCGTGTACCAATCATGCCGGATGTCGAACGCGATAACGGGTAGTTGTGGAACAAGGAAGCCCACGCCATAAAGGACCAGTGTCTGCCATTTTTTCTTCGTAAAAATAAGGGTTAGTAGACCAACGATGATCGCCGTCCCCAGATAAAGATACTCAAATGCGTACCCTGTACCGGAAAGAATCCCCAGCGCAAGTGGTATCCACCACTTATCCTGCTTTCCTTCTTTGTATAACAAATATAGTGTTACAAGCCCAAGGAGTGGTACGGCATTGTGAATCCACAGTGTCAGCGATTGTTCGATCATCACCGTATTAAACAGAAAGAAGGCGGTGGCGAAGAGTGACACCCTTCGTGATAGTTTCATCTTGCGGGATAGCCAGTATATGGCAGCCGCAGTCACTATATTGGTGAACAATGCCACATAGGTCATCGCGATGGGATCCCCGTGGGTTATAAGAAGTGGTGGCATGAGAAGGTAGTTGTATAGAGGGTTTACCAGCACCATGTGACCGTCGTGTGTTACCCGCTGCACGTTGGCCATGCCAAGCAGTGAAAATTTGTCGTATACATAACTGGCGGTTGTCGCGAGTGTCATCCCCTGTTCCATGCTGAGCGTAATGCGATTAGAAAAATGGTAGAGCCTGACCCATAGTGCCGCCACTATAAGTGTCCCGACGATAA
>JAJYKS010000010.1 GCA_021788365.1 bacterium
CGATCCGCCGCAGTATTATTGGTACCCGTGGGGTGTACGTCGATCCGCATGATGGCGAATCAATTATGAGCGGTGTAAAAAAAGCACTGGTACTTGGCAAAGTAGAATACAAGAAAGAACTACAGCCGTACAAGCTGACAACAGTAGTATCACAGATAGAAAAGGAATTCTATGACCTCGCCCACGCCTAAGGCAAGCGCCATCCTCGCAGTCTATAACGCAGCCACAACCGTTGCTCCTGCGCTGGACTCCCTCCTTGCCCAATCTGTCCCCACCGAAATCATTGTCGTGGACGACGGCTCGACAGACGGCACGGTCGATATCCTGAAAAAATATCGTGGACGAGTCCGGCTCGTCCGGCAGCACCACGGCGGGCCGGCTGTAGCCCGCAATCTTGGGGCACGTTTCGCGACTAGCCCGATTTTGCTTTTCGTCGATGCAGATATGACGTTTGACAGCGATTATGTTCGTGACCTTATCACCCCCATTCTAGAATCTAGAATCTCAAATCTAACGTCTATTCTCGGTACCTATACTACCGACGAGCGCGTCGCCAACTGGGACAATGTCTGGGCACGCTCGTGGAATTGGCAGGAGGGATGGGAGGATGGTAAACGTTTCCCACCGCATGCTCCCAAGTGGGGTACGGATTTTCGTGCCATCCTAAAATCGGAATTTGACCGAGTTGGCGGCTTCGACAGTATCGGTTATACCGATACCTGGACACTCTTCCAAAAATTGCAGGCTCGCCCACTCGCCACTCATGCCATCTGTTACCACCAAAATCCCGGCACGCTTTCTGCCGTGTACCGCCAGGCGCGCTGGGTAGCCAAACGCCCATACAAATTTGGGGTAATAGGTGCGCTCTACGCGCTCGCTCGCACCTCGCTGCCCGTCTCGCTCGCTGTCGGCATGTATAAATCATTTCTCCACGCCGAAATGCGCTTCCTTCTATTCAAGGTAGTTTACGATGTAGGACGCTTCGTGGGAATACTCGAACTTTTATCGGCTAAAAAGCGCTATAACTAGCACACCAAACGTGATGAGGACAGATCCCGCGGCCGTCGCCCAAGTAAGTTTCTCGTGGAGGAAGATGACAGCCATGATTACGGCCAAAACGAGGGACAGTCGGTCGATGGGCACCACCCTGGTTGCATCGGTGAGGTCGAGAGCGCGGAAGTAGAACAGCCAGCTTACTCCCGTTGCCACGCCGGATAGTATGAGAAATACCCAATTGGTCGTAGACAGTTTGGCAATACTCTGGATGCTCCCGTCTGCGATAGATATCCCCCACGCAAACACCAAAATAATCACGGTGCGTATTGCCGTCGCCAAATTCGAATCCACTCCTTTCATCCCTACTTTTGCGAGGATGGAAACCAGGGCTGCAAAGGTCGCCGACATGAGAGATGCAAATAGCCAGCTTGGCATATAGTTACTAGCGTAACACATGGGGTCTTCTGCTACAATTGCCCTATGGCAGCAGTAGTGTTCCCCGAAGACAAAGATACCACATACTACTTTGTAGATTGGGCCGAACAGGGAGAGCTGGTTCTCACGCTTGCTAAAAAGATCCTTGCCAAAGAGCATCACGCATTCGACCGACTAGTTGCGCTCGCAACAGGTGGCTTATCCATGAGTCGGGCTTTGAAAGACTATGTGGGGATACCAAAACTGAGTAGTGTGCACATCTCTTTTTATCGCGGAATTGGCGAGACAAACGAAATGCCGGTCATCACTCAGTCTATTCCCGCCAACATAAGCGGCGAGTCCGTACTCATTTTCGACGACAAAAACGATAGCGGAAAAACCGTCGAAATAGCTAAGGAATACTTGAAGCTACGTGGTGCAAAAAGTTGTACAGTGGCAACGCTTTGGCAAACACCATATACCAAACACCCTTCAGATTTTTTTGCCAAAGAGACAACAGATTGGATTATCTTCCCAGACGAGATCCGTGAAACAATCACACTCTTGCGTGATAAGTGGCAAAAAAAAGGTGTGGCAGGGAAGGATATAGACAAACGACTGCGCGATATTGGCTTTCAACAAAAACAACTTGATTTGGTGGCATAGCCATGACAGTGCTCATCCTCGCCATAGCAACGATTCTCCGCCTCGTGCTCGTTAACCAATCGTTGTGGCTAGACGAAGCCATAGAAGCCTTAGCTCTCATGGGGAAACAAGGCCCGCTCCTTAAGTACGCCCTCGCTGACTTTCAGCCGCCGCTCTACCACTTTGTGCTTTATGGCTGGACACGCCTCGCTGGATTCAGCGAGCTCGCACTCCGCACCCCGTCACTTGTTGCCGGAGTAGCCACCGTGTGGTTTGTCATAAAAATTGGCGAAACGCTTGGCACGAAAAAAGTAGGCTACATTGCCGGCCTTCTGGCGGCGACCAACCCACTCCTCATATATTATTCTCAAGAGGGTCGCACGTACGCGCTGACCGCGTTTCTAGTAACGGCGAGTTTCTATTACTTAATCCGCATTACCCAAAAACCGACCAAGACAAAATATCTGACGTGTTTTTTTCTGTGGACGATCCTTGCACTCTGGACGAGCTACCTTGCCTGGGTATTGTACGGACTCGTCGGTCTGTATCTTCTGGTCACGAAGCGATATCGTCCTTTTTGGGTCTTGGCCTCCGCCGCCACCAGCTTGGCGCTTTGGCTGCCCTCACTCTTCGGATCACTCCGTATAGGTCTCTCGACCATTCACGTCTCGCCATCATGGGGAGCGGTGGTAGGTGCCGCGACATGGAAATCGCTCCCCTTGACGTGGGTGAAGTTTGTCATAGGGCGTATTTCGTTCGCGAACAAGTATATATACGGAGTGATTGTGGCAGTGCTCGTCGTCCTTCACGCCCACGCGCTACGTAAAAGCCTAAAACATAAAAATCTGCCACTCCTCGCGGTCTGGCTACTTGGTCCCGTAATTGTTGGAGCTTTTATAGCAATGTTCATACCGGTATATCAGTATTTTCGCGTTCTCTTTGTACTACCAGCCTATCTCCTCCTACTGGCCCTTGGCCTCTCCCGGATAAACATACGTCATACCGCACTTCTCGTATTCACTCAAGTTGCGTGCTTGGTTATATTTTGGATGACACCTAGTTTCCACCGCGAAGATTGGCGCGCCCTCGTCCACGACATAAATGACACAAAAACGGAGACCTTCGCCGTGGCCCTGCCCAGTCGCAACCAAGACGCACCGCTCATCTACTATGGAGTCGAGGGCAGGGTTTTTGAGCCAAAGGACCAGGGTATCCCGCCGGTATCTCGTGTGTACTACATAAACTACGTCGAGGATCTCTTCGACGGTGGCCACGCCGGCCGCGCAAACCTGGCCAAAGCCGGCTATACTATTGGTGGGCAAAAAACCTACCCAGGGATTGCGGTTGATATCTACGAAAATTTGAAAATTGGAAATTAAAAAATGAAAATTGGTATAGATATTTCTCAGATGTGCTACGAAGGTACAGGTGTGGCGCGCTATACGCGCGAGCTCACCGGAGCACTTCTCAAAGAACATCCCAATCATGTATTTACACTCCTTGCCGGAGCATGGCGCCAAAAAGAATTTTTCACGCAGATACACAGCCAGCAGCCGTGGAGCACGGCGAAGTTGCGACTCTACGGCTTGCCTCCCAAGCTGGCGGGGCTTGTACTCAACACGGTGCCAGTCCCATTCGAGTGGATAGGGGGAAGGTATGACGTTTTTCACGCCTCAGACTGGGTGCAGCCGATAACCAGTATGAAAACGGTGACGACAGTACATGATCTTGTTTTTCGGAAATATCCGGAGACAGTCGACCTACTTATTCGTAAAGTCCAAGAATTCCGTCTCTCGCGTATCGCAAAGGGTAGTGTTCACGTCATTGTCGACTCTATGAGCACAAAAAATGATCTCAAGAAAATATACGCGATAGATGATGAGCGGATCGATGTGATATATCCAGGTATAAATAGTACGTGGAAACCGGCAACGAAAAAAGAAATTGAACGAGTGAAAACAAAGTACACATTACCTGATCAATATATTCTTTCAGTGGGAACCCAGGAGCCAAGAAAAAATATCGCCCGGCTAGCCGCCGCCGCAGAAAAAGTCGGACTGCCGCTTGTCCTGGTTGGTCATTACGGATGGGGCGACTCTCTCACACCCGGTGTGAAAAGCGCCCACACACCGGGTATGCTGAGCCTTGGCCATGTCCCCGACGCCGATTTATCGGCGCTCTACACCGGCGCCGCCGTATTTGCCTACCCCTCGCTCTACGAGGGATTTGGTTTCCCCGTTCTAGAAGCCAAGGCCTGTGGGACGCCCGTTGTAACCTCCAATGTTTCCTCACTACCTGAGGTGGGGGGTGAGTCGGCTGTACTAGTATCCCCAACCGATGTAGATGCAATCGCAGCCGGCATACAGCATGCAATGCAAGAGCGTGAAAAAAGAATTGATCGAGGTTTCACGGAGGTAAAATCATTTACATGGAATAGCGCCGCGAAAGCTACCCTGGAGGTGTATGAAAAAATTAGCAAAGGATATATATGACGCTAATCTCTATAATCCAAAACTTAGAAGCTTTTGCTCCACCAGCAAATACTGCAAATGAAACAGAGACCAAAGAAATTGAGATTGGTCAAAGGCTATCAGAACTAAATGCTTGGGGGAATGATGCGGCAAAATACGGTTCCTGGGCAAGCGTGCTGGGTGGAAACACACCGATACACATGACGGGAAATAGTACCTCACTCCCATTGTGGAAATTTACTAGCGAGCAAAACCTGAGTCAAACCATCACTGCGATGCCACTAAAACTCTGGACAGGCTTAAAGTGGGAAACAGGTGCAGACCTAAACAAGCTGGCGATAGATAAACCTAATGATCGCTGGAAATATTATTTCTCTCTAAACTTACAAGACCCACATAATACAGAATTAGCAGAAAATTTTTTTTCTAAAATATTAAAAATTGCTCGTATCAATAAACTTTCCCTTATGACAAAAACAGAAGATCACTTATATGACAGCCTATTAATATACACATGGGACGTAGGACAAATGGACACGATTCTTTCAGAGCTATATGGACGCTATCCATCAATGTGGACAGACGTGCGACGGGTATTTCAAAAGCCTATTGTCGGAATAAATCCATTGCATATCGCACGCGTGCAAGAGCCGATGGGTGGTGTTGACGGAAACTCACACACCACTCGCATGTATACTTTAGGTAAATACATAGATACAAGGCTATCCGATAGTACAAGAAAGTGGTCGATTGACACCCAAACTTTTTTGGAAGCATGCCTAACAGCAAGTGTAAAACCAGAAGCCCCATGGATGGTACAAACAATATGAAAAAATTGGTAATCGGCATTGACGCAAACGAAGCCAACAGAGCGAATCGTGTCGGCACCGGCCAGTATGCCTATCACATTTTGTGGCAGTGGTACAAAACAAGTGGCGCAGATTTTCACCTGTACCTTCGCGACGCGCTCGTAGGAGACATGCCGCCGGAGCGGGATGGCTGGCAGTACCATATAATCGGCCCCCGCACGGCTTGGACTCGCTTCGCGCTCCCCCTACACCTCCTCACGGGCACTCGCCACGACGTGTTCTGGAATCCCGCCCACTACCTCCCCCCAATTGTTCCGGGGAAAAGTGTCGTCACCATCCACGACCTGGCATACGAGTACTTCCCGGACCTTTTTCTCAAAAAAGATCTCTACAAGCTAAAGAACTGGACGCGTTCGAGTGTTGCCCGTGCCACGCGGGTAATCGCGGTTTCCGAAGCAACCAAAAAAGACGTTGTCGCCGCCTACGCCGCGCCGGAGGGGAAAATCGCCGTAGTCCACAACGGTTACGACTCCGCTACCTTCAATATTCATCGCAAAGATATAGATAAATCAATACTTGAAAATTGGAAATTAAAAAATGCAAATTATGTGTTATTCCTCGGAACCATTCAGCCAAGGAAAAACGCCATCAAACTCATCCAGGCATTCCACCTTCTCAAAGAGAGCGGATACAAAGGTAAATTAGTCTTGGCGGGCAATATCGGCTGGATGGCGGACGAAACACTCCGCGTGGCTAAAGAGTCACCCGACGCAAAAGATATAGTACTGACAGGCTATGTCTCCGACGAGGCACGGCTGGTACTGTATAGCAACGCCGACGTGTACGTTCTCCCCTCGCTCTACGAAGGGTTTGGCGTACCAGCGCTAGAAGCCATGGCGTGCGGTGCTCCGGCAGCGGTGGCCGACAACTCCTCTCTACCCGAAGTGGTAGGGGATGCCGCCGAACTATTTAACGCCGCGGACCCCGCCGACATTGCCCGCGCAGTTATGGCAGTTCGTGCGAATCGCGAGTCATATATAAAGCGCGGCCTCGCCCGGGTCAAGAAATTCTCCTGGGAAAAATGTGCCCGCGAAACCTTGAATGTCTTGGAAACAGTCGCACATGGCTAACCAGCCAAGAAGAGTAGACTGCATCATTCCCTTTTATAACGAGGGTGAAAGAGTTGTTCACGTTATTTCTGTTCTGTCCCAGGTGCCGGAATGTGGCCGCATTATCGCGGTCGACGACGGAAGTAGTGACGGAATAGGGCGCATACTAGCACGTCGATTTCCCCATCTAATACTAGTTCGTCTATCCAAAAATGCAGGCAAATCAGCTGCCGTCTTTGCCGGACTCTCCCGCGCAAAAAGCCCTGACATCTTTTTACTTGACGCGGATTCGGAGCGACTTTTCCCCGCGACACTTTCGAGTGCGATTCATGCGTATGAGGAATCTGGGGTAGACTCCCTCATCCTACGCAAACATGGTCCTTGGTGGATACGCCCGGCAGACTCGTTATTTCGCAATTACGTCGTACAAGCCGGAGAACGTCTTATGAGACGAAACGACCTGAGCGCAGTACGAACACTTCATCCTGTTGGCTACCAACTAGAAGTTGCCATAAATCAGTACCTCATGGAGCAACGCAAAAAATGTGCTTGGATGTACGTGCCGATTCGCAATCCCCACAAGGTGGAAAAATACGGGTGGCGAGAGGGATGGCGTCGCGATCTCCTTATGGAAAAATCCATCACTGAATATCTTGGGCCTCGTAAACAAATTCAACAAATACTCTTCTTCTGTCGCCACCAGATCAGTACAAATAGTTCAAATAAAATAAAATAAGATACAATACAACCTATGGCCTTTCCAATTCATGACAAACATGGCAAGTCACTGACCTGGAACGAAGGACTCGGCAAAGTTGTACGACGCTTCGACTCCTACTATATCGACTTCTGTGTCATGCTTCTCAACATCTGTACCTGGATCCCCTTACACTCGGTACGCAATCTCATCTGGCGTATGAGCGGGGTAAAAATCGGCCGCAAAAGTACCCTCCATACTGGCATTCGCACGTTCGACCCCCGGAATATTATTGTAGGCGAGGGGACTATTGTCGGTTTTGGAACATTCCTCGATGGGCGAGAACCAGTGATGATAGGCAGCCACACCGATATTGCCTCAGAGGTTATGATCTATAACCAGGAACACGATCTTTTTGCGGCAGATTTCCACGCAGTTGGCGGCCCAGTCAAAATCGGCGACTACGTGTTTATTGGTCCGCGTGCCATCATCCTCCCCGGAGTTACCATAGGTGATGGGGCGGTCGTAGCAGCTGGGGCCGTCGTGACGAAAGATGTTTTGCCCTATACAATAGTCGGTGGCGTGCCGGCAAAAGAGATTGGGGAGAGAAAACTAAAAAACCCGCACTATGTCTTAGGGCGATTTAAATTATTTCAATAATTGAAAATTGGAAATTGAAAAAATGAAAATTACTCCAGTTGTCTCTGTCATCATTGTCTCGTACAACACCCGCGACCTCACGGTAAAAAGTATAAAGAGTGCCTATGCTTCTTCCGGATTTAAGGCAGGTGACATAGAGGTCATACTTGTAGACAACAATTCCGCGGATGACACGGTCGCCTACGTCAAGAAGCACCTCCCCGAGGTGCACCTCATTGCAAACCGTGAAAATCGTGGCTTTGGCGGCGGGAACAACCAGGGGGCAGAAGCTGCGAAGGGTAAATATCTTCTTCTCCTAAACACCGACGCGTTCCTTGGTAAAGACTCACTCCGGGTGCTGACGGACGTGCTGGAAAAGCATAACGACATCGTCTCCGTCGGTCCACAGCTCCGGTATGCAGACGATAGGCTGCAGCTCTCCGGAGGCTATCTCCCCACCCCGGCCCGCGTCATGGCCTGGATGTGGTGGTTGGATAAACTCCCAATCATCAAAAAGTTTTTCCCCACCCCATACCATGTTTTTGACTTGGCCTGGCACACAAAAGCCCACTACCCAGAGTGGCTCATGGGGGCCTGCGTCCTGTTCCGCCGGGACGAATTCTTGGCGGCAGCTGGCTTCGACGACAAGATCTTTATGTACGCCGAAGAGGTAGAGCTTTATCGCCGTCTCAAAAATAGCTTGGGGAAAAAGGTATATTTCACCCCAAAGACCAAGGTAGTCCACCTGGGCCGTGCCAGCAGCAACAAAGCCAACGCTTTTGTTCTCATCCACGAACTCAAAGGGATAGAGTATATCTATGCGAAACACTACCCCCACCTCCTTGGCTTTATCCGCGCGGTTATTTTTGTGGGAGTGGTACTGCGCATTATAGTCTTTAGCCTCATCCCCTCCCGCCGCGAATCCCTGATAGAATATAAAAAGTTCTTCCAAAAAGCCTAATATGAAAGCATATAAAAACATTCTCTCCTGGCTCGACAATAATATCCTCACCGTTCTGACGGGCATCCTCATCGTCGTGGTTCCCGCCTACCCCAAAATACCCCTAGCTGACGTTATCCCGGGATATATCGTACGCCTGCGATTTGAGGATTTACTGATTGCGGGGACTATACTCATTTGGTTTGTTCAAGTCCTGCGTAAAAAGGCCCGTTTTGCCTGGGAGCACGTGGCTAAGTTTATGGCAATATATATCGCCATAGGGGCACTTTCATCGCTCTCCGCGGTTTTTGTTACCCACACGGTGGCGTGGGACAAAGATCAGCTCGAAAAACTGGTACTATACCTCGGTCGCCACATCGAATACTTTTCACTCTTCTTTATTGCCTACAGTGGTATTAGAAATAAAAACGACATAAAAAAATTGGTAGCGATAGCTGGAGCGACACTCGTAGCCGTCGTAGTGTACGGATTTGGTCAGAAATACTACTACTGGCCGGCGTTCTCGACGATGAACCGCGAATTTAGCAAGGGGATGCTCCTGTATCTGACACCAGAATCGCGGGTCATGAGCACGTTTGGTGGCCACTACGATTACGCCGCCTATCTCATGATGGCGCTCTCATTCCTCGTACCACTGTTCTGGCTTGCAAAAAGTTGGCGTACACGCCTCATAGGAATAGTACTTGCGCTTATGGCGTACTGGTCGCTCATCATGACCGCGTCGCGCACCTCATGGGGTGGCTATGTCACGGCCGTGACGATACTTGCGATAATTCTCGCTGCCAAATACGGCAAGGGTTGGGCCGCTAAAAAGTGGCTAGCGGTTATGACAGTGAGTATGGTTATCATGCTGACCGTTGGAGATCTATCCGAACGGTTCTTCCAGGTCATCCAAAACGCCTCCGCCCTGCACCAAATCATTCCATGGGTGCCGACGGGTAAGCTTGAATCATATATTTACCAGGCAAAAGACGTGTTGTACACACTGCAGAATCTCAAAACTGTCCTAACGCAGCCCCACACCGCGCCACCCAAAAATGCAGTCGCCCTGAACAATCTGGAGGGTGTTACCGTCCCCTCCGACACGCCACCTGTTCCCACTAAACCGCTCCCCCCAGACGTAACGGCAGCGCAAGACGCAGACCGCTTACGCGCTGCGACTGCCTCGGCAACCGCTACTGCCTCTGCCGGGACGAAACAAGACAACGGCTACAGCCAGAATGCGCTGAAGTATGGGTTGTCAGTCGCGATACGTCTAGACGCCCAGTGGCCGCAAGCCATTGCCGGATTTGAGAAAAATCCACTCCTAGGATCTGGCTATTCGACTCTCTCAAAAACCACAGTAGACGAATTTACCGACGCCGAGAGCACCGATAACGACTTTCTGCGTATGCTTGGCGAGACGGGAATTTTGGGCACCCTTTCCTTCCTCGCGATTCCTGGATACCTCATGTATCTGGGATTCGTAGAATATCGGAAATCATCCTCGTTGTTCGCGAGAGTTATCTTTCTGGGGTCGCTCGGAGCCGTGGCCGGTCTCTTGGTGAACGCGACGTATATAGATGTCTTCGAGTCCAGCAAAGTTGCCTATACATTATTCCTAATAGCAGCGCTCGTAGTACGCATGGCAGAACTATCAGGGGATAAGGCAAAAGCATGATGAAGTGGCTAAAAAACGTGGGAGTGATCCTCGTCATAATGGCGGCTTCTGCCGCAGTCCGCACGTACGATATCCACAATGCGCTCGGCGACTGGCACAGCTGGCGCCAGGCCGACACCGCCTCGGTTGCACGCGAGTATGTCAAACATGGTATCGACTTACTTCATCCGAAATACCAGGATCTATCCTCGATACCCTCCGGACTCGACAATCCCCTGGGGTATCGCTTTGTCGAGTTTCCCATAATGAACGCTATTCATGCCGAGTTGTACCTGCACTTCCCCAGCGTGGGGTTGGTAGAGTGGGGGAGGATCCTATCCATTGTTGCCTCTGTGGCAACTGTCGGGCTGATATATCTCATTGTTAATGGTATCTCTGGTTGGCTGCCGGCCGTGCTATCCGCGAGTGTATTTGCATTCCTCCCGTACGACATCTACTATGGTCGAGTCGTTCTTGCCGAGCCATGGCTCGTATTTGGCATGATGCTCTCACTCTGGGCATTCATAAAGTACTGGGATACTGCGAGACTGCGATACTGGATTACCTGTTTGCTCGCGCTCACCTTTGCCATTCTCATGAAACCAACTGCACTCGTTGTCGGCCTCCCTATGCTGCTATACATGCTGACAAAATGGAATACAAAGCGATTCCTTTCCTTGATTCCGCTCGCGGCAAGTATTCTTCCCTACATGTGGTGGCGGCACTGGATGGCGCAGTTTCCGGAGGGGATCCCTGCCTCATCGTGGCTTTTCAATGGTAATGGCATCCGTTTCAAGGGTGCCTGGTTCCGCTGGTTGTTTGGCGATCGGATAGGCTACCTTATTCTCGGTTACTGGGGGCTGGTACCCTTAGGGATGGGTCTCTCTCGGCTAGGAGCCAAGCGCAAAGAGCTAGCGATCTATGGTGGCCTTGCCTTAGGGGCGCTCGCCTACATGGCCGTTATTGCGACGGGTAACGTGCAGCACGACTACTATCAAATCCAGATCATGCCAGCGGTAGCAATCCTCGTCGGTATCGGCCTCGATACGCTTATCAAGTCGAAAAAAGGCTTCGGCAGAGTTTATACTGTTCTCCTAGCATCTAGCATCATGCTTCTAGCATCTGCTTTGTCTTGGTACCGTGTGCAGGGATACTTCTGGGTGAACAATCATGCGATGGTTATAGCCGGCCAAAAAATAGATCAAATTACGCCAAAAGATGCGCTCGTCATCGCGCCCTATCAGGGAGATACGGCCTTCCTTTTCCAAACCAATCGCCGCGGCTGGCCAATCGGCGGCAACATTGAGAATGATATTAAGGAAGGTGCCAGCTATTACGTGACAACCACCAAAGACGCCGAGTTTGACGCGCTCAAAAAGCAGTATGGCGTTTTAGTCGACACTCCCGATTACGCAATTATCAAGTTGACAAAATAGACATATGATTTGGTTGTGGTTAACCATCATATATCTAGTCTTCTTAACCGCTGCCGAGCTGATAAACAAAAAAACAATAAATAACGTTTCCATCGACGAAGTGGTGTTCGGAGCAGTTGTTCAGCTGACAACGGCAGCATTTGCATTCATTTTTGCGATGATTGGAGGCTGGCGCTTTACGTTTACCTTGGAGAGTACGCTCCTGTACGTTGGGATGGGAATAACATATTTTTTTGCCGTAACCTTTTACTTCATCGGCCTCAAAAAAATTGACGTATCGCTCGTCTCGATTATTAGTTCGCTGGGATCCATATTTTCTCTACTATTCGGTGCTATATTTTTGCGTGAAGCTACCTCATTGGGAAAATTAATCGGAATAGGCGCAATAATCGCAGCAAATGCAATTCTATTTATTAACGGCAGGATTTCAGGAGGAATCAAGTATATATTGATAACCGCTGCATCATCGTTTTTTTACGCGCTGGGAGCTGTCTTTGACAAAACATTAAACACCTACGGTAATGCGCTGAGCTACCTGACACTTTCTTTTTTAGCCGCGGGTGTCTCCATGCTACTCGTTCACTACAAACGAACGATAAAAGCATATACGGTGTCATTTAGAAACAAGAAATTCTGGTATGGAGTCTCGATCAATGGTTTGTTATATGCACTTGGGTTTTGGGCGTTGTTTTCCGCATACCAACGTGGTGGAGAAGTTTCGAGGATGTTCCCAATCACGATGTCAACGGCAATTATTATCCCACTCGCAGGAATCGTGATCCTCGGCGAACGCACAAATATTGTGAGAAAATTAGTCGCGGCGTCGGTAGCATTTGTCGGTTTGTATATACTAGGAACACACTAACTATGAAAGTTCTTATGCTCACCCCTTATCTTCCGTACCCACTGGTTTCCGGTGGGCAGATCCGCACGTACAACCTACTCAAGCATTTAAGTAAACACCACGACATCACGCTTTTTGCGCTCATCAAAAACGAGAGCGAGCGTAAGCACCTCAAAGAACTGAAAAAATATTGCAAAAAAATCGAGCTGTTCAAGCGCACACAGAATCCGTTCGTTCCGCGGAACATTCTCTTGGCAGGGTTTTCCCCATATCCCTTTGTGGTGACGCGCAATTTGCCCCTTGGCATGCAGCGCGAAGTGAAAGAGGAACTATCACGCGAGTCGTACGATCTCATCCATGCCGAGACCTTTTACATGATGCCCAACATCCCCCCGACAACAGTCCCGATAATCCTTGCCGAGCAGACCATCGAGTACTTAGGCTACCTCGACTACACGCGGAAGAAAGCATTTCCCTTGCTACGACCACTTTTGGCAATCGATGTAGCAAAAATAAAGTATTGGGAGCGCCACTATTGGGGTAAAGCTGACAAATTAATTACAATGTCTTCTGAAGACAAGGCATTTATTGAACGTGAATTGGGTGTCAAGAAAAACATAAGCGTTGTCGCCAACGGCGTCGATCTCGATTTCTTCTCCAAAGTAAAAAAGCACCTACCCAAAGATCCCACCGTGCTCTTTGTCGGCACGTTCAAATGGCTCCCGAACATCGAAGCGGTCGATGAAATTGTTGCCAAAATTTGGCCGCTTGTCTTAAAAGAACTGCCAACAGCCAAACTCAAAATTGTGGGCTTCTCACCAACAGACAAGATCAAAAATTACGGTAAAAACCCCTCAGTTGAGGTATTGGGTGGTATAGACGACATCCGCGAAGCGTTTGCCGCCGCCCACGTACTGCTGGCCCCAATACGGAGTGGTAAAGGAACGCGGTACAAAGTGTTAGAGGCCATGATTACCGGTACACCTGTTGTCGCAACGACACTCGCAGTAGAGGGGCTAGACATTAAAAGTGGCCGCGACGTACTCCTCGCCGACACGTCCAAGAGTTTGGCGTCCGCCACGGTGCGGTTACTCAAAGACGAGAGTTTGCAGCGCAAGCTATCCGAGGCAGGTAAGCGGGTGGTGCGCGATGGGTATAGCTGGGATATAATCGCCAAGGATCTCGACACCGTGTATAAGGAATTTAAACATTAAACCGTATGCCAAAGACTGTAAGCCGTATACCAGACGTCTCGGTTATTATTCTCAACTACAACGCCGAGCGTTTCCTCCGCGATACCCTGAAATCCGTGCTTAAGCAAAAAGAATTGAATGTCGAGACCATTGTCGTCGACAACAACTCGACCGACAATTCCCGACAAATGGTGAAAAAAGAATTCCCCGGAGTGAAGTGGGTGCAGCGGGACACGTCCGTTGGGTTTGCCGCCGGCAACAACGCCGGGCTCCCTCACGCTCACGCCAAAACGATCCTATTTCTCAATCCCGACGCGAGTTTTCAGGGTGTTCGCGACCTCAAAAAATGCTACGATAAATTGTGGGCAGATAAGACAATTGGTATCCTCACTGCACGCGTCAATTTAGCACTAACGAGCACCATAGACGAGACCAGCCATCGCGGCTTTCCCACACCCTGGGCAAGCTTTACTCACTTCTTCGGCCTATCAAAAGCGTTCCCTGCCGTCCCCATGTTCAATCACTATACAAAGCGCTACTTGGGGTATGACACCGAACACGATATAGACGCCGTCGGCGGCATGTTCATGCTCATGCGGCGGAGTGTTGGGGAGCAAGTGGGATGGTGGGATGAAGAATACCCCCTCTATGGTGAGGATATCGATTTTTGCTATCGCGTTCGCGAGGCAGGATATCGCAATGTCTATTGGCCAAAAGTCACCGTGTTGCACTACAAAGGTGTCTCGACGGGGATGAGTAAACAAAGCCGCAAAGTCTCAACGGCCAAAAAAGAAACGATCCGTCGCGTAAAGGGCTGGTCCATTCAGGCCATGGAGATCTTCTACCGCAAGCACTACGAGAAGAAATATCCCTTTTTCGTCAACTGGATAGTCTACGCCGGCATCCGCCTCATGCACTTCATCCGCGTGACCCTCGCGTAGTCTATAATCTTCCTCATGGTAGTAATAGCAGTCGACGCCAGATTTTACGGGTCGGAGAACACCGGCCTTGGTCGCTACACACAAAACGTCCTCAACTACCTGCCTCAGTACCTACAAGGTTACACCTTGAAGGTACTCCTCCGGAAAAAATACTTTGACACGCTCACGTTTCCCAAAAATGTCGAGAAAGTTTTATGCGACATCCCTCACTACTCCCTAGCCGAGCAGCTATGGCTTCCCCAGTACCTATCCCCTAAAACCTATGACTTACTGTACACCTTTCACTTCAATGTCCCTGTCCTCTCTACAATTCCCACCGTAGTCACCATCCACGACCTCATTAAAACCTATTCCAAGGGAGCCGATACGACAACACGTGCTCCTTGGCTCTACACGCTCAAGCGCTGGGGGTACGACCTGGCCATGCACCGGGCAGTAACAGCCTCGCGTGCAATCATCGTCCCCACCAACACGGTAAAAAACGACATTCTTGCCGCCTACCCCACTACTCCCCCGGAGCGCATCCACCCCATCCCCGAAGCTCCTGATGAAATTTTCCGCAACTTGAAAAGTTTAAATTGCACATTGAAAATTCCCACGAATAAATATCTTTTGTTTGTAGGCAACGCCTATCCCCACAAAAACCTTGCGCTCCTTTTTGAGGCGCTCGCCTCACTCCCCGCATACGACCTGGTTGTTGTCGCCAAGGAAACGCCATATCTCAGTAAACTCCTCGCTCCGCTCTCGCCCGCAATTCGCGCTCGTATCCACCTTTTTAGCGGCCTTTCAGACAAAGAGCTGGCGTTTGTCTATAGTCATGCCGTCGCTCTCGTCACCCCATCCCTTATGGAAGGGTACGGGCTCGTGGGACTGGAGGCGATGATGGTGGGGACACCAGTCGTGGCCAGCAACATTCCCGTCTATCGCGAAGTATATGGGGATCGCGCGACCTTCTTTGATCCTCACTCTGTTGCGTCCCTTGTCGCGGCACTTAAGTTACCTAAGTTACCTAAGTTACCTAAGTTACCTAAGTTACCCAGAACCTGGTCCGACGTTGCTCATGAGATTGCGGAGGTATTGCGTGAAAATAGCCCTAGTCTATGACCGCCTCAATAAAATTGGTGGTGCAGAATATGTACTGCAAGAATTTGCAGCCTTGTATCCAGAAGCCGACTGGTATACGAGCGTCTGGGAGCCGAGCCAGGCACCGTTCTCGCGGTTGTGGAAAGTGCACCCATCGTTTCTCAACAAAATTTCGTTGCTGCGCACCCACCACGAGTGGGTACCATATCTCATGCCGTTTGTCTTCGAATCGTTCGACTTTTCCGGATACGACGTAGTTATCTCGATAACCAGCGCCGAAGCCAAGGGGATAATCACCCGCCCGGAGACACTTCACCTTTGTTACTGCCTCACGCCCACGCGTTATCTCTACAACGACCTGGATACCTATATCCACGATCCCTTATCGCGACTTGTCGCAAAGAAATTGCGGGATTGGGATCAAGTAGCAGCCATCCGGCCAGATATAATGATAGCAATTAGTGAACACGTGAAAAAACGAATAAAAAAATACTACAACCGCGACAGCGAAGTTATCTATCCTCCCGTCGATATCAAAAAATTCTCCGTTCCCATTCATGAATCAAAAATTATAAATAATACATCTGAGTTTTATCTCACCGTATCCCGTCTCGTCCCGTCAAAACGGCTCGACATATTGGTACAGGCCTTCAATAAACTAGGGAGAAGGCTGGTTATTATCGGGTCGGGGGTGGAAGCGGCACGGCTCAAAAAACAAGCAGAAAAAAATATCACCTTTTTAGGCAAAGTTGCAGACGAAGACTTAGTCAAGTATTATCAAGGCTGTCAGGCCTTTGTAACCGCAGCCGAAGAAGACTTTGGCATCGCGATGGTAGAGGCGCTAGCTGCCGGTAGGCCGGTCATCGCATGGAGGAAAGGCGGAGCCGCAGAAATAGTAAAAGACGGAGTGACCGGTATACTGGTACAGCAGGGGGGCAGCGAGCCGCTGCAACGCGCGGTACAGCAACTTGATACAATGCACATCTCCTCCGACCTCTGTCGCGAGAGTGCAGAGCAATATGGAAGAAATGTATGGCGGACGAAAATAAAGGAAAGGATAGAAGCAGCATGCAAAATGAAGTAAGAAAGCACTTGTATGTCGTTATCTTGTGTGGTGGTGGCGGCACACGCCTCTGGCCACTTTCCCGAGAAAAATCGCCGAAGCAATTTATCGACCTAGTCGGGACGGAGACACTCTTCACCAAAACGCTGAAACGCGCACGCAAGTTGGTACCGATAAATCATATCTACGTGATGACCAACAAAGCATACGCACGAGACGTAAACAAACGAGCAAATGGTATCCCTCGCTCACACATCATCGCAGAGCCGGAAAAGAAAAATACGGCACTCGCGATGGGAGCCATCGCCGGAATTATTCACACAAAAGATCCGGCTGCGGTTATAGTAAACCTTGCATCTGACCACCTTATCGGCGACGAAGCCGCCTTCGTAAAAGCGATGCACGCGGCCTCATCCGTGGCCGCGAAGGGAGAGCGGTTTGTGACGGTTGGCATCACCCCGACATTTCCTCATACAGGTCTAGGATATATTCAGGCAGACGGTCTCCTCGGGAAAGAAGCAGGTTTACCCGTCCTTGCTGCACTCGGGTTTCGCGAAAAGCCGGACGAGGCAACTGCCAAAAAATTCCTTGCAAGCGGTGAGTATTACTGGAACGCCAACCTCTACACCTGGTCTACAAGATTGATCCTTGGCGAATTCGCCGCGCTTGCACCCGACTTGTACACGCACATCCAAAAGATAATGAAGGCTGTGGGTACACCAGACTTTCGTAAAACGCTTGTGCGTGAATATCATGCGGCAAAGGAAGAGCAAATCGACACAGCCATCTCTGAAAAGACGAAAAAATTGGCTGTTATCCCCGGCAACTTTGGTTGGACAGATATAGGGAGTTGGAACGTGGTACACGACGAGGTGGAAAAAGATCTAGACGGTAATGCAATGATAACGCGCGAGAAAGGTGCAGATTGGATAGGTATAGCTACAAAGAACTCACTTATCTCGACAGGAAAGAAACTCATAGTGACCATAGGGGTAGAAAACATGATGATCGTGGATACGCCAGACGCATTATTGATTACTCACAAAGACCGTGCCCAAGAAGTTAAAAAAGTCGTTGAAAGTCTCAAGACAACCGGCAAACACAAGGTATTGTAATATGAACTATCAAAACGGGGTAAAACGAGTTATTGATATTGTTGTCGCCTCGGTTCTGCTCATATTATTTTTACCAATATGGATAGTCATACCCTTCCTGATAGTCCTTACTTCGCCTGGTCCAGTCATATATCGACACAAACGAGTAGGGCGTGATGGGCGGGAGTTCGACATGTTCAAATTCCGATCTATGGTAGTCAATGCCGACGAGATATTGCACAAAAAAGACAAGGTACTCCTGAAAAAATTTAAGGAAATGGACTGGAAACTAGAAGCAAAAGACGATCCCCGCATAACCCCTCTGGGACGTATCCTTCGCGCCCTCACCATAGACGAATTCCCTCAGCTGGTGAATGTGCTTGTTGGTGACATGAGCATGGTAGGACCACGGGCGTATCTCAGACGAGAGCTAGCCGAACAAACCTCGCGCTACCCCAAAACCAAAGCCTTAATTGCAACCGTACTGCAAGCCAAGCCAGGCATTACTGGCCTCTGGCAAGTCTCTGGTCGTAATGAAATTTCGTTTGACAAGCGAGCCGCTTTGGACGCACAATATGTGCAGGAGATGTCGCTTGCGGGCGACCTCGCAATATTACTCAAAACACCGAAAGCAATGATCTCAAAATGGTAAACGAATCTGCCCAGACGCCATCAAACGAAGCATTGTTGCCCGCCGCACCAGAGGAAATCATGCTGGAATCACACGAGGCGGATGGTATACCTGTCGAAAAATCAAAAAAACGCAAATTTTTTACGCGCCCATGGTTTATTCTCACCATGGTTCTAGTACTCGCGCTCCTCGCGCTTGGCGGATGGATTGGGGTTGTTGGCTACAACACCTATACAAAAGTCAAGATTGTCGAAGCAGAGGCAAAGAAGACGGCAACCGATTTCTCTGCACGCAACCTCGGTGCTGCCAAAACGGATCTCGCGGCGACAAAAGGTGCGCTCGCCGACGCTCATAAAACATTTCAGGCCTTGTCTCCCTTGGGATATGTGCCTTTTATTGGTGGATATGTGCATGACGTAAATCATGTATTCAACGCTGGGGAAAAAGGTGGAGAAGTGGTAGATATGGTCATTACCGCGATCTCTCCCTACGCGGACGTCATGGGCTTTACCGGCGCTCAGAGTAGCACCCCTCAGATGGCGACAGCTGAAGATCGTATTATTTTTATAGCCCAAACGGTTGAAAAAATTTCACCGCAAATGGACGCAATCGGTGGGAAGTTAAAAGAGATAAACACGGAGATTCAAGCAATAGACCCCAATCGATACCCCCTCACAGTCGCCGGGCACCAAGTACGCAGCAACATAGTCTCGCTACAGCACACAGTCTCGTCCGCGGCAGATTCGATTTCACAGTTCCAGCCGATAGTGAAACTCTTACCCACACTCCTTGGCAACCCCGATCCCAAACGCTATCTCGTAGTGTTCCAAAACGACGCCGAGCTACGCCCAACCGGCGGCTTCCTCACAGCGTACGCTACGCTGACCGTTGCCAACGGCAAGATAGAGCCTGGAGTCTCTCAGGACATTTACACGCTTGACGCCGCCTTCAATAGCAAGATCCCGGCGCCAGACCCAATTAAGAAATATCTTCCTTTGGTCTACAACTGGTACTTGCGTGACATGAATCTCTCGCCAGACTTCAAGGTTTCCATGGATACCTTTACCAAATACTACGGTCAGACTCCCGGAGCCCCCGACTTCGATGGCTTGATTGCTATAGATACACAAGTGCCGGTTGCCATCCTCAAAGTACTTGGTCCTATCGGCGTACCAGGCTACGGTGGCAAGTTTTCCGCCGAGAACGACCCTCGCTGCAACTGTCCACAAGTTATCTATGAACTTGAAAATATCATCACTCGCCCGACGTACGAAATTCGCCCCGGTCGCAAATCCATTCTCGGACCGCTCATGAACTCTATGCTTGCCAATATGATGGGCAGCCCCCGCAGTGTCTGGCCACAGTTCTTTACGATTTTCACTGACAGCATTAGAGAAAAGCACTTGCTCATGTATTTCAAGGATCCCAACATGCAAAACGCCGCAGAGGTCTTGGGTGCCGCCGGTCGCATCAACGACTACGCAGGTGATTACCTCCACATAAACGATACCAACTTTGCGGGCGCCAAATCGAACATGTTTGTACAAAATACAGTGGATGAAACGGTTACGATAAATGGTGATGGCAGCATCACAAAGAAACTGGTCATGACATACATGAACCCGCAGCTCCCGGACAACTGTAATTTAGAAGCAGGCCAGCTCTGCTTAAACGGCATTCTCCGCGACTGGCAACGCATCTACGTGCCAAAGGGATCGGTGCTAAAGTCTGCACAGGGGTACGAAGTGGATATGACCACAAGTACCGATCTAGGTCACACGGTGTTTGATGGATTCTTTACACTACCGCCGGCTCCAGGCAAAGGACAGACGTCTATAAAGAAACTGACGGTTGAGTACACCGTACCTGCCGGCCACGTAACGTCGTCTGACTACAAACTCTTGATCCAGAAACAGCCGGGAACAAAAGTGGTAAAACACACAATTACCGTAAATGGCGGTGATCCCCAGGTCTACAACGTCGACTCCGATACCGAAGTCGATATCCCACGATAACGATTCGAGAATGGCGGTCGCGGGAAGAACAATCTTTATTGTGATATCCTGTGCCCATGCACTATGCCAAATACGAAGGGATCGTTGTCAATCGCCGGGCAGTCGGGGATGCTGATAGCTTTCTCACAATTTTTACGCGCGATGCAGGTAAACTTTCCGTATATGCCAAGTCTATCCGATCTACTCGATCAAAACGGATTGGGTCGCTCGACCTCTTCTCGCGCATTCGGTTTGAGGTGGCGGAGCGTGGTGGGCACCGCACGCTCACCCACGTAGAGCTCCTCGATAGCTACCGGAACAATAAAAAAGCACTCACCAACATAGGCAGGCTTTTCGAGCTGGGAGAGCTCGTTGACGCGCTAGTGCCAGAAGAAGATCCACATAGAGAAGTGTACGAGCTGCTTTCGACGGCGCTCACCCACCTGTCTCACTTTCAGACCCCGGAATACGTACTTCGGTTCAAAAAGAAGTTACTTTTCCTCCTCGGCTATGGCGACCGCGAGCTTTCGCTATCAGAGATAGACGCCTACATCGAATCGTTGCTCTCTCGCCCTCTTCGCGCTCCCCGCGTGTTGACAAAGTAAAAAGCGCGCGCTAGAGTAGCGACAGACAAAGAGTGACGTTCGTACCGCCCTGGCAAGCGGGAGTCATGTGAGAAGAGTGGACTAGCTAAATGGAGATCATGGCTAGCCAAGTAGGGTGGAACCGCGCAGGCTATAGCCTCCGTCCCTAGCATTACACGCTATGGAAGGAGGTTTTTTTGTATGTCTGATACAATAAAACGTATGCCCACACTATCTGATATCGCCGCGCTCGCCAAGCGCCGCGGGTTCCTTTTTCCTGGCTCCGAGATTTACGGAGGACTCGCCAATACCTGGGACTACGGGCCGCTGGGATCAGAGCTCAAGAAAAAAATCAAAGACCTTTGGTGGAAAAATTTTGTGACGAGCCGCGCCGACATGGTGGGAATAGACGCCGCAGTGGTGAGTAGTGAAAAGATCTGGCAGGCTTCCGGCCACGTCGCAGGGTTTGCCGACGCCATGGTCGACTGCAAAGTTTGCCACGCCCGGACCCGCGCCGACCACCTCATCGAAGACTTCATGGAAAAGCAGGGCACTCCGCTCAAGGTAGAGGGCAAGCCATTGTCGGAACTTTCCGCTATCATTCACGAGCACAAAATTCCGTGCCCCACCTGTGGCTCCGCCGATTTAACGGACGCCCGCACCTTCAACCTCCTTTTTCCCGTGCACGTAGGGATATTGGCGGACAATGCCGACCTGGCCTACCTTCGCGGCGAGACTGCCCAGAGCATCTTTGTGAACTTTAAGAATGTACTGGACAGTACCCGCGTCCGCCTGCCGTTTGGTATTGGGCAAATGGGGAAGAGCTTCCGGAACGAGATCACCAAGGGGCAGCTCACCCACCGCATGATCGAATTCGAGCAAGCCGAGATCGAATATTTCTTTAACCCCGAGGTGGAAAAATGGGAGGAGCTTTTCAACCGCTGGCTCTCGGACATGCAGACATTTGTGGTGGAGACGCTCGGGGTAGACGCCAGTCACCTACGCGTCCGCGAACATTCTGACGAGGAACGGAGCTTCTACAGTAAACGCACCGTTGACCTCGAGTATGCCTTTCCCTATGGGTTTAAGGAACTCTGGGGGCTGGCCTACCGCACCGACTACGACCTCTCCCGCCATCAGGAGTTCTCGGGCAAAGATCTGACCTACACGGACCCCATGACAAACAAGAAATTTATCCCACATGTCATCGAGCCGGCAGTCGGTATTGATCGCCTCGTCCTGATGGTCCTCTGCGACAGCTACTGGGACGATACCGCCAACAAGCGGGTGGTGCTTAAGCTCAAGCCGTCGCTCGCACCGTACACGGTCGCTGTCTTCCCGCTCCTTAGGAACAACGAGGAGCTGGTGGGGAAAGCCAAGGATATCTTTGCCAGTCTTCAGAAAAACTTCAGGACAGCTTGGGACGATAGGGGGAATATCGGCAAGCGCTACTACTATCAGGACGAGATGGGGACGCCGTTTTGCGTGACGATAGATCATCAAACGCTGGAGGATGGCACCGTGACGGTGCGTGACCGCGACACCACCAGCCAGGAGCGAGTAAGCATAGACAAACTACAAACATATCTGGGGGCAAAACTATGAAAAAATTCGTACTTCCCGCGCTCGGGGTCGTTGGCTTGGGCATCGTAGTGCTTGTCGTGGTGCTCTTGAAAAAACCAGCGGAAAAGCCGGTAACGGTTACCCATAAGGCAAGTGACAGTCTTCCCATCAACAATATACCCGTGGAGTCTCGCCCGTTTGTCACGTTTGCGCCGGACGCGACAGGTCACTACGTGACGCTCACTGTCGACAAAATGTCACAAAAGGTATCGACAGAGTATGAGCTCGTGTACAACACGAGCAACAACAATGAAGAGGGTGCCTTGGGCCACTTCGACTTTGCCGCCGAGCAACAACCTGCTGTACGCAAAATCTTACTTGGCACACAGAGTGCGGGTGGAGCGATTACCTTTAGCGAGGGAGTCTCTGGTGGCTCGCTGACCCTGACTACAGACACCATGAAAGTAAAAGAAGATTTCAACTTTCTCCACTTCGATCCCAAGATTACAAAAGACCAAGATTTTCCGAGCGTTGACGGATATTTTGACGTGACGATTCCCGCAAAATCCTGGAAAGCTGACACGGTACTCATTGTCATGAAAACGTTTGGGCTCCCCGCACCTGTCCCCGCCGGCAAGTTAGTCGCCGGGCCATATACCTATCAGGCGGGAAATCTGCTAAAAACGGCAGTCCCGGTTTCGATAAGTCTCCCAGCCGGTTCCTATCAAAATCTCACGCTCTACACGTGGCAAAATGCTGCGTGGGTAAAAGTGACAGGCGCCAAGGTCTCTGGCAGCACGTTGTCCGCAACTTCGACCGGCACCATCTTCATCGTCACGAATGAATAATTCGCTAAAAATGTTAGAATAGCAACCATGCAGTTTGTTATTTTTCACGGCTCACTTGGCACAAAAGATGGGAACTGGTTCCCCGACTTAAAAAATAAACTGGAAGCCATGGGACAAGAAGTATTCTGCCCACAATATCCGGTAGATGAATATGAAAAAATAGAAAAAGAACAAAAAACAACCATCCAAAATCTCGACTCCTGGACGAAAACATTTGAGGAAGAAGTACTGCCACACTTAAATACTAAAAAGAAAATTTGCTTTATCGGACACTCCCTAGGCAACGTCTTTATCTTGCACATCCTATCGAAACATAAAATAAAATTGGATTGTGCAATTTTTGTCTCACCATGCCTAGACAGATTGGGAATGGTTCCTTGGCAATATGATCTGGTTAACACCACTTTCTACAAGACGGATTTTGACTTTGACGAACTGACCTCACTCGTTCCTACCTCATACGTTCTATATTCGGATAGCGATCCGTATATCGAGCCACGCCGAGCGCTTCATTTTGCAAAAGTTATGGGCAGCTCAACCATTTTTGTGAAAAAAGCCGGACATCTAAATGCAGAAGTCAATCTCAACGAATTTCCCTTGGTATTCGATCTATGTATAACGAGACTAGATCTCGATCTATATCAACGGTACGCCCTAAGCCGCACACGAGACTCCATAGCCCAAAACATAATCAACTCCAATAACAAATATCTGGCAATCACCCCAGAGGAAGGGAACGATGAAGGACGCTTCCACTTTATGAGTATTACCAAAAACGGTTTCGCCACCTTTGTTTCCAACGCAGAAAACTGGAATCCGGAAGATGAATATTTTAGTGATGGCAGGAAAGCCGCCCGTCGTGGTGTAGATTTCTCACGAATTTTTATCGTCAAAGACAAAAAAGATCTCTCTCGCCCAGTTCTCCAAAAACAAATGAAACTCGACTTAGAGGCAGGAATCAAAGTCTACCTTGTACCATACGACAAATATCAGTTGACAGGGGCAGATGAAGATTTCGGGATCTGGGACGACGACTACGTTTGCACAATTAACCGTGATAAAAATGGAAAACAACTCGACATTTTACTAGATGCTCGTGCAGAATCTATAGAAAAAGCACATACATGGAAGAATAAAATTCTCCCTCTCGCAAAAAAGATAAACTCGATTTCAGAAATAGTTGCCTAATCGTTTCACAAGCTGCAGGATTCCTAGTCCCATAGCCTGTATTTTCGGGTAGTATTTGGGTTTGTATCAAACCGAGATTTCCTAGGTCAAAACCGTTGACAAATATATCAAATTAACCTATCCTTAATCTAGTGGTGATTATT
>JAJYKS010000019.1 GCA_021788365.1 bacterium
GAAGCGGAAAAAGCCGTGATACTCGCGGCGGGAGAGGTCATGCTCGCCAACTGGCAGGGGACGGCTTTCAACGTCAGCTACGTCATGGCTGGAATCGCACTTCTCGTAATCGCGATAGTCATGGTACGCAGCAAAATATTCGGGAAGGCGGCAGCTTACACTGCGGTTATTCTTGGCGTGATGGCGCTACTTCCGCCGACGGCCGGCACGGTAGGAATGATTTTCTCGCTCGGTTCGCTTCTGCCGCTTGAAATATGGGCGATACTTGTGGGACTGAGGTTCCTCAGGATATCGGGTCAACGGGAGGCTGAGTAAAGCAAATGAAAAAGACTATTTTCAGACTCGTGGGCGCGTTGATCCTTACGGTACTTGCATTTGCCGCGAGCTCGATGAACGAGGACGCGCGTATCGCGATAAGCATACTGGTATGTCTGCCGTCGTGCGCGCTCATGATCGTGAGCAAACGCCAGCTCGGCGAATCGTTTACGGTAGGACCTAAAGCAAAGGCGCTTGTGACAACCGGGCTCTATTCGCGGATCCAGCACCCGATGTATCTGTTCCTCGACCTTTTTATCCTATCCATTATTGTGGCGATCGATAACCGGCCGTTGATCTTTGTATGGGCGGGTGTCGTGATAATTCAGTTGATGGAGTCGATGCGGGAGGAGAGGGTGTTGTCCAAAGCCTTTGGCTCGGAATACGAGGCTTACGAAGCACGGACGTGGGTTTAGTCATTCGGTCTCTCTGAGGGTGCATCCCTCATGCCGGATGGAAGTTTGCAGTTGTGGGTGGAAGGGGATAAATTGCGGAAAAGTCGTGTCGGGAAATAATTAGGGAAATAGACGAAATACATATTTCTTTGGGAAACAGGGTGCGAAGACAAAATGTGTGGTTACAGCGCCAATAGGCAGAATAACGTACTACGCCTTTACCGCCAGATTGGGAGTAATAGAGTAATACGTAATTACAGTATTTAGTCGCAATTGCCCGTCAGGAAAGAACAGAAGGAGATATTCATGAAGAGGATTCCTTTTTGGTTTTGTTTATTCATGATCACTCCATGGTTTGAGCCCTCTGAATCTATTGCTCAGTGGATCCAAACGAACGGGCCCTTTACCACAGGCGGGCAGGTCAACTGCATTGGCGTCAGCGGTACGAATCTGTTTGCGGGCACCCCGACGGGGTTCTTCCTTTCCACGAACGAAGGAGCTAGCTGGACTGCCACGACCTTGAAAAACGTCAATACTTTAACGGTGGCATCTTTTCCGAACGCGACAGGCGGACTGAATCTTTTTGCTGGAACAATGGATGGTCTGTATCGTTCTGGCGACGATGGCGGAAGCTGGACTGAGGTCATGGGAGCAGGTGATAGTGTCGTCCAATCCCTAGTTCTAGTAAGCGGAAAACTCTTTGCCGGGACGTACAATGTTGGCGTCTTGGTTTCGACTGACGATGGCACAACTTGGACGGCTGCCAGTACCGGTTTGACCGATACTGATGTCTTGTCGTTGGCCTTTTCTTTCGGCGATTCTGGAGATACAAATCTATTCGCAGGGACTTACAGAGCTGGAGCATTTCTTTCTATGGACGACGGTGCCACCTGGGCTGCTGTCAATGCAGGCTTGACCAACGCTACTGTGGTCTCGCTTTGCATTTTTCCCAACGGAGGATACGGTACCAATTCTTTTGTGGGTACTCGTAAGGGGGTCTTTTTTTCCACGGATAACGGGACAAGCTGGACATCAATCGGCTTGAACGGCAGACTCGTCAGGTCGCTCGTTTATCTTCCCTACGAGACCGGTGACACCGATGTTTTTGCAGGTACCGACGCGGGGGTTTTCAGATTGACTTACAATGACTCAACTTGGGTTGTCGCGGACAGCGAAGGCGTGGGTAATACCTTTTCACTTGCTGTCCGAGGCGCCACACTTTTCGCCGGAACTCTTCTTAACGGGGTTTTCGTTTCGACCAATAGCGGCACTAGCTGGACCGCGGGCGGTCCGGGCTTGAGATATGCCTCACCAAGGTCATACTGCGTTTCGGGCGGCAACCTTTTTGTGGGAACCGACAACGGTGTATTCATATTGAATAATGAAGACGGGACCTGGACTCAAGTTGGATCGGGTCTCGCGAACATTCCGATCTGGGCTTTTGCTGTATCTACCGATGGGACAGGTGACAGCACTCTACTTGTCGCTACCTATAATGGCATATTCGTTTCAACTGACGGAGGAGCAAGCTGGATCCCTGCCAACGGCGGGTTGACAAACACTGATATTCTGTGTCTTGCCGTTAAAGGCGCCAATTGTTTTGCCGGGACAAACGGTGGTGGGGTATTTCGTTCCACCGACAGCGGTGTGAACTGGGCTGCTGTCAATGGAGGCCTGGGAGACTCCCTTGTATACTCACTTGCCGTCTCCGGCAGTGATCTATTTGCGGGGACGTCGAAAGGTGTCTTTCATTCCACTGACAACGGGGCAAGCTGGGCATCCGCGAATAACGGTTTGACGGACACGCTTATTTTCACTCTAGCCGCTTTCTCTAACGAGACTGGAGGGACCAATCTCATTGCTGTGACTCCGGTCGGCGGGGTATTTCTGTCCATGGACAACGGCGGCAGATGGTCTGCGGTGAATAACGGCTTGAATCCCGTTTGGGGGATTAGTTCGGTTGCCGCCTTTGGCAACAATTTTTTTGGCGGCAGTGACGTCGCCGGTGTCTATGTCTCCACCAACAGGGGCACAAGTTGGACTTCCGCCAATGACGGGCTGAAGGACCTTGAAATCGTTTCAATCACGGTTTTAGGTTCCAACCTATACGTCGGGACTCTCAGAGAAGGCGTGTGGCGTAGACCCCTGACCGAACTAATCACGTCTCTACGACAGGACTCTTCCGTACTGGCGTTCCGTTTTACCCTTAAGCAAAACTTTCCCAACCCGTTCAATCCCACTACCGTGATCACGTATCAGCTTTCGGCAGTCAGCAAAGTGACACTAAGGGTGTACGATGTTCTCGGAAGAGAAATTAAAGAGTTGGTCAACGACCGAGAGAGCGCGGGCGTGCATTCCGTGCGGTTCAACGCTTCCAATCTACCCAGCGGAGTCTATTTGTACAGACTGCAGGCCGGTAATTACAGTGATACAAAGAAGCTTCTTCTTTTGAAATGAACGGGCAACTGCAACTGACAACCGCAAAAAAGGCGCTCCACATTATATATGCAATGTGGTCGCTTCATCCCGTTTGGTATCGTTGCTTGACGGTACGCATGTTTATTTGTGGGCTACCAAACGGGACGACTTGTTTTGCTGTGGACATTAGCCGTCATTGTGAGACACGTCGAAGGTCTACGGACAAGTAATTAGATTGATATTGCAATAACTTACAGACAAAACAATTAGAAAATGGAATTCGACCCAAACAACAATGTTGTTAAACTCTGTGTTCAAGGAATGGACATGGAAGGAAAAGGCAAACCTGAAGAAGCAAGCAGACTGTTTCTTCAAGCCTGGAACGAAGCGACAACCGACTTTGAAAAATTCATTGCCGCTTATTATGTGGCTCGACATCAAAAGGATGTTCCCGACAAATTAAGATGGACAGAAACGGGTTTGCAATTTGCATTGAAGATAAATGACGACACTGTTAAGGCGGCTTTTCCTTCTCTATATTCAAACCTTGCTAAATGCTATGACGACTTAGGCGACCTTGCCAATGCAAGAAAGAACTATGAAATAGCAGTCTCCTTCACGGATAAACTATCTGACAGGGGGCCCTTTTATCACGGGACGAAAGCGGACTTGCAAGTTGGCGATTTGCTGACAGCGGGTGGCAACTCTAATTACACCCCCAAAGTCATAATGAATCACATTTATTTCACAGCCTGGGTTAATGGGGCGGGACTTGCCGCGGCATTAGCTAAAGGTGATGGGCGTGAACGTGTTTATATCATTGAGCCTACGGGGAGCTTTGAAAATGACCCAAACGTTACGGACAAAAAATTTCCGGGCAATCCGACTCGTTCATATCGCACCAAAGCGCCATTGAAAATCGTTGGCGAAGTAACAGATTGGGTGAGACAAACACCTGAGGAACTCCGAAAATGGCGCGAAAAGGTGGCGAATGCCAAAGGGAAAATTATTGATTAAATTCCGAGATGTCCATACCCTGCTCAGCTATTAGAAGTAACGTCGGTATGATCAGTGATGAAACAACGGCAGTGACGCAAGGCATAAAACAACGACCGCTAACAAGCGGCAAAAAGTCGTTGCTTTCGCGCAATCCAAATGTTGCGTAGCATCGAGGTCGTGCGCGAAAGCAATGAAGCGACCACGATATATATAAATGCGGAGCGTCTTTTTGCCGCAGGACGTTAGGCGCAAGCTCCCGCAATAAAAAAGGAGATACGTATATGAAGACGATGATATCTATGACAATGGTAATGATGGGAATATTTCTGTCTGCTTGTTCCAACAATCAGGTTGGCCCCCCAAGCGCCATAATGAGCCAGTTTCCATTGACCATAGGCTCAACATGGACGTATGCTATCTATGATTCTATTGCCCAACAAGCTGATACAGTCAAAGTTACAGCCTATAAGCAGATTTCCGCGTCCTCTTCAGGAGCTACATACTTGTGGAGCTTTCAATATAGGAGTCGACTCGATTCAGTCTATATTGTTGTGGCAGCGGACACCGTGAACTATTACTCATCGCTTGGGAACGGTTTCCCAGCGATAACTCTTGCCTTTCCCATGGAAGCAGGTCAACCTTGGCACTCAGCTTATTATAATATTTCGGTT
>JAJYKS010000005.1 GCA_021788365.1 bacterium
CCTTGGCGTACTCGACGAGTGCTTTTAAGGGGGCGACAGCGTCGGAGGTCGTGAAGAGGGTGAGGTTGGGGCCGGTAAGCTCGGCGGACAAGGTGTCGACATCGTAGCCTTTGTTTTTTAGAGCAATCTTGAGAAGGCTATTTTTGGCGACCGAGAGCTCTCCCCCGGCTTCCCGCACTTTGCGGCGCAGTTCTGACTGGGCCTTGACCGAGAGGCCGGCGTAGTCGGCGAGAAAGACGGCCGAGGCGGTCTCGAGCTTGCCCTCGAGTTCCTTAACACTCGCAATATTTTTTGTGTTTGGCATATTTCGACTCCCTTCGGTCGCTCAATATTATAGTCAATAAAAAAGCTGTCCGAAAGACAGCTTGCGAAAAAGTGATTAACTTCCTCGAGCGCGACTTATGGATCGCACGCTGTCTTAGGTATCCGTATTATAGCAATACCGATATGTTTCGGCAAGAGGTCTAGAGCTGGACTTTGACGCCGGGACTCATGGTGGCGGCGAGGACGGCTTTTGTGATGTTTTTGCGTTTTACTGCTTCAACGAGCGCCATGATGTTGGCGACAAGCTCCTCTGGTTTCTGACCAACTTTACCCACGGTTATGTGCATAAGGGGGAATTTTGGCTCTGCCTTTACCACCGTTTTCCCACCGGCAAACTCCTTGGCTTTGGCCTCGGGGTTTGGCGTGACCGTGCCAGACTTGGGGTTTGGCATGAGACCTTTGGGACCAAGGACGCGGGCATACTTGGCGAGCTTCGGCATGAAGGCGGGTGTCGTGAGGAGGATGTCGAACTCGATCTTACCAGCGTCAATGTCCTTTAATAGCTCGTCGGAAACGATCGCAACGCGTTTGGCGGCGCCAGCCATGTGGGGGAACGTGACCTCCGCACGAGTCAACTTCTCTTTGGGATTGAGGTTGAGGTGAAGGGTGACGGTTGCATCAAATTTTGTGGTGTTGGTGGCTTTCACCAGTTTTACTGCTTCTTCTACCGAATAGAACTTGGTGCGATCAACTTTGCTTTTGGCGGCCATGATCGCTTTTCCGTGGCGATAGAGGTGGCGATGGTTGGCAGGTTTGGGGCCGGCCTTTTTCTCTTCTTTTACCTCGTCTGCCGTCACAATTTCTCCCTCTACTTTTGCTGCTTCGGCTGCGACGTCGGCGGGGTATTTAGCACGAATTTCCTCGAGGGCGGTGTCGTTTATACCTTCGATTGAGGTGATTTCACCATCAGCCATTGTCGCGAGCTGCTCGGGTTTGACCCGTGCACCGCGCAGAGCCTCGGCTACGTGAGGGGCGAGGTCGGTGTAGAGCTCCTCCCAAATAGTCATCGATTTCTTTTTGGCAACTTTTTTCTCGGAAACGACTGCTTCTTGTGAAGCGTCCATGACGACATCTTTTTTCTTACCCATATCTTCCTCCTTAATGTAGGCTCAGGGCCCAATCAAGTTTTATTGGCTACTGATGGTGGAATTATAGCAGGGAGAGTAAGTTTAGGCAAAATTAATACATTGTTGAGTGCAACACGACAAGCGGTTGACATCTTGCTTTGAGGTAATGATACTTAAGACATGAGTGGCATGAACGAAAATTTGCCTAATCCGATATCAAGTACTACTGGGGCTGGTGATGGTCACCTATCTGAACCGTTACTACAAGTTGCCTATGGTGAGGAATACAAGGCTCGGGCAGATATTAGAAATAATAATAGGCCACTGTTGCAGCGCTTACGCGGCGAAGATGTAACTACTCCTGCCGACATTGCGGCAGAACGGATGAAGCAGTTCAACGAAGAAACCGATGGTCTGCCACTAGATGAAAAGCGAAAAGTTGCTCTGGAGAGATTTCGTCCAATGAAGCGGAGTGAGGTACACGCTGAACATGAAATTCTTAAATCTCTGTCTAAAGCAACAGATTGTCTGGAACGGAACGACTGGGAGGGTTTGTTGCGGGTTTTACATTTTACAGAGCGAAGTTTAAATAGACCGGATTTGCGTAGTGAGTTTTTGCAGCAGTTTCGTGCAGAATTCGGAATAGCTACTCGACAAAGATTGACAGAAATGGTCGAGCGGGGTGAGGCGAGCGCGTTTGTGGGGATGGGCAGGCGACTTGGACAAGAAGTGATGGACGAATTCCAACTCGACCGAGATCATGTCCATTTAGATCCGGATACATCGGTTGAACAATTGGCGACTTTTGCGAACGGGTTGGACGAAGAGTTGTCGCGTACCTATAAAAATGATTCGAGAGCTTACTTTAAGCGTGATTTTGCCGTTGTGGCGCAATCACATTTTGTGCCGTATGATCCAGAGCGTGGGATAACTCATATGGAGACGATGCCGGCGACAGCACACGCGATGGCTGCTGATTTAACTGAGGCTGTCAAATTGGATTGGCGCGATACGACTGCAGAGGATGGAACTGTAGTGAAGGGAAAGCCGACGATAATCCTGGAGGATGCAAATGAACTTGGATTTGTCGCAAAAGAGATTAGTGAGATGTCTAATTGCAAAAAGGTGCTAGCTGATAAGTTGGCGTACGGAATCGTACACGAGTGGCGAGATGAGAAGGATAAATGGGGCAGATTGCATGTGGGGAGACCGGGAGAAATTTTAGAATTTTCCGGTAAGATTTACCTAGATGCACAGGAAATTGGCGATCTGGCGAAAGCAGATGACCACTTTGCCGATCTATGGGGAGATAAGGTGGGGAGGGAGTATTTCAACGAGGTTGATGAATCAACGGGAGAATTGGGAACCAGGACTCCGGGGGGAACATTGCTATACGCCGAGAGCTTGGGCAGAGACGTTGGGAAGATCCTAAAACGAGCAAACGCACCTGATAGGTTGTCGGACTTATTTAAAAAGCGGGTGCGTAACGAGGGTCCCAGTAGCAAAGGTCGTACATACTCGATGGCGGTATATACATTTATTCAGGAAACACCAGGGATGGAGGTTGACAATATAGTAGCGCGAGGTGGTCTGGCGGCGATTGCAGAGCAGCTGCAGAGTGCATTGGAAAATGAGTGGCGTGATTATAATCATGAAGATGGTACTCCCGCCGTGACGATGCCGCTTGAGACGTATAAGTTTGCCCGACTCATGAAATTTGATCTTAGTGAAGTGCGGAGACTGGCAAATGTAGTCGATATATTGGGGCGCCAGCTTGCGCGAGCTGTAAAAGATGAGTGGATAGGTAATGAACCACAACATGATCAGGAAATATGGCGGCTGGCAAAGAGTTTGGGTGTGACATGGGGAGAGCTCTCTGTGTCAGCACAGAAGTATGGATTACCGAGTAAGTGGAAGCCACGTTCTATGGCTAGGAACGTTCTTGCCGAGGATATGGTGTCAGCATAGCAAATGTATTGTCGATAAATATATTTATTTACGAACGATCCGACTGACTGGTGCGAGGGTATACCCTGCGCTCCAGCCAGTCGGCCGTCGGATAAGTTATTGCCCAAAGACTTGGACTACTACGACTCTGCCGTCGTGTGCAAAGACGATCTTGCCGTCACGACTTCCGATAGTCATGTGGACTGTCGAACTTTCGACCGAAACGACAAACAGGTCAATCGGGGCAGACGCATCAGCGACACGATTTCCGGTGATTTTAAATGAGAACTGGGTGTCGAAAATGGTCAAACTACTACCATCAACGACGGGCGAAATAGAAACGTCATAATCTTTCTCAGGATAACCACCGAATACCGATCCGACCCAGATCTCGTGGCCCTCCTTGCCAATCGCGCCAACCATAGGCCCGTATGCATTCCAGAGCTGATACTCTGAAGCGTCGAGGGTGGGTGTAGCGATATCACAAGCTCTGTCCATGGCGAAAGTATCTGCCAATGGTCGGTTTGCAAGGTAGGCGCGTTCGGTCAACATCTGCGCTTTATTTTCGGGAGCCTGATTGGTGTCGTACAAGAAACCGTTATAGGGTTCTTGTATAAACAAATCTTTGTGGAACTTGTTATTTTCTGCGACTGCCTGAAGGGCATTGTTGGCTGCCTGTTCGCAGAGGGACGGGGTGGGGGCTGCGAGAGCGGGAGTGGGAGCGGGCGTGCTTGCAGGGGCGCAAGCAACTGTTAATAAGCTAACAGTCAGCAGGACAAAAAGGATCTTTCCGAACAGTTTCATTTTTCTTCCTCCAGAAGGAATTTGGGGTTTACGAGGCGCTTCGAGCGCTCTCTGAACAATCTAGCCTTATGGCTAAACGGTTTTATCGAGCGCTCAAATAAATGAACGTTTAACTTATCCGACTTTTTAATGTGCCGTTGCAGGGGTGCCGTTCACGCTTGCGAAATAGCAAACTATTTGCAGCATGGCAGGACTACTACAACGGCGCGGATTCTAGCACAGTTTCAGGTAAATATCAAGTTATAGGATATATTTTAGCTTATACTTCGGTTTCGACACCTCCGCCAAAAGCGGACAGGTATCTTGCGTTGTTTACTTTTCTACTTCTACTCCCATGGACCTAGCAGTTCCCTCTACCATAGCCACGGCGGCCTCGAGAGTGGTGGCGTTTAGGTCTGGCATTTTCTCTTTCGCGATTTTCTCGACCTGGGCCTTCGATAGCTTGCCAACCTTTTTCTTGTTGGGCTCACCGGAGCCGGATTTTAAGTTCATTTCTTTCTTGATCATGGCGGAGACGGGGGGTAGCTTCACCACGAAGGTGAACGTGCGGTCTTCGTAGATCGTGATCTCGGCGGGGATGACCATGCCTTTTTTGTCAGCGGTCGCCTTGTTGTATTGGTTCACGAACTCCATGATGTTTACCCCATGCTGGCCGAGGGCCGGGCCGATGGGAGGGGCTGGCGTGGCCGACCCGCCCATGGGGAAGACTTTGATGACTGTTTTAATTTTCTTTGCCATAACGAGGATGCATTATACCGTAGCTGGAAGTTTTATGCTAGAGAGGATGGTTTGTAGATCGGCACGCAGGTAAGTACTACTATAGTGCGCTTTTGCTGTTTCTTCGTTGTGCGTGAGCATTTTTGCCAGTTCGTGCTTATCCCCGAGTAGCGCCATGGTTCTCTCCACGGCTTTTTCAATCGCATCCTCTGGGACGTAGAAAAATCCGTTGTGGCGAACGGCAACGCTCCCCAGCGTTATCAGGGTGAGGCCGATTGCAGCGATGTCTTTTTGGTATACCGGATATTCGAAAATAACGGTTGGGAGACGGAAATAGATCGCTTCAAGGAGTTGGTTGCCAAACCCCTCGTACAACGAGGTATACGTGACGAGGTTGGCGATGGTGTAGGAGTCCCACAGTGAGTAGATCTTACCGCCGTTTATCCCCATACGTTCTGCTGCGAAGTAGTCGGCGGCCCAGACGGTGTGGACGTGCAGTTTGAGCGCCAACTTTTTGAGGGCGAGGGCGTATTCGCGCGAATCTACCTCGACGAAGTTGGGGAGGAGCAGGGTGAGTGGGCGGGGAGATAGGCGCTTCTGGAGCGCGCTGCAATAGCGGATCGCGTTTTCGATGCCTTTTCTGTTTGTAATGCGTGTGGCGTGGAGGACGACAAAATCGTCTTTGCCGATGCCCAAAACGTGCCGAAGGTTTTTGTTATATGTGTCTACCTTTTGTGGCGGCGTGTCAAAATCAAAATAATCATTCGTTAGCTTTGTGGCAATATGCCTCCTGTTTGCTACTTCTTTTTCGGCTAGTGAGTTGATGATTTCGTGGCGGAGAATATACGGACGGTTTGGGGGGATGCTCTCGACTAAGTCTTCGACAAAGCTATAGCGCGGCCTGCAAAAGGCCTCGCGCTCGAACCAAAAGTCGTGGTGAACGGCGACCGTTGGGATCTGGTACCGATCGAGGACAGTGAGGAGCGCAGAGGTAAAGGGCAGGTTGTAGGCGTGAGAGAAGACGTTGTGGACAAAGATGAGGTCGGGCTTGCTTTCGATTACCACCTTCTTAATTTCCTTCCTCATACGTCGCTCGAGATCGTGGAAAATGGTGAGCATAATGTTCTCGTCGAACATCTTGTGGTAGAACGTGTGGTCGCGCAGGAACGTGTTATAACTTTTTTTGAGATCGAGGAGGGGGATGACGTGGGCGTTTTCTCGATGGAGTCCGTCGTAGCCGGTGAGATATTCGATCGTGTGCCCCAGCTCTTCTAAAACTTTGGCGCGCTTCTCGATCTCCAGGCTTACCCCGTCGCGCTCGCCGGTGCGGTAGTGAACAAAGAGAATCTTTTTTTTATCGATCACACAACCTCTTTTCTCCGATAGGTTAGATATACATATATTGCAGCCGACCAGCTAAACGAACCAAACCCGAGCGGAGTAGGCTTGCCCGGGCGGGCTGCCCCGTTTTGCGGGTCGTAGTATTCAAAGAACCCGTGGGCATCTATCATGGACAAGGTTTTGTCTTCCAACTCCTTGCGGATACTTTGTGCGCGAGGACTTTTTGCATACTTTCTTAGCCCCTCGATAACGAAGAGGTTGGTAATCGGCCACGTGGGTCCCCGCCAGTATTTGAGGGGATCAAACTCTTTTGCGGAGAGTGCGGTCGAGGCGACGGGAGTCTTGGTCCAAAATTGCGCGGGATCGGTGAGCAGGGACAAAGTCGAGGCAGCATCTTTTTCATCTACCGCTTCAGCTAGAAGCGGTAGAAAGGTGGCGATGGTGTTTGCGCCGATGTCGGTGGGGGTGGCAGAGGACACGTCTTGATCGCGGAAATAGCCGGTTACCGGATCTCTTCGAGCGCGGAGTGCCTGCCTTGTTTCATCCGCCCAGCCTTTGAGTCGAAGGGCATCGTCATTTCTGCCAATGGTGGTCAGTACCCTGGCAAGGGCTTCGTTTGACTCGCACCACAGGGAGTTAAAGAGTATATCCTTGACGGCAAAGGGGCTTTTTTTGACGATAACTCGGTAGTCCCAGTTCCAACTTTTAAAGAGGTGAACGAGATACATGTAGCGATAATAGTCATCTAGGCCAGGGCGCACGCGCGGGTCGCCAAGCTTGTCATCCGAGCGGTATCGGTTGACGAGGCTTTTGACGCTATCGGGGATATCTGCAAGCTTGATGTTTTGCAGCGGCTTGTCCCACCGCGGCGAATTGTCTAAGCCAGTTTCCCACGGATGGACGACGGTGAGGAGGCCGGAGTTTTCGGGATCGCGATAGTCTTTAAGGTAGTCGTGATATTTGAGCACTTTGGGGAGAATCTCCAACAATAAGCGTGACTGGAGTTTTTTTGAGTGGGTGTGGGAAAAGACGTGTGCGAAGCTGATGCCAAGGAGTGGTGGTTGGGTGATACCGGACGTCTTAATCTCGCCGGTTGCACATTTTTCGGTGCCCCAATACTCCGGTCCGGGGAAGTATTTTTTCTCGTTTGGGTTAAACGTGATTTGGGCGATGAGGCCGTTTTCCCATTGCCCGGATACGAGGGAAAATAGTTCGTCAAAGGCGCGCTGCTCGTCCACGTATACAAGGCCCATGGCGTGAGTGGCAGAGTCCCACAACCATTGGTGGACGTAGAATTCTTTCGAGGGAACGGTGCGGCGGTACGTGGTGCCGTTGAGGGTGACTTGATAAACATTTTTATCAAGGATGCTTATCGCACGCTGCACGGACTCTACCATTTGTTTATGGTAGCACCTATAGCAAGTAGGGACAAACTTTATTAGATTTTTGAGACTTGCGTGAAGTCTAGCTCTACCGGGGTTTCACGACCAAAGATAGAAACCAGGACGGATAGCTTGCCACGCGACTCGTCGATGTGGTCCACGGTGCCAAGGAAGTCGGCGAACGGTCCTTCGACAATCTTCACTGCTTCGCCTGAGGAGAAGGTGCTCTTGAACTTGGGTGCCTTGACCTCCATAAATTTAAGAATGGCATCTACTTCGCGCTGTGGTATCGGGGTGGGGCGCTTGCCGACCGAGCCGATAAAAGCAGTGACGCCGGGAGTAGTGCGGACCGCGAGCCAAGACATGTCGTCGACGATCATTTTAATCAAGATATAGCCGGGAAGGATTTTTTCCTTTATCGTTTTCTTCTGACCTTTTCTAACTTGAATCTTATCTTGAGCGGGGACGATAACCTCGAATATTTTACCCTCGACGTGCATGCTCTCTATGCGAGTCTTTAGTTGTTCCGCGACCTTGAGCTCGTGGCCGGAATAGGTGTGGACGACGTACCAACGAGCCTTTTCCTCTAGCCCTTCGTTTTTCTCGTAGACGACGTGGTAGGGGTTGTTCTCCTGGACTTCGGATAAGATATCGCCCTCCTTCGCCGTCGCTACGGCGTCGGCTACGGCGGGTAAACCTTCTTGCGTCGTTTGCTGGATTTGATCGTCTGCCATGATTGATTCTCCTATTGTTGTTTACTTTTATCTTCTAACTTTGGGGAACGTGTCAAGTATAACATAGTCGAGATGTCACCGCAAACATAGGGAATCGCCTTCGCTCACATTTCAAACGCAAAAGACGGCCTATCTGCGACTGGTGTCGCAGCGACCTAGAACTCGGGCTACCCGCCACTGCGTTGACTTTTGCAACTTGAAACATGAGCAAAGGCTCTTTACTTGAGGTATGAGGCGAGGATATTGGTGAAACCAAGATCGAGGAACCCCGTATAGAGGCCGGTTGCCAGCGACACACCCAAAACGATCCAGGTCATGCGTAGTGTCTCGGCACGTGTGGGCCAGGTAACTTTCTTGAGCTCTACCTGGACGTCGCGGAGATATTGGAGAAATTTATTCATATCTGTATGTTATCACACTTCCGGTGTGGGGAGCCTTCACACCGGGAGTGTGTCGCATGTTCGGGTGTGCTACACTACGTATGCATATGAGTGAAGCGATACTCGCGAATCTACGGTCTCGGCTTTCTACAGCTCTTGAAGTGGTAAAGAAAGATCTGGCAACTGTCCGTACTGGTCGTGCGAAACCATCTCTCGTTGAAGACGTTAAAGTCGAGGCATATGGTTCCCTAATGACAATAAAGGAACTTGCGACTATTTCCGCCCCGGACGTCACCCTCATCCTTGTTTCTCCGTGGGATAGGTCTTTGGTCTCTGCTATCGCGACTGGTATACAAAAGGCGGGGCTTAATATTCAGCCGGTTGTGGATGGGGAGACGGTGAAGATTGCTATACCAGCCCTTACCCAGGAGCGGCGAGAGGAGCTCGTGAAGCTGGTACGCCAGAAGCTCGAGGCGGGGAAAGTTCTCATGCGCACAGTTCGTAGCGAAGTTAAGGCGGAAATCGAGGCGCAGGAGGGCGCGGCGGGAGTGTCAGAAGACAATATCAACTATTGGATCACCGACATGCAGAAACAAGTGGATGAGGCAACGAAAAAGATTGATGAGCTGGGGGCGGAAAAAGAAAAAGAATTGATGACGTTATAAGATTCTAGAAGATAGATTCTAGATGCTAGGAGAACGCGTATGGCGAAACAACGAGTAAGAAAAGCAGTTATCCCCGCGGCTGGGTTTGGTACCCGATTTCTACCGCAGACAAAGGCAATGCCGAAGGAGATGCTGCCCATCGTGGACAAGCCGATCATCCAATATATCGTCGAGGAACTAGTTGACGCCGGGATCACCGATATCATTATCGTGACTGGGTACCACAAACGGACGATTGAGGATCATTTCGATGCACCCTCTACCGATCTTGTCGAAAACTTGAAGATGGGCGGGCCGAAGAAGCAGCCGCTTCTCGAGGCCGTGCAGAAAATTTCGAACATGGCGAATTTCGTGTATGTACGGCAGAAGGGTCCCTATGGCAACGGAACCCCGCTTTTAAATGTAAAAGAACTAATCGGGGACGAGCCGTTCATTTACACCTGGAGTGACGATTTCATTGTGGCGGACCCGTCGCGATTTAAGCAGCTGATCGGCTATTACGAGAAATATGGGGCCTCCTGCCTGTCGAGCGTGAAGGTAAAAAGTGACGATGACTATGATCGGTATGGTTTTATCGGAGGGAAGCAGCTGGAGCCAGGGGTTATCGAGGCATCGGAGATCGTGGAAAAACCCGGCAAGGCAAAGGCGCCGTCTGATCTAGCTAACGTCTCTGGTTTCTTGTTCACGCCCGATATTTTCCAGTATTTAGACGAAGTGCTGGCTAACCTTAAACCCGGACAAGAGTTTTACTACAACGATGCCCTCAAACTCATGATCCAAGATGGTAAGCGGGTGCTGGCCACCGAAATCAAGGGCGGCAAGTATTACGATACGGGAAACAAGATGGAATACATGAAGACGGTCGTGGAGTTTGCCCTGAGGCACCCGGACATGAACGGTGAGTTTCGCGCATTTCTCAAGGGGTTGCAGCTCTAGCGGATACTGCCCTGACTAGGTTATAATTCTCTGGTCGTCGCCGATGTAGCTCAGTTGGCAGAGCGCGTTCTTGGTAAGAACGAGGTCTCGGGTCCGATTCCCGACATCGGCTCCATCATACCTCTGATACAATAGAGGGGACGCTGAGGTACCGAAGTGGTCAAACGGAGCAGACTGTAAATCTGCTGGCGCAAGTCTTCGGGGGTTCGAATCCCTCCCTCAGCACACTCAGAACGGTGAAACTATACAAATGCCCCGCGGATAGGGTTTTGCGAAGAAGCTTTCCCCGGAATATATCCAGGTGGGTGGGTTGTCCCGTGCTTCAATGAAACTCGGGAACGCGCCCTCCCTAAAAAAGCTTTCTTTGTGGAGGAAAAAATTCCTCGCATGACCTACTTCCGCAGGGCAACTTCATACTCTCATGACCGTACGTGCATGTCAACCGTGTTTCACTACCATTTGTCCAGAGGAAGTGCGTGCTAGAATGGCTTCATGCATAGGGGAAGTCATCGCGAGCTAGCTTGGGAGGAACAGCTTGTTGTTGCGAGTCAGGGTGGGCGGCGTGGATACGCTGGTTCGGGCGCCACAGCCCGAGCTCTCCGAAGTACTCGGGTACGTGTCCGTGCTATTTGGGCAGTTGCCGTTCTTTTGTTCGCCATAATCTTTGCACGTATCCTGTATCTCCAAATATTCGAGAGTGGACAACATATACTTCTTTCCGAGGCCAACCATATAGAACTCTTGCAGGAGCCGGCACCCCGTGGCGTCATATACGATCGTAATGGGATACCAATTGTGGCGAATGAACCGGGCTTGGCGACGGAGTCGGGGCATACGGTTACAACCTATACACGTTCGTATCCGTATGGCGCTGCGTTTGCGCCAATTCTTGGGTATATGTCAGAGGTGACAAGTGATGAGCTGGGTTGTCGTGACGGCGTGTGTTATACACCAGGGATGCTTGTGGGGCGTGCAGGGCTCGAGCGCACGCTTGACCCTATACTTCGCGGCAAAGATGGGGGGCGTCTACTCGAAGTCGATGCGTCGGGGAAGGTTGTGCGTGAGCTGGGGAGCAATCGCCCGGAAGCGGGGAATGATGTGACGCTTACGGTGGACGCGAGGTTACAAACCCTGCTTTATAATGCGCTTGGTGGTAAGCCGGGGAGCGCCGTGGCTGTCGACATGCAAGGTAAGATTTTGGCGATGGTCTCGTCGCCATCGTATGACCCCTCGAATATTGCGCGGTACCTTACCGATACTACCGAGCACTATTTTCTTGATCGTGCTATTTCTGGAACGTATCCTCCAGGCTCTGTTTTTAAGTTGGTTACTTCGTATGCGGCACTTGCTTCTGGTGCGATTACCCCCACAACTCTTATAGACGATACCGGTATTCTTACGGTGGGGCAGTATTCGTATCGCAACTGGTACTATGATGAATACGGTAGGGTCGAGGGGAATATCAACGTGGTAACGGCTATTGCCCATAGTAATGATATCTTTTTTTATAAGGCCGGTGAAATGACTGGGGTGGATACCTTGGTCTCGTGGGCACGACAATTTGGGTTTGGGGAGCGAACGGGGGTAGAACTTCCCAGTGAGGCGACTGGACTGGTACCCGACCGACTGCAGAAGGAGCGTGCGACTGGTGAGAAGTGGTTCCTTGGCAATACGTACCACCTTGCTATTGGGCAAGGCGATCTTTTGGTTACCCCATTGCAGGTGGCTCGGATGACGGCGGCGGCAGTATCGGGGAGACTCTGCGACACGTCACTCTTGGTACGTACTCCGATCAATTGTCATGACCTTGGTCTTACTGGCTCGTACGTGACCCTTGTGCGCCAGGGGATGCAGGGGGCGTGTGCACCAGGCGGGACCGCGTTTCCATTCTTTACTTTTCAGCCGTGGGTGTTGTGCAAGACGGGTACAGCGCAGGTTGGCGGGCCGTCTGACTCCGACAAATCTGATGCATGGATCACGGTCGCATATCCGGGAGACAATCCGAAAATGGTGCTGACGGTCATGCTCGAGAAAGCAGGCGAGGGATCGTACGAGGCGGGACCAATTGCTAAGGATATCCTGTCTGCCTGGCGAGACATGGGGAACTAGACCTAGAACTTGACAGATAGTGCATAATTTTCCCTATTAAGGTACATTAGGATTGTATGAAAACTCAAGAAGAGTTACAAAAATTGGCACTCTTGGAGGCACAAGCTGGAATTGATCCTAGGCACCGACTAAAATTGCAAATGCTGTTTGGTTTGATTGCGAACGCAGTTACCAATGATCCTACCGAGGCACACGATGCCTATACGGAGCAAACCGCCTTTGACCATTCTGTAAAAGTACATGGTGGACATAGATCGCGTGGTAGCTCGGCGGCGTTTGCGGCACGTATTAGAGAGGCACACGCTAAACTTCGCGGAGGACGGTGAGCCACCTCTGGGATTCGAACCCGGGACCTGCTGTTTACAAAACAGCCGCTCTAACCAACTGAGCTAAGGTGGCATCTATACTGCTGGCGTGCAGCACATGGATCTATTTTACTATGAAAATGGTGGTTTAGGCTTGGGGAGCTGCGGCGGGGGTGGTAGAAGGAGCGGGAGTTTGTGCGTCCGCTGCGGCAGACGACTTAAGGGAATCCAGTTCTTTTTGTATCTCCGCTAGCGCGGCTTCGTCTGCATTAGAAGCTTTTGGCTGTTCAAGTGGTGGGAGCGCACTAGTAGTATCTGACGATGTAGGAGCGGCGGCGGGTGTGGGAACTGTCGGTGGGGGAGTCACTGGAGCTCCTGGCGGTGGTACCTGGGGTAGCGGCGGTAAGTCAAGCGGGGGGACGGAGAGACCCTCGGTTGGTGTGACTGGTGGCATCATCGGGGTGGGAGGTACCGGAGGGGTTGTCATCGGTGGAGCGGGTGGTAGGGGTAAATCTGCTGGCGAGAGCGGGGATGGCGACGGAGGACTGCCGCCGTCGGCCATAGGCCGATCAGCCTGTGGCTGAAGTTTGGCGATCGTCTCGTTGGCGAGCTTCATGCGGCGCTCGGTTGCCTTTTGGAATATTTCCAGTTCTTTGACGATGGTGGAATATGTTTTGGAGAGGTCAGCGTCCCCGGTGTTGTTGACGATATCGATGAGATTGATCTTGATCGGCTCGCGAAGCGGTGAGTCGATAAGAAGATTGATCAGCGTTTGCTTGTTTAACGTATCGGGCATTATGTTCACTATAGTATGTAATGTTTGCAAAAGTCAACGCTTTAGTAGTACTAATCGCATTAGTGCTTGTGTGGAGATGGGGGTATCTGGTACAATTTGCGTCATGGCAAAAGCAAAAAAAGGTCCTCGGCAAGCATTTGGGCTAAAGTGCAGCGTGTGCGGTAACTTTAATTACCTTACCTCCCGCAATAAATTAAATACGCCCGAGAAGCTTGTTCTCTCCAAGTACTGTGCGACGTGCAAGAAGCACACCGATCACAAAGAGGCAAAGAAGCTCAAGTAATTTCATTCGTTTGTCTGTTACAATTGCTCCATGCGTATCACTGCAGATGGGCGGGTTGTTCCTATTTCAAGTGTTCACTTTAAGAATGGTGAGCAGCGTGTAACGCTTGAGTCATCTGTTGCGGGGCAGTCGTGTACCATTGTTGAATCACTTGCACCGGACCCCGATAGCCGACTCGTACGACTCCTCCTGACGATAGACGCTCTCCGGGAGAATGGGGCTTCGCATGTGCGGCTCGTTATGCCCTGGATGGCGTACAGCTTACAGAATAGACACTTCGATGGTGAGGCCGTTTCTGCACGCGCTGTGGCCCGTGCCATATCGGGGAGTGGTGTGGACGAAGTTGTCCTGGTAGATATACATGCGGAGAGTTGCCTTACCTATTTCACGGTGCCGGTTACCAACTTTTCACCACTTCCCCAGTTTGTCGAGTATGTCACCAGCCATGAACTTTCCACTTATACCGTGGTGGGACCTGACAAAGGGAGTCACGTCCGTGCTCGCGAGCTTGCCAAGATGACGGGTACGAGTGTTGCACTCCTTACCAAAAAGCGAGACACGGCGACGCTGAACGTTTCGGATTTTTCTCTAGTAGAGGGAGAATTGGGAGAAACATGCCTTCTCGTCGACGACGCGGTGAACTCTGGGAGTACGATTGTGGGAGTATCGCGATGGCTTAGGACACAAGGGGTAAAAAAGATCGTGTGGTGCGTGACACACTTTTTGGGTGTGCCAGGAAGCCTAGATATAATCTTGCCAGAGATTGATCTCCTCATTACGACCGACTCGGTTGAACATGGCTTGAAAACACAGGGGAAGATTGTGGTGGTGCCACTTCGGTTATCGTAGTGTCTTTGCCATTTTTTGCTGCAATCGAACGATATTTTCGGCTCCGCGAGCGAGGTGGGGGGCTGCTATTTTAGCGCGTTCCATGGCGAGCTCGACCCACGACTTCTTTTCTTTTACTGGTATGTACGACAACGCGGTTATCTGGGGTACGATGTCACGCCCGCGCGCGCGGATCGAAACTCCCGCTTCCTCGAAATGTGCTCTAATGTTTTCCTCCCACGGTCCCCAGGGGGTAAGGGTCAGGAGGAAGCAGCCGGCAGCGACGGCCTCGTAGGCCATGTCTCCGCTCGGCTTGGTGACGAACCCGTCTGCCCAGGGAAAAACATGTTTTAGCAGTAGCTCATTTGCGTCTACGATGTCAGTGCCCTTGAAAATGCGGAAGGGAGCATGGACATTATCTTCATGTCCCCGAGAGATGTCGTGCTCACGCGCAAATTTGGTAAACATATGGAGGAAATCGTCGTGAACGCCTGCATAGGCAGCGACCGCCACGTGCCCGTTTTTTATTGATGGAGCGAGGTGGTGGAGGAGCTCCTCTATTTCGCCTTTGTTTGTGCCGAGGCCGCCGGTCGTCACGGCAAGGCGCAGGGGGCGGTCGCGAAAAGCGGTTGTCGACCGGCGTTTTGCGATCGCTTCTAATCGAGGATCTACGGGGCACCCGACTACGGTAACTCGAGACTCGTCTAGTTTATGCCCTAAAATGTAGGCGAGCTCCAGTAGCTCGGCTTTTGTTTTTTCGTCGAAGACTGCATATGACATATGGGGAGAATCGGCGTTGGTCACGTATTGGGGGCGGACGTGCGGGTCGGTCACTACTTGCAATACCGTTTTTCCGTTTTCCACGAGGATATTCCCCGCTTCGTAATGGAGGGAGATTATGGGGCGAGCGACGCGGCCGGTCACGTAGGAGAGGGGCTCGCGAATGGCGGCGGTTAAGGGGAGCTGGTTCCGCACTCTGGTGTCCATCATGTCTTTGAGTTCTTTGAGGAGGGGATTCCGCGCAATAATGCGGCCCATCTCTTCGGTAAAGAGTACTTTGGGCCAGGCAGCGGCGGATACGTAGTTGGTGGGGTCGATCATCCAGAATGATTTGCGCATGGCTCCGGCTGCTACCACGATAGCGTTTGCCATGGAATAGTGGGCGCGGGAGAAGGTGACGTCCGGCGTCTCTTCCATAGGGTGCTCGCCAAATTCCTTTTCGACTTCTTCTTTAAACGTGGCAGAGACGGTGACAACCGGTACCTCCACGGTCTCCATGAGGTGGCGTTCTTCGTGAGCCGTGCGGGCAAACGTGAGATCGGTGGGGGCGGGGACGTGATCGACGGGCATGAGACTAGTGTAGTGGATGGCTCACGTTGGTTCAAGACTACATGTGAAAATCTCGGGTTTGGGTCCAGAAGAGCATTCCCTCGTTATCAATCGCGAACTCTGCGTCTTGGGGGTGACCCTGACGTTGGCTCAGGGTGCTTAACCCTCTAGCGATCGCGATGAGTTGCGGAATCCCAACGGTACTACCTAGATGTTTAGGAAGCTCTTCTGCCGACAAGGGTTTCTCCTTTTTTTCACTGTCGATTAATAAAATTGCGATTTTGCCCTTTTTTGGTTTATCCCTTAATACCTCAGTTTCAGGAACAATGACGCGGACAATTTCCTGCCCATCGTTTGCAACGATACCGCCAACACCTCTTTCCATTTCTACGACGATTTCATGTGGGTTGCCAGAGTATCTGTTGCCGTGCAAAACAACACCTGAGCACATGGCTTCGATCATGGGCATGACCAGGACAGGCATAATCCAATCCCGCAGAACCGCTTTACGATCGTTTGGTAACTTGCCTGCAATTGACCGTGCTAATTCCTCTGTAAAGGCACTTTTAATTACTTCAAGGATTCCTTCCTCCAGAGAAGGGGATGAGTCAAATACTACCCCTGTATCCTGCCGCAGCTTCAGATTTGGAACAGACGAAAAAGTGCCGGCGTAATTATTTTCATTTCCGTTATCTTCTAGGATAGCTGTTGATCTGGCGATGAGTCTAAGCTCTGGTTGGTTGGGGAATTGTCTTTCGATTATCCGGATAAGTAGCTCGGAGATATTTGGCGGTACTATCTTGAGTTTGTCGGAAATTTCTCGGAATATTTTGGGAATATCTTCTGCAGTAGCATCGGGTAAAGAGTCGTAGATGTCCTGTACTCCATTGGCGATGAGAATTTCGTAAAAGGCGTCTGCGGAAACGGAAAATGCCGGTGGTGTACGTAAGTCTGCTTTGGCTAAAACTTCGCGTATATTGTGAGCTTTTAGTCCTATTTTAGTGACGGGTGGAGTTTCCGGAAGCAAAGTAAGCGCAAGTACGTTCCGGCCGTCACCGATCATTTCCAGATTTGAAAGCCAGAAAGAGCGCGTTTCCGGGCGATATGTTAACGAGATCCTATCGCCAACTTGTATAGGGGGGAGTTTTGCGATAGGTTGCCGTTTGATAGAGCTAGGCAGATTATGCAGGGCATTTACGAGGCGGTGTGCAGCGCCACTTCCGGAGGGAACAAAGAGTATGTTTTCCCACCAATCTCGGTTTCTCCCTGCTGCTATTTTTGCTTTGATTATTCCCCCGAGCTTTTGGACAGTATCTGTTACTTCGGGCATGGAATAGGCACTCATTCCATCTGGGAAGAAGATGATTCCCGGCAACGTCTCGTCGATGTCGGCGCCTAGCAGTGTTTCGACGTCTTCCGGCTTAGAGATAATAGCTTGGGTGCGGTATTGGGGAGCTATGCTCTGTCGGTCAATTTCTGGAGGTGGGTCGTACTCGGTCAGCTGGTTAAAGTAGAATCCGCGAGTGCCCTTGGAGAACTCAACGCGACAGTCATGCTTTAGAGTATTTGTCGCCCCACAGTACGTGAAGGCGGCTATTTTACTCAACTCTACGATATCTACTCCAATGGGTCCGGTCTGCATGTGCATCGGCAATTTTGCTTTTGGAATAACTCGACTATCTCTATCTAGGTAGATATATTCCCGTATTCCTGACGCATGAGATATAGGATGTATCTGTGGTTTTCCGCCCGTATATTCTGGGGGTGTGACTTGGAATACCACAGTGTCACATATTTCCGGTATTTCCATTGCGGCTCGATTGTCCCCGTACGCGCATCGTACTGTGATAGTTTGGCCGTCGTCGCTTGTTTCTGCGTAACCGCCGATGGGGGGGGGAGCCATTGTCAAACACCGGTGCGTTTTGGCCTTCCTCTTTATAATTGAAGCTAAATGTGGATTGCGGATCAGTAAACTCTTGAAGGTTGAGACATACCTCAACTTGGTCGCGTATTCCGTCCTTGTCCCACGCCATTGTGTCGGCATAGTAGGTATATTGGCGTGTGATTGCGTCCATTACTTTATCTACCGTGTCTAGGCTATTTAAGGAGTCTCCTTGTGATTGCTTTAACCATGGGGCGGCAACCGCGTGTCGAAGCGATAATTTTTTTGTTTCTGAGTTTTGGAGCCTTATTTCGGCTAGTTCGCGGAGAGATTCTGTCTCTTTTTCAGTAAATCTTCTTCCTTTATTTAGCCAGTTGAGCCAGAGATTATGTGTGAGGGCGGTAACTTGTGGTGCGTATGTTACCATCCCGAATACGTCGAGTGTCTCAATTCTATTTCTCTCGATATCTTTAAAGCCGATGATGCGGTCTGAGTTACCGGCGTACTGGTCGACTGACAAGGCGAGGCCATTTTCGAAGAGATAGCCTGGAATCTCATAGTCTGGATGCACCACCAATGTCTCTAAAGTCATATTTGCTCGTTCTAATTTTATCCTGATATCTATGTGTAATTTGTACGCTTTGGAGCGGGCAAAATTGCACAAACGATAATTATACAATGCAATGCAAGTTATAGGGTTCTAGGAGGAATAAATGAGGGCGAAAATGGCTATTTAGCAGGGGTGGAAGGAATCGAACCTTCGTTACTTCTTTTGGAGAGAAGAGTCCTACCTCTGAACGACACCCCTAAATTGTTCTCCGAATGCATTATATATGGCTGTTAATTCTCTGGCAATTTTAACGTCGTAGTATCGAATGGTGATGCATCCCTTGTAATCATGCCGTTTTCTAATCGCTGTGTGCGGTTTGCAGTAGGGCTTAATGAACTGCACGCGGGGGATTTTGGTTGTCTTTGACCAAAATTCAATGACTTCGTTTGGATTGTGATATTCGTGTAGATGGACGGATACGTGGAACTTGCTCTCATCCAGCGTGTAGGACGTGCGTAGTAGTCCAATAAACGTCTTTATCATCCCTGGATCGGAGTTGGTAAACGCGATGTGGTTGATTTTTTTGGATCCCTCTGCCCAAAATAACATGGAACAGATAATTTTGATAACATTTTGATTTCCCACCTGTTGATCCTGAACTATTAGTTTCGCAATGTCGTGATAGTATTTCTTGATGGAAGTCCTCTTTTCCTGCCATCTCTGCGACATCTTGTATCGGTTCACTTCCTTATGTTTTTGCATTCGGACCCTGCCCGTTTTGGAAATAGGAACATTCCGAAGCCAAACAGAGGAGGAACTTTGAGAAATATTTAGTTTTCGAGCGATTTCTTTAATGGAAAATCCAGACTTACGTAACTTTAATGCTCGAGTTTTTATCGAAATACCATAAGACATTATGAGACCATAATATATGGTTCGATTAGTGGAATCAAACGGAGGCGTTGCCAACATAGCGTTGCGAACATGCATGGCGTGGGCGTAGTATGTGGATATGGTAGCGGCCGGAGATCGTATAGTTGTTGGTCAAGGCGGAGATAGCCTGGTTTGCGATAGAGACGCGATAGTACGCGAGCCTTCGTTCACCGACTACAAGGTATTAACTTTACTAATACCGAACCTTATTTTGTTTACAGGTCTATTTGTGGAGACACTCTCCCAGTCGGAGTTTGCCCTTCTTTGGCTCTTTGCAACTATCACGTACAACGCAATCCACAACGGTACCACGAACCTTCACAATCTGTGTGTGTCGCCTGGATCGGTACTATTTGAGGTGACGAAACAAAACGTAGATGCACCTGTTTTACCAGAGGAAAGCGCCGTTCGCGAAACAATCATTTTACCTACAGTAGAAGCTTGAGGATTCCGCTAATTATCGGAGAAATGAGTGAGGCTATTGCGGAGCTGCCGCCAAACGGGAAGATTAGAAGTATAAGAATGATGGTTCCGTATTGTTGCATAATACCGGTAAATTCGACAGCTAGGTTGCCTGGTAGGAGACCAAGAAGGATTTTCTCACCGTCTAGAGGATAAACGGGGACGAAGTTGAAGACGGCGAGCATCACGTTCAGGGCAAGGATGGGGGTTGCGATGGCAAGGAGTAGAGGGTTTGGCACCAGGCGTACGAGCCCAGCCAGCGCTCCCGCTAAAATAAGATTGCTTGCCGGCCCGGCAAGCGCTATCAAGGCGCCGTCCCGCTTGGGATTTTGTAGATTGTAGGGGTCGAAGGGTACTGGGCGTCCCCAGCCGAAACCGACCAGGAGTAGGGTGAGGGTACCGAGGGGATCGAGATGGGCGAGGGGATTCACCGTGAGCCGTCCCATGGCACGGGCGGTGGGGTCGCCGAGGCGGTCTGCAACCCAGGCGTGAGCGAATTCATGAATCGATATGGCTACGACCAGTGCGAGGGCGTAGACCACGAAGACGAGGGGGTCGGAAAAAAGAGTAGAGAGCATGTTTCTAGTATAACCCACGGCTCGTCGTATTCCCAAGTGAAAAACCGGTCTGTCTGCGACTGGTGTCGCAGCGACCTTGTGCTCGGACCAGTCCTGCGCAATATTTTTCTTTGTGAACACGACTTCGCCTCTTCTTTTAGTAGGCGGTGCTCATATATCGCAAAAATTTATCGCGAACATATTTTCGTATCTAGTCTCTGAAAATTGAAAATTGACAAATGAAAATTGAATTGGTATACTATGGGCCATATGAAAAAACTCTGCGCCGCCTTGGCGGTTCTTTTCGTTAGCATGTTTGTTTCCACTAGCAAGGTCTCTGCTCACGAGGGTGACATCGCCATGAGTGGGGCAAATGTGTCCTGCACCGCAATATCCCTATGGCAGAGTGGTCAGTATCAGGTGACCGGCCGATGTGATGGGCTCGTTTATCCATATCAGACACAGTACGACCGCTATATGTTGTGGGCAAAAACTGCCGGAAGTGGTGACATTGTCCCTGTCGGAGAGATTGCCCGTGGCTATTTCCAAGGTTTTGTTGGCAATGCTTTTACTACGCTTTTCGTAACAGCCGAGACCTCTAGCAATCCACACCGTCCTAGTTCGTACCAGGTTGCTTCTGGTAGCGTCACACCTTTTACCTTTGAGAAGACAGCCGCTGCTACGCCCGCACCTGCCTCTACCGAAACTACCAATACAAGTACGACCATGACCGTGCAGCAAGCGGCTAGTTCTACGAGTACTTCGGGGAGCACCGTAGGCGCAGTTGTGGGCAAGATTGTAACTTCTCTCCTCGTCATTATCCTCGTTATCGTAGGGGTCGCGATCGGCGCCTCCCTTATCTTCCGCAGCAGGGGTAGCGTTTCCGCCTAATCTCTGTTAGAATTCATGCCTATGGCATATGCATGTGATCTTTGTGGTAAACATCGCGACGTGGGGCACAACGTCTCGCACGCCAAAAATCGTACCCGACGTGTTCGTAAACCCAATCTTCATGCTCATCGCATGAAGCTCGGTGAGTCGACTCTGCGCCTCCGTCTTTGCACCAAGTGCCTGCGCATGGTGAAGGGTAACGTGCGGAAGGTTGGCACTGTCCAACAGTAAGGGGCTTTTAAATGGTTAGTGTCGTTGATCCAGAACATGATACTAGTAGGCCTGACTATATACAGCCAGCTGGTCTTGATCCTCAGTTGCCAAGATCAGAAATTCTTACCCCACAGATGAAGCGAGCCTTAATACTGGTAGGTGGTATTGCGGCAATACTTCTTGCTGGTGGGCATTTCGTCGGCTTATATTAACTAGTTTTTTCCGTTATACTATGGCAGTATGGCTGCCCTGAACTTAACAACACTCCTTGTAACTATTCCCCGCGATACGGAGGTGACGCCGGAGTCGGCCGCTACCTTCCTCTCGACATTTCCCACCATGCTTACCAAGAGCTGGTTCGACGTGTGGATCAAAGGAGAGCCGCGGCCCACGATCGCACTTGAGGTGGCGGCGACAGAGCAGCAGATACGATTTCTCGTGACCGTTTCTCCGTGGCTGGTGCAGTTTGTTACGGCCCAAATTAACTCGACTTACCCTCTGGCCATGATCTCACCCATCGTTGACCCATTGCCCGCGCTTGCCCCGCACCTCCACGTCGCGGAGTTGCCGCTCTCGCATGCAGGCTTTTATCCCTTGAAGACATGGAGTGACTTTCGCGACACCGATCCTATGACGGCGTACCTCTCTGTGTTGTCGAAAGCCGAGGCGGGTGAAACCATGTGGGTGCAGTACGCACTTGCTCCGGCAAAGGCTGGCTGGCAACAGGCAGGCCAGCAGGCAATAGATGCGGGGCGGACAACTGGCTCTCACCAGACCTATATGGCTGGCGGGAAAACGGGATACACTACGCAGCGAGGGAGCCTCCCCGAGGCGCGGGGGATACAAGAGAAGATCGCCCACGCGGGGTTTGCCGTCACCGTACGTATTGCAGCGAGCCACAAAGCGAGGTTGAAGGAACTAGCTGCTGTTTTTGGCGTCTATGGTAGACCGGACGGCAACAGCTTTACCATGCACACGTCGCTCCTCTCACCAAAGGGTTACCAAAAACAACTTGCCGCGCGTGCCGGGGCTGCTCGCAAAGTGATCAATGTGCCGGAGCTTTCTACCCTGTGGCACTTGCCATCTGACAAAGTAAAGATACCTGGGATCATCTGGGGTCAGAATGTCTTTTCCGAGCCGCCGGACAATCTACCTACGGCAGAGGGAAAAACCGATGAGGAAAAGGCGAGCATTAACTTTTTTGGCAGAGCCATTTTTAAGAACCGCGACCTCATTTTTGGGATAAAAGACGTAGACCGGCGGCGACATCTGTGGGCAATAGGTAAAACGGGCACTGGTAAAAGTACCCTCATCGCCAACATGGCCATCGACGATCTTAAAAAAGGTCGAGGTGTGGCGATTATTGACCCGCACGGTGATCTATCGGATATTATCCTCAATTATGTGCCTGCCTCACGTATCAACGATGTCATTTACTTTAATCCGATAGACCATGACCGGCCCGTGCGTCTCAACGTGCTCGAAGTAAAAGACCCGGCGCAGCGGGAACTTGTCGTGTCTGGTATTGTCGCCATTTTCAACAAGTTATATGGTCACAGTTGGGGGCCGCGACTTGAATATATTCTTCGGAATACGCTTCTGGCTCTGTCAGAGCTACCCGGGATGACCTTGGTAGACGTGCCGAGAATACTCACCGACCGGCAGTTTCGTGCCCAGGCAGTCGCGCAGCTAAAAGATCCCATTATCCAGCGATATTTCACCAATGAATTTGATAAGATGCCGGACAAACTTTTACAGGAATCTATCAGTCCAATCCTGAATAAAGTAGGCCAGTTTGTGTCCTCGCCTATGATCCGCGCCATTATCGAACGACCGGCCAGCTCTATCGATATGGAAGCCATCATGAACGAGGGAAAGATACTTATAGCCAATTTATCGCAGGGAAAATTGGGAGAGGACAACGCGGCTCTCATTGGCGCCATGCTTATCACCAAGTTCCAGCTCGCGGCGATGAATCGGGTCGACCTGCAGGAAGCGTCCCGCCGCGATTTTTATCTTTATGTAGACGAGTTCCAGAATTTTGCCACGTCTAGCTTTATCAAGATTTTGTCGGAAGCGCGCAAGTACAAACTAAACCTTATGATGGCAAATCAATATATGGCACAGATACCACTCGAGGTGCAGAAAGCCATCCTTGGGAATGCGGGATCAATTGTCAGCTTTACCATAGGGGCAGAGGATGCTCGAATCATTATGAAAGAGTTTGGCGACGTGTTTACCGACAAGGATCTTGTAAACTTAGAGAATTACCAAATTGCTGTGCGACTCATGGTGGACGCAAAGAGCGGCAGGGCGTTCCTCGCGCGCACGTTGCCACTACCCTCGTCGTCGAATCAGAATAAAGATAAGGTAATACGCGTAAGTAGGGAGAGGTGGGGGCGCTAGGCCAGCGTCGCGGTTGGCGGATGCGTTGTGTGATGCTCTAGGTGGTTTACGCGCTGATTGAGGTTGCCTTGGTTTTTGGTAACAACTTCGAGTAGCTTATCGAGTTTTGCGTTAATTTTTGTATCCATTGTTTTCAGGTCGCTACGAATGCCAACGACATCCTCTTGGAGCTGACTCACCTTGGTGTTTAGAATATCTGTATTGGAAACGATCTTCTTTTTTGCCGGCATAGCTGCAGTTAATCATTTAGATAATACTTTGTAAAGTCACCCCAAGTGATGGGTTTGGGTTTACCAGCGATAAGGATCTCGGGAGTTGCATACCTGGTATGTGATCTGGTGAGGACGAGGGTGAGGCGAAGGTTGCCTTTTTTGGTCGGGCAAATGGTCCAGACACCCGGCCACGGGGTTAGTGCCCGGCAGAGCCGGGCAATTTCCAATGACCAATTTTCAATTTTCAAGTGTTGTGTTTTTATTTTTGCTAATCGCAATTTGAGGAGCAGGTTGGTGGTTTCATCAGGGGCAATGGGTTGATTCGCAAGGAGTTTTTGGACAACGGGCCATTCAACATAACCGGAGTCGCGGGTAAAGCGTTTTGCATAGACTAGGACCTCTTTTTCCTGGTGTTGTGACTGCGCGCTGGGAACGGGTTTACCGCTAATGTAGTCTGCTACGAGCCCTGCACCTCGAGCAAAAAGCTCGGTGAGGAGGTCTGGAGCTCCTATTCCTGGTGGGGTGGGTATCTTTTCTTGCGCGACGACTTTACCGGTATCCACGCCTTCGTCGATCGTGAAAATGCTGACGCCAGTTGTTGTGTCGCCTAACGCAAGCGCATAGGGAACAGGTGCTACGCCGCGGTATTGGGGGAGGAGTGAGGGGTGAATGTTGAGAATACTTTTTAGGAATGTTTTGATTAGCGGGGAGGGAAGAATGTGACCAAAAGAGGCGACCAAACCATACTCGTAATGATATGATTTGAGCATATCAATAAAATTGCTCATTTCTTCACTTTTTTCTGGATAATATATTACTTTTATATTTTGCGTGATGGCTAGTTTTTCAACGGGGTTGGGCTCTCGCTTTTGCTCGCGACCTTTGGGTTTCCCTCGGTCGGTCACCACAGCTAAAATCGCGATGTTTTGATCATCGATTATCCGCTGCAGCACTATCGCAGAATACTGATCGACGCCAAAAAAGATAAGAGAATGCATACTGTGATTATACTAGCCCGAGGATTATTTACCCAATGTTTTCCAGTTCAAGTAAATAGGGGTGAGCGGGGTGCCGTCCTCGTTGACGATCAGCGTGCGACCGTCCGCGGTTTCGATCTCTTCTAACCCATATAGTTTGAGGAGCTCTGATAGCGTCAGCTCACTTTCGTCGCGACTATCTCCAGTTGCTTCATGATCGGTTGGGAGAGTTTCGAACATATTACTTGTATTTATATCTTATGTAGGATTATCGTGCATGATAGCGGAGTAGAAGAAGACTATTGGGTCTTTTTCTGCCTCTGGCCTTTGTATGACAAGTCCAAATTTAATTTCATCAAACTCTCGTAGTGAGGTTGCAACAAAATCTTCGTTTGCTGTGAAAACTACTGTTGTATCTGGGGGATATGGAGGATGACGATAGGCGGCGATGGGATTTGGACCCTCTGTTTTCACTTGCGCAAGATTGCTATTGAATACCTCCTCATCTGCGACAATGTACACCTTATTGTTGCTTAGGTCTGTGGCTTGTGCTGGTATAACGCTAAGTAAATGACCGTTGTCATGTTCGTTGGCGATGGCAACACACACGCCTTCTGCGTCGTCGCGAAGTGACTCGATAACTTCGGTCATGGAATGGACAACCTTTGTTTCTCGACCGGCCATGCTGCTTATACTGCTAATAACAGCAAGCGCTTCGTTTGGATTAACTGCCGATGTGTTCCAATCTGGGGGAAGGAAGTCTGGGCCGACAACAAGACTTGCGGCTAAGCCGACACACCCACCGACGACATCGTCCGTCGTACTAACTTGTTCAACGTCTGAGGTATATCCTCGGAGATAGTTGTATAACGACGAGGAATTTTGATCGTTGCTTGGTCTACAAAGGTCGGGAATTATGTCTTTGATATGTTGGCCTTGTGCAAGTCCGAGAGTTGCGGCATCTTTTAGGTGTTGGGCGGCATGATGCGATGCAAAATGGTTTTTTTGATCGCTTTTAGCTTCTAACATAAATGCGACATTATGTAGCTGGAATTAGATTTATTAGACCGATGATATCGTCATCTTCGAGCACTTGGAATTCGTTGCTTTTTCTGCCGTCTGGTCCAATATCTTCGGAAATGCCACTGGCCGCTATCCCGGCTGCGGCAAGGACTGCAAGGATATCTGTATCTCTGGACTCTGTGGTGAGGCGTATCGACACTAATTCACAGGAGCTCGCTGCGGCGTTGGGCACGTCGTATACTGCTGCAACGGCTTTGTGTGCAGCCTCCATGTCTACTGGTGGGAACCCTAGTGGGGCAGGAAGGAGGGGTGTCTCTCCAGGCGGGATGGGATCTGATAGTACAAATTCGCGACTTAGATGATAGTTCATAAGTCTATTATACATCCTATAGCAAGTTTCTATGGATAATCGGTGATACAGTTTATATGAGATTGTCTATCTTGAACGAATGTTGGGTTTGGGCTTTTAATATTTTTCATGGGGGTGGTGAGAGGCAACGAAATTCTCAAAGGAACTGCCATCTCTGACCCCCTAGAAGGTTTGGCTTTTCATTTGCTTAATGGGCTTTTTGACGGTGTGGTTATTGGCCACGAGACGGAACGAGCTGATGGGCCGGGAGGACTGACGATACCCGATCTCACCTTTAGGGAACACGTTGAAGATGGGAATAGAGTATTAATCGAGGTGACAAAATCCTGGCTTCTGCCAGACAAAGACCCAAAGGAGGATCAGCGTCGCAAACTGCAGAGCTATGTTAAAGAAACCCCCGGGACGGCCGCGCTCGTATTATATCGACAAAATTTTGGGACGGACGACGCCCAGCTAGACTCCCTGAAGCTCGTGGATATGCTCGCGATGGGGGAAATAGATATGATGGAGGCGCAGGCACGAGCTAACCAGATTGCGCTCGAAAATAGCGCTATGACGCCGCAGAGTGGGGACGACCACATCTGGAATGATATGGTGATGGCGCTTCTTGGCGGGTAGTTATTTGGTGAGGATGTCGCCGAGCATGGTGACGATGTTTATGGATTGATCTCCGGCGTTTATTGCTTCGTTTATCGATAAAGTCTCTTGCATATCAAGGGCCTCTCGGTGATGTCTTCGACTATTTTCAGCTACTTCTTCTGGAGATGGGAAGGGTATGCCAAGTACGGCAAATTCGGCACGAGCGATTGGCTCGATGATTGCGTTTACAATAAGGTCTAATCCTGGGTGATTTTCTATTGCTCTTGTGATCTGATCCATTACGAGGAGTGGTGGGTAGATGATTTTAGCTTCGGTAAGACCATGGCCGGTTAGCTCGGGCACAACAACGTGGTCGTGTTCCAGCGCTCTTCCGGTGTACCTAGCCCTAACAAAATCGCTCTCTGCTGCCTGTGCAGAAAGGCTTTGAGCTAGTGTCGTGGCTTTTTCATGAACGGCGGTATTCATAGTACCTGATTAACCCATTGTCATAGCGTCACGCTTTATCCCGAGACCTTGGTCTTGGGCGGCTTGCATTTTTGTTTTTAACACTTCTAGTGAGTCCATTTTTCTTCCGAGGCTATTGATCACTCGTTTGTGAGCGCCGATTTTTGCCACTAGTTCTCTTTGTGATGGGTTGTTAAGTGCTTTATTTTCGTCATATGAGGAACTTGCGGGATCAAAGGCAAATGGATTAATACCAACAGATTCGGCAAGTGCTAGACGACGCAGTAAACTTTCCATTTCACGGCGTTGAATGGTCCTAATCTCATTTTGTTGGTCGGCAATTTTTTCGAATGCTGGGCTGTAATCGAGGGGACCGGCTCCGCGGTTGTAGCGTTTCAATGGGTAAGCAGTGGCGCCAAGTGGAAGGAGGTCTATAACTTTGTTGGGACGAATAGGATCTTTATATGCTGGCTCGGAGGAAAAAACGGCCGTATCGGCGTGGGATTTTGCAGTATCTGCGGATTTGGCGAGTATGCCAAGGTTACGCAAAAATTGAATGGTGAGTCCCGGGTCACGAACAGCAATCGTAATGGGATCGTTTGGCGCTTGTAGTTGACGCAATACAATTATACCACCCAGGCCATTTGCGGCCCACCAGTCGATGTTGGTTTCTATAAAACCAGGACCTTTTCTACGTAGGTGGTCGATGTATTTGAGTGTGCCATCACTCATTAACGTGTCAGATGCACTTGTGGGAGCGACGGTGAGGGTGGAGAGCTGAATTTTTCGCGTATCTTCGCGGTCGTCAGCATTTATTATTCGCTTTACAACTAGCTCGCGGGGGGTGACATACCAGTACGTGCTAGCTAAATCTTTTCTTTCCTCGGGGGTCATCATGATGTGGGCAGTGACCCAGTCGGTGATGTATGCTTTGTCGGCTGGAGTCGCGGCAAGCCTTGCCAGGGAGGCGGTGATTTCGGGACGGTTTTGCGTCCACATATTACCTATCTGGGTGAGGGCGACGTCACTTGCTCGCCCGAATACATACCGGTACAACTCGCGCGCGATTACTTCTGGTGGAACCCTTCCAACCTTTAGCATGAGATCGTTTGCAACTTTGATTTCGTCTTCGGTAGGGCTGCCTCCATGCGAGCTGTCTTGTTCGCCCATATAAAGCTGCATTGCCTTTGTCCTGGCTTGTTGATCGAGGAGTGCGGCTGTTTGTTCTTCACCAACCAATCCATCTGACGAGAGTGACATATATTTGGCTAATATGCCTCGGTATGTTATGGCGATATGGTCGGGATTGGGTAAGTCTGGTTCGAGACCTCGAATGTCAAGGCGACGTTTTACCTTATGAAAACCTTTTAGAACCCCTTCCTGAAAGCTATCTGCGACTGGAGGGATATGAATTTCCTTCTTCTTAATGATTGGTATTTCTATTGGTAGGGGGATTCTTGTGTCGTGGGTAAGTGCTTTAGCGTAGAGAATGTGAGATATTGCGGTGGAAGTTGTTACCTTGTTTGCTCCAGGAGCCGGTAGCTGAGGGGTCTTTTGGTCTGGTGCTATAGTGGCACCCCACATCCGTGCGATGATCGCGAAATCGTCCTCTTCAACCTGTACGGGTGTATGTCCTTGCGGTGCACCTTCTGGGGATCTACTGCCGCCCCAAGCTAATCCGATATCTTGCCAAATATCTGCCATATATATTCTTTCGAGAAATCAATTCCCCCAAAGGGCGTTTAAGAAAAGCGCTTGGGCAGCAGCTTGGTCTGCTGGAAGTTTGAGGTTGGCGAGTTTTTCTTCATTCCATGCGACTGAGACTTCAAGCATAATGGGGGATATGTCAAGCAACTCTGACAACGTGGGTTGTACGGGAGTGGCCGGTTCTATGGTCCATGCTTTTGATAGATCTTCGAACGGGTTGGAGGTCATGTTATTTCCCCCCTCCCTCTTTGTTTCCAGAGAGTGCAGTGGTGACCATAGAAAGTGCTGTCTGGGCAAGTGCGTTGAGGACCTCTTTTCCCTTTTTAGCCCCGCGATCTACGACGTCTTCGCGATCCGCTTTCATAAAGTTAGGGATATGATCTTCGTCGATATTAGTAAAGATATCTTGAAACGGTTCTGTTAAGAAGGCTACAGCTTGGGATTTGAAGGAATTCTCTTTCTCTTTTGCTGCAGCTTCGTGGGCAGCGGCTTGATCCATGACGCCTTTTTGGTAAGCAGCGGTTGCAGCTTGTACGCTGGCGCCATGTATTGCGAGCCGTGCCAGATCTTCTGGAATGGAGGGTGGAGCTACACGTTTTGGATCGATAACTTCTCCTTGAGCCGCTTGTGCCCCTTTTGAGCTTGGAGACCATGCGGCGCTAATTTCATCGAACAGTGAGGTTTCGGTAGCATTGCCTTTTGTCATATATTCCTTATTTTTATTATGTACGTAATGTGTATTTATTTTACCTTATAGGTCAAGATATGAGAAAGTGACCCAAAAACGCGCTACGTGTTCAGCCAAAATGGCTGAATTTTGCACGTAGCGCGTGTGGGGGTAAACGAACATGTTCCATGGCCGCCTTGAAGGGCAGGTTTGGTCGTGTGGGCGGCCATGGTTTTCATTATGGGGCCTTCGTGAGTGCGCTCAGGTGCACACAGACACCAGTGGTGGTCAGACCTCGATTTCCCGCGATATTGTGCGATGGCCAGGTTTGCGTGATGGTGACGCTCGTCCCGTAGGGGATCGAGTTGGGATTGGCCAAAGGGTCCGTGTCTGTGCAGATACCTCCCGTTGGTGTTCGGGCCGTGGCACCGTCGGTCATGCTGACCGTGTAATTTCCGGTAAGGCCGGTAGATGGGGCGGCGAGGGACTGGCCAGTCGTTGTGGGAGCGGGGGTGATTGTGGGGATGATGGGTCCGGGGGCCGCTTGGGTTGATTGGGGCACACCGATTCCAGGAGGAGGGACGGGAGTAATGCTATCCATTGAATCGCGTAGCGCACCAAACAGGCTGTTGCCATACTGTGGGACTAATCTGATTCCTATGGGAACTAGGATCAGGAGAACTGCCACAATCAAGGCGCCCCAGAAGGCGACCTTTGCGGCCACTTTTGGTCCCATTTTCAGTAGCCCGCCGGCCGTGCGTAACGCCCATCGGAGCACCAGGAAGCCGACCACCGCTGCGATTATGAACCAGGAGTTGCTTGCGAGGGCCATTAGCCACTGCAGCGCATTTCCTATCCCACCAGCAAAGGTGGTAAAGTAACTTACGATTGTTTGAATAATAGGCATATTTGCCTCCGTTTGAATTCGCGATTACCATTCGGCGTTGCCGTTTCTGGTTCTCCCTAGGCTCGCGTCTGCCTATACTGCAGGGCCGTCCTTGCTTGGTTGTGTGCCAAGCGTTAATCACCTCCTCTCATAGGTGAAGGTTATACATCCCTACGGTGATGGGATGGGCGATGGGGTAATGCTCTCGACTTGGAGTTGTAGCTCCCAGACCCTTTCGAGCCTGTATTCCTTGCCTTCATACACTACAATCGTGCCGTAGTTTTCGTTTTTTACTGGCAAGGAATCGTAACTGGAGTACTCCAGGTACCATGTGGTTTTGGCGCTGTCTATGTAGACAGTCCAGGGAGTGGTTCCTTTTTCCAGCGTTACGGGAGCTAAAACTTTTGGTGCGAGTGCGTTACATCCCATGCATAGAATTAGGGATACTAGTAGTATCTTTTTCATCTATAAAATCCTTTATGGAGTGAGGTTGGGTATGGGGATGTTATTCCAGGGTGGAACTTGAAGACTTCGTACTGCTTGGTTGCAGAAGGAATCTCCTGGTTGCCTCCACGCTGAAATGGTTGGCGAACTTTGACCATTACTGGCTTTGAGTTCGTTATACGCGGGAACCGCAAGGCTCGCGTATTTCTGCGTTTCTGCAGGCCAACTGGACATAGGTCCGGAGACTCCTCCCATACCACCGTTGTAGCAGCCAAACGACCTTTGTAGGTCGCCTGGGAACGCGGCAAAGCACTGGTTGAGCCAGTCGTACGCTTTGCTAGCGTTTTGTTCAGGATCTTGCATGGTGGCAGTGGTCTGTTGGTCAGATGGCCAATGGGATGGCATGACCTGAAACAGGCCCTGTGCACCACTAACCGACTCAGCTGTCGGACGGCCGCACGACTCGAAAGTCATAACGACGGCGCCAACCAGCGGGTCGGTGGTAGCCCCTTTGCCGTACTGGACTGACCATTTGTTGATGTCAGGCAGCCAGTACTGGACGGTGGGTGGGAGCCCTTGGCCTTGGATAGCCAAAGGGTTGGGGGTAGGAGGGGGCGGCGTAGTCGCACGAGCCATGGTGAAGCCGACGCTTGCAAAAAGCGCCAGGACGAGGCTCGTAGCCATAATCCCGTGCAGGATTTGCCCAAAGCAGCCACGCTGCTTTTTTTCCACAACCCAGTATCCACCCATGTCGCGCGTTTGTTTCACGTAAAACCATCGGTTTAGGAGGCCGTTGGCGACGAAAAATAGCGCGACAATGGTCATGGCCATATGGCTAATCGTTGACTCACCGCCCATCCAGGCTGCAAATCCATATATTCCTATATGGAAAAGCTCCGGCGTGACGAGAAATGCGAATGCCATGATGCCCAGCCACCAGCGTAATCCCCATTGTATGGACTCGCTCGCGACGCGCCACCACATGGGTAGCGAATCGGTAACCCACATCGTACCAAGCGCGATCCATCCCGGCCGAAGCCAAAGGATGAGAAGAAACACTAGCACCAACATGGCTATGGAAGCCCAGGTGGCGAATGTCCCATTGCTTGGGAGAATAGGTGCTTGTGGAGCGGGTGTGGCTACCACGGGTGTTCCCTGAGCGGGGACAGGAGTGGGAGCAACGTGTGTCGGAGCGGCGATCATGCGCGTAACCCATAGGGTTAGCAAGTCGCCGTCGACCTTCCAGTGGAGCGTAACGGGTGTGGAGTACGTGTTACAAAAACGCACGTCTTCGCCGTTCTTCTGGGTGGGATCCGCAACGTCATTTACCGTATTTACGGCAAACGAGAATTGTGGATTAACTCCCGGGATCTGTGTGTGATGTCGGGTGGTCGACGTAAAGTCAACTTTGACGCCTGCGCCGTCGAGGGTCTCTGAGACCATCGAGGAAATATCGCAAGCGCCGGCACCTAACCGCACGTCACCCACTTCGGCGACTCCCATACCGGCATCTGCCGTATAGGGGCCGAAGAAGCCATTTAACCACCAACACCCTGGTTGGATATCCAGCTGGCCGGAGAAACTTGACGGTACCGTGAGGTACGCATCTTTTGTTTTCTTGCCAGGTGATACTGCCCAGAGTGTCGTTAACATGTTTTCTCTATACGTCGAGTAACTTCCGTAATTGAGTCGCATGTTATACGTGTTGGAAACCAACACATCTTCTCCTGGAGCGGGAGTCGAAGTAGGGGTTGGGCTGGTAACCGACGAATTAGGCTTTTGACCTGAATCTACGGTGACCACCCTTTGGCCTGCCACATATTGGTATACGCGGGTGTAGACCTCCCATACGACGTTTGCCCAGTCCTGTGGCGAAGTTGGTAATGACGAGATGTTGGGGGTTTGGGTTGCTGCTGGTGCCGCACTTGGGGATGGGGGAGCAGAGGAGACGGAACTTGCTGGGGGAGGATTCTGACCGAGAATGTCACGGGGATTTTCCCAGATTAGCATCCAGTCAGAAAGAACTTCTGCCTGCAAGTACGGATCTCTGGTTGGCCGCGGTTGCGCGAGGTGCTGCTCGATGGCAACCGGGTCGTTGTTCGCGTCGAACAAACCCACGTGAACGTGGGGCTCCGTCCACCGAACACTATTGCCCTTAATAGGCGACATGTATCCGAGTGGCTGTCCTTGCTGTATCCATTCTCCCAAGTGAATTTCGCTAAATCTCGTCGTATCGAGATGGACGTAAATAAAGAACACCGTCCGACCACGATAGGTTGATTTAACGATAACTGCGTCACCCCAAGGAGCAGAGAGCCAACTGGGCCAGCTGCCGACGTGAACGATCTCTCCAGGGAGGATCGGATACACCGGTGTATCTGCTGGCGCGCAGATGTCTATACCCTCATGGCCAGAGCCGTCTCCTACGTTGTTCCCGGGTTTATTGACCTGGGGACTAAACTCGATCACACACGTGACGTGTGTATCGCTGGAGACGGGCCACTGGGGGGTGGGATCGCTTGTCGGCTGTTGAGCCTGCACTCGTGCCATAGGCACGAGAGATACTAGAAGCGCGATGAGGAGAATCCCCATCGCGAGCCGTGCTTGCGCGCGAGTACGCATGGGTTTTCTCCTTTCTCGCAAAAATTTGGAACCAACTCAGGGGTAGCGACTATGTCGCGACGCCGGTGTTGGCTCCAATTCGTACGAGGTGAGCGCTTCTTGTATTTGTAACAGAAATAAGTTTATAGGACTTTTATACCTATTATTGTTCGTTTACCCTTGTTAAGGTGCGCTGCTTCCACAACCTCAACCCCGCAATGGGGCAGGCTGACAAAGCAGACACTTGGGCAGGGCGTAGCTATGATGTAGCTGACATCGCGCAAAGCGACAGGCTACATGTGTAGCTAGTGCGTCATATTATACCCCTGATGGTCAAGTTATGGGCTGAATTTATGTGCTTTAAGTTGTAATAGTCTATTGAAAGCGCCTACGATTTGATTAAAAGCTGTTCGTCCACGTATGTAATTGCTGGAGTAGCCAAGAGTTCGCCAAGTTGGTTGGCCATATTTTCGAGCATGTGACTTTGTATCGCGGTTGCGACACCGGCTCCGTCAACTGCACCCATGGGCGCAGCAAGTGGTCCGCCACCTAATCCAACGGTAAAACCTACGGCGGCTACCGCTAGGCGTGCAATACCAACGTTGCGCTGTAGCTCTTCAATTTGCTCGAGCGTAGCTTCTATTGCTGCTTCACGTGCTGGGTTGATCAGTACTATTTCTGGCATGGTAATAGTATATCTTGTCGGTCAAGCATCGATAGTTTCATCGAACTGAATAATATCTAGCAACGAAAGTTCGTTCAGTGGGATGCCGGTGCGTTGCGAAATAAGCGTGGCCTTGAGCATGAGCGCGTCTAACCCGTTTGCGTCGACGCGCATGACTTCTTTGCCCGCAATCTCTTCGACGGTAGTGTTCTTTAGTTTTTCTGTGAGAACTACCTCAATTTTGACCATGTATGTATTGTATACGCTATGACAAGTGCCCTGCTTGTTGCGCCTTGGGCGTATACTACAGGTCGTGAGTGGAAATAAAAAGGAGTTGACGTTTACGGACATGGTAAACCCCTATTGTACCGAAGGCGGGGTGGGGTGGAGCGTAGCACGGATCGTCGAAGCGGGTCTATTAACATTTTTGTTTATTCTGGGACTCGGACAAGTGGGGATAGAGAACCCCTTGCCTTATGTGGGCGGCGCGATATTTTTTCTTTCAACGATAGTCGTCCAGACTCGGCGTTTTCCCACACTGCATTAGTGACTACGCTACCATTTGATAACTGAGCCGGGGTCTTTGATCTCTATAAATTGGTCTTTTTCGCGGTCGAGGAAATAGAGAGGTAAGCTCTCTTTTTTGGTGTAGTCGGTGAAGAGCACTCCTTCGAGGTGGTCGTATTCGTGCTGGAACAGCCTGGCCGGGAAGCTCGTCAGAATTTTCGTGAACTCTTTGCCGTGCTCGTCTATGGCTCTCACCTTGATGCGTTTGCTCCGCCACACGGGGCCGTAGAGCCAGGGGATCGACAGGCAGCCTTCGAGTGTGGGCCGCTCTGGCTTGCCGCCAAGGGTGAGCGACTCGTCCATATCTAATACTTCGGGGTTGAGGTAGACCTTCATGCGTTCGTCGAGGTACGTCACGAAGCCGCGGATGTTGTAGCCGATCTGGGGGAAGGAGAGGCCGACGCCCTCGGGATTCTTGGCGTCTTTCATGGAGGCTTTTAGCTCGTCGACCTTTGCCTGTAGCTCGGTGTCCACGCGCATAATCCGCGCGGACTTGCGGCGGAGAGTGTCGTGTGGTACGGTCAAGATAGGTTTGTCCATAGGAGAATTATAACAAAAGGAGATGTATGGCGATGTCGGATTGGCTAAATGAGTTAGGTAGACTCAGAGTTCTTATGAGTAAGGGTCATATTTCGTTTTCTGAATTTATTGCTAGAAAAGGAATAATAGAAGGGAATAATGCCACTAATAACATGGAAGGCTTAGATTCGAGCGGAAGACTTCATGCTATAGAAAGTGACTCAAGACGGGTTGAAACAATAAAGGGGCGACGGACTTAGATTATTTGAGGTATTTGTCTATCTTTTCTTTTAGTTGTCCAGAGTAGGTGGCGAGGTGGGACTTGGCGTCTTTGAGGAGCGCCGGGATTTTGTCCGCCTGTTTCGTCTGCTCGTAGAGGAGGGTGAGCGCATAGTATGGCTCTTCGTAATCCGGTTTTAGTGAGATGGCGTCTTGTAGCTGCCCTTCGGCACCAGTAAGGTTGCCGAGACGCGTATCTAAGAGTCCTAGATTATAGGCCAATTTTGGGTCGGTGGGGGCAAGCTCGCGGGCCTTTTTCAACTCGTCGTAGGCCTGATTGTTGTACGAGGGCTTATACGTGGCGAGCGTCAGGTATATTTTTGCCCGAGATTTGTAGTAGTTGAGGTGCCAGGGGTTTTCTTCTTTGGTCAGCAAGGCTTCTTGTAGCGCTAAGTCTTCATATTTTTGTGTGGTGGCCTTTACCAGGTCATTTTTGCTTTCGGCGGCGGCTAGGGCTACGGTGGCATAGGCTTCGCCCAAAGCACTATGGAATAGCGGCTCGGCGGGTCTATCGGCGACAGCACGCGAGAGCAGTGGTATAGCTGTGCCAACAATGTTTGCATCTAGATAGGCTTTACCTTTGGCGTAGTCTAGGTCGGCGAGGTAAAGGCGGATCGGCCAGGAGAGAGCAACGGCGGAGAGGGTGAACAATATCGCATAATGGGTAAATGTATATGTACCTTCGGTGCTCAAATCGTTCGCGTCTAATTCTTTTGCAACAGTGGATCCGAGTGCGGCGAGCACCGTCATCACAAAGTAGACGGGGATCACCGAAAATCCAAAAAAGTTGGTTACAAAAAACCCAATTATGGCTGCCAGGAGTATGGGGTAATAGGTACGACGTGCATCGCCATCCTCCTGTCGTACTTTTTTCGATTTTGCGATTTTCGTAAAAGCAACTGCAGCGCAGGCGAGGTGCCACCACAAATAGGCAGCTAGTCCTACGAGCCCCGCGCCGGCGGCAATATTTAGATATTCGTTGTGGGCCTTGTTATACAGGAAATCCCACTCGCTCGTCAGATTGTGAGCAACGGGCCGTACCCAGTAGTAGGTGTACGCAAACGTCTCCGGTCCGGTGCCCAAAATGGGGTGTTCTTCTATGAGTTTGAGCGCTCCAGTCCACACGATTTTGCGGATGGTGCCTGACTCCGTGCCGCCCTCTTCGAGCGCTGTGTTGCCTGCTACGACAGCAGGGGGTGGGGGCGTGAGGTCTTTCTTTATGAGAGTAAAAAGTGACGGTGTCGCAACGGTGCCGGTCACTATGGGTACTATAACGATGAGCAACGTGTGGTGGATGATGTATGCACGCATGCTCTCCCAAGAAAAATTACGAATGAGGAGTGCTATATAGGCAACATAGGCTAATGCGAATCCGAGGAGACCCGAACGCGATTTGGAGAGATACAGCGCAGCAAGGAGAAGGGAATAGGAAATGGTATAGGGGAGATGGGAAGATTGATTTTTTTTATAGTTTGCCATAGAGAGGTACAGCACAAGAAAGAGGTTGGGGATCACATATGCGGCGAGCCAGTTAGGTTGGCCGAGGGTGCTGAAAGGGCGGTTGACCACGTCCTGTACCCACAGACTTTTGTCTATCCCAAAGCGCTCTGTAATGGCGTACATGCTAACGAGAAAAGCTGTTCCAATAGATATTTTTATTATTTTATGGGTACTTTTTTTGTCCAGCCATTTTACCGCTGCAAAGTAGATGATCGTGTAGCAAATAGTGGTAAGGAGTCCTTGGTGGAAGCGAGAGTAATAGCCCCAAAATGAGGTATAGGGATTTATCGAAAAAATGGTGGCGAGTGTTTGGGTGGCGAGCACAGCGAGTATGCTCCAATGCATGAAACGAAGGGTGCTCGGCGTGTCACTTCTCCACACCTTCCAGTCGTGTGACACTGCGATATGGATAGCCCAGGCGATGGTGATCACGAGTGTGCCGGATAGGAGAAGAATAAACTTGGGGAACTCGAAGAGCTCGGAGTTATAAATGGTAAAGGTGAGGGGGATGAAAATGGAGAGCAAGTAGAGAGTCCAGACGATAATTTTCCGCATGGGTAGAGTATATCAGGATTATTTGTTGGGGATTGCTTGTACTATTTTTTACTAGGATTGCGCTCCTTTCAGGAAAAATATGCTTGCATGACAAGCGCGCTACGCATATTTTTCTTGAATAGGTGCTCGTATACGTAAAAAATCCCACTCACAATCTCCCTGATATTCTTTGATGTTTTATGATTGGGTAAAATGACGATAATTACCAGATATGTTATCATGCAAACGCTTATGTTAAACACGCTTCTCGGCTTTTTTTCACAGGACATGGGGATCGATCTCGGCACAGCAAACACGCTCGTATTTGTAAAAGGTAAGGGTATCCTCATCCGTGAGCCATCGTACGTTGCGCGCCACAAGCGCAGTGGTTCGGTCTTGGCAATTGGCTCGGAAGCAAAGCTCATGGCTGGGAAGACACCGGAGGCGATCGAGGCGATACGCCCCCTACGCGACGGAGTGATCGCCGATTTCGACGCTGCGGAGGCAATGCTCGACTACTATATCAAACTAGTTCATCAACACAGTCCATGGGTCTCCAGAGTACCGCGACCGCGAGTCATCGTGGGGATCCCATCGGGTGTGACGGAAGTGGAACGGCGAGCGGTACAAGAGGCCGCAATCGAGGCCGGGGCGCGGGAGGCATATCTCGTGGAGGAGCCTATGGCGGCTGCAATCGGCGCGGGACTCCCCATCGATGAGCCACAGGGGCAGATGATCATCGATATTGGTGGTGGCACCACGGAGATTGCGGTGTTGTCCTTGGGGGGAATTGTTCTCAACAAATCGCTGCGAATCGCGGGAGATGAGCTGACTGAAGCGATTATCCATTTTGCTCGGGTGAAATATGGCCTGCTTTTGGGGGATGCCTCGGCGGAAGAGGTAAAAATAGCCGTGGGGAGCGCGACCGCCGATCCCTCCCACAAAGAATTACAAACGGTGGTACGCGGTCGAGACCTTGGGTCTGGACTACCCAAATCGCTCAAGTTCTCGGCTTCGGAAGTGCGGGAGGCGCTCTCGCCGACCCTGCAATCTATAACTCGTGCAGTAATGGACGTTCTCGAGGAGACACCGCCAGAGCTTGTGGCCGATATTCTTCAACACGGGATAACTATGGCGGGCGGCGGCTCACTCATTCGTGGTATAGACAAGATGATTGCGGAGGAAACAAAGATGCCGGTCTGGATTACCGACGAGCCAATGGCCGCAGTCGTGCGTGGGTGTGGAAAGCTATTGTCTGATGATCGCTTGCTGCGGAAAGTGAAGGTTGGGGCTCGCCTGCGGTAGAATAGTGCTTGTGAAAACGTTCCAAAAACTAAAACAAAATCCAGCGTTGTGGCGGCCGTATTTCGTGCGGGAACAGGTTATCGATGCCACGCGCGCCTATTTGAAGGGTCGCGGGTTTCATGAGGTGGAGACGCCGCTTCTTTTGCCAACGCCCTCTACCGAGCCATTCCTCGAAGTTTTCCGAACTGAGCTCAAGAATGATGTTGGCCGCACGTGGCCGGCGTTCCTCCCTACGAGTCCGGAATATGCGCTAAAGAAACTTCTTGCTGCGGGATCAGGTTCGATATTCGAGATCACCAAAAGCTTTAGGAATGGTGAGGGGAAGAGCAGCCGGCACAACCCCGAGTTCACCATTCTTGAATGGTATGAGGTCGGTGGGGATTATATGAGTGTTGCAAAAGACATGGAAGCGCTTCTTTTGTATATCAATAGAAAAGTGCATGGGCGAGATACCACAACACTCCAATACCAGGGTAAAAAATACTCACTTGCGGTACCGTGGGAGAAAATCTCGGTTGCTGAGGCGTTCCAGAAGTACGCGGGGATCGATACGGAGACGATGCTCGATGGCAAACGGCTTATGGCCTACGGCCTACAACATGGATATCAAGTGCGAGAAGATACAACGTGGGAGGAAATCTGGAACCAGATCATGGCGAACGAGATAGAGCCACACCTTGGAGTTGGTGGGCCGACTATTTTGTACGACTATCCAGTGGCACAGGCAGTACTCTCGAGACATGCGGCCGACTCACGATTTGCCGAGCGGTGGGAGCTGTACCTCGCGGGGCTCGAACTCGCCAATTGTTATGGCGAACTCACCGATTCGGCGGAAGTGGAGCGGCGCAGCTGGCGTGACCTCGCAGCGCGGAAGCAGCTTGGTAAAACAAACTTTCCTATAGATGAAGATTTTATCGAGGCGCTCAAAATGGGCATGCCTTCTTCTGGTGGAGTGGCGGTGGGGATGGACAGGCTTGCGATGCTCTTTGCCGATGTGACAACTATTGGGGATGTGCGATTTTTTCCAGCAGCAGAACTTTTTACCTAGTGTATGGCGGGTCCGAGAGACCGCAGAGAAAATCAGGTTCGACACATCCGAGGGTGGGTGAGTTTGGGTGTTTTGCCGCCCATTCTTCGAGGCGTGTGTAGAGCCCGTCGATCAAGTCCTGCGGGTTGGAGTGAATATCTCCCAAGGCGCGTATGCCCTCACAACACGCGTTCACCGAGCCGTCGCTCATCAAAGATAATTCGTAGCAACCAAGGCTGCGCGGCGGGAAGACGGCTTTGTTTTCGGCGAGAGATTTTACTTGCGCTTTTTGGGGGAAGTCGAAACCAGCAATCGTTCCCACTTGGTTGGAGATGGGATGGTTTTCGAGATATGTCATGGGCTTCCGAGGATGGTAGGTAATGTCGGGGAGCGCCCCCAGTTCTTTGGTAAGCAGTGCCTCAAAGGCGGGGATAAGGGGTATATTCTCGTGCGTTGCGATTGAGTAAACCTCGAGGTGGAAGCCGAGACTCTGTGCTTTTTTGAGAAAGGTGAGGCTTTTCTCAAAGTTGCCGGCGCCGCGATTCTTGTCGTGGTATTCGGGTAGCCCGTCGAGGGAGACGATGATGTTGACACTGTTTGGCGTCGTAAACTCTGCTAGTCGGTCGGCGGTGCCGTTGGTTATAACTTGGATGAAAAGCCCTTGGTCTGTTAGCTTGTTCACGAGGTTCGGGAAAACGCGGAGAAGCATCACCTCGCCCCCGCAAAAAGTGATCGAGGAGAGGCGATGGACTTTCTGGTATCGGCTCACAAAGTCGAGGATCGCCTCTGGAGTCAAAATATCACTGCTCTTGACAGTGTAGCAAATTTTGCAGCAGAGGTTGCAGCGCTCGAGGGGGGTCACGTAGAGATGATCGAGGACGGCTTCGATGTGTGACTGTATTGTGGGTGCGAGCATGTTAGGCGCGGCCGACGTAGGTATCAGTCTCGGTGTCGACGATAATTGTCTCACCTTGTTTTACAAAGAGGGGGGCCAAAACTTCGACACCTCCTTCGACGACAACCGTCTTCTTTGGTGCGTTTACCGTGTTGCCAGCAACGGCTTCCTGGGCTTCGATGACCTTTACCGTCACTTTCGGGGGGAAACGTACGCCCATGGCCTCACCCTCGTAGAAACTGAAGAACATCTTTGCTTCGGGGAGTAGCCATTTTTGTTTGCCGTCGAAAATGGATGCCGGGATCTCGAATTGATCGTAGGTGCGGGGGTCCATAAAGTAATAGATGTCGCCGTCGGCGTAGAGGTACTGCAGCTCGCGTGTCTCGACGTCGACTACCTCGACGCTGTCGCTACTCTTGTAGGTGTAGTCATAGACGTTGCCGGTTTTGACGTTCTTGAGACGGGTGCGGGCGAAAGCAGATCCCTTGCCGGGAAAGTAGAACTCGCACTTGAGGACGGCGTGAGGTTGGTTTTTGTACAGCACGAACATGTCGCGCTTTAGTTGGTTGGCTTTAATGCTTGGCATACTGCGAGATTATACCGCTGGTGTACGAGTTTCGGCAATATTATCTACTTATCACGGTTTACCAAATTCCCAAGTGAAAAACCGGTCTGTCTGCGCCTGCTGGCGCAGCGACCTTATGCTCGCCCAGCCGTTCGCGAGCAGCTGGGCTGCGCAATATTTTTATTGTGAATATTGGTAAACCGTTATCTCTCAGCTGTGAGCGTGAGCCACGTGTCGGAAGTGGTGGAGCAGGCGGCGGGCTGCGTCTGGACTTTGAGGTAATCAAGACCGGAGACGGACTTTAACGTACCTGATCCGGAAATCTGGGTCTGGGCGATGACTTCCTCACCATTACTCTTCCAGGCCGTCACGTTAGCACTGTAGCCGTCTTTTAGCGAGTACTTGAGGGTGAGGGGTCCGGTTATATCCTTAATTTCTGTCATGTAACTTTGTGAGCAGTCACTCGTTTTCACCAGGGTGAGAGTGAGGTGCGTTGTCGTGGTTGTTGTTGTCGTGACAGTACTTGTGGAGGCACCTTTAACGAGACCACCTTTGGTTGTAGGTACGTAGGTTCGTGCTGGGACATAGGGTGTTGCGGTGGGGGTAGGCGTGGGGGTGGGTGTTGGAGTTGGGGAGGGGGTCGCTGATACCATGGGCGACGGTGAGGGGGAAGTAAATCTGCTCACGAGTGAGGGGGCAAAGCGTACCGCACCGTAGAGCGCTATCGCAACAACGAGTACTCCAAAGAAGCCGACGAAGACATATTGTAGTGATTTCATGTCCTATATTATATACCGTATGGTCAAGTGCGCCAAACTATGCTACGGTTTATCTATGCAAACTCCGTCGAAACAGTATCTCAAGAAACACTGGAGACCGCTCGCTCTTGTAGTGCTCCTCCTCGTGACGCTCCCGCTCTCACTTCCCCTGGCGCAGCACGCGTGGGAGTGGGTAACGGGTGCCAGCTATCAGGCGGCAGCGATTGTCGTCGATACCTCACACCAGAACGGGCCGGTGCGTCCTATATGGATGGGTGTCGCGCAGGGATTTGAGAAAAAGGAAGGTGAAGATTTTCGTCTCACTGCTACGGTGCCCTATATGCGGGCTGTGGGGGTGAAGTATGTGCGCATTGACCACCTGTACGATGGGTACGGGGTGGTGTCGCGCGGCGCGGACGGGCGCCTTACCTACAATTGGACCAAGTTGGACGCGATGGTGTCCGATATCGTTTCTGCGGGGGCAACGCCATACTTTTCCTTGTCCTACATGCCAGATGTCATATCCCATAGCGACATCCTGGACTATCCCAACAATTGGGGTGAGTGGGGGCAAGTAGTTGGTGCGACGGTTGCTCACTATAGTCGCGACTACCGTGGGGGATTGCCAAACGTCATCTATGAGGTGTGGAACGAACCGGACCTATTTGGCGGGTGGAAAGCCTCTTATACTGATAAAAACTATCAGCAACTCTATTCGGTGGCGTCGAATGCGGCAGTATCGGTTCGCGGAGCGAAGCCGTTCCAGATAGGCGGCCCGGCTACCACGGGATTTTATACATCTTGGGTAGATGGGTTTTATAACAAACTCGACTCGACCGTTCGTATCGATTTCTTTAGCTGGCACCGCTACAGTACCGATGTACAGCAATTTGTGTCAGACGTACAGCAGGCACAGCAGCTCATTGCCCCGAAGATATCGAAGGCGCAGAGTATCTACATCTCCGAATCGGGCGTGAGCTCGGATAAGGGTTCACAGTACGACGGGCGGTGGGCGGCAGCGCACTACCTGGCGGTAAACCTGGCACTTGAGAATTCTGTTGCGGATATGGTAATGCCGTTTGAGGTGATGGATGATGCCAATGGCCAGGGTCAGTTCCACGGTGGGTGGGGTATGCTCACCAATCCGGCGTATGGCGCCGTTGTCCCCAAGCCGCGATACCGTGCTATGCAGCTACTGTCCCAGATGACGGGGATGCAGCTTCCCCACGTCGGAGATGGGACGTATGTGACGGCACTCGCCGCGCGTGATCCATCTGGTGTTGTCCGTGTCCTAGCGGTCAATTATGACCCGTCCGGCACGCACCAGGAGATCTTTCCACTCGCGCTCGCTAATCTTGCGGATGGCGTCTATACGGTGCAAGAACAATACCTCTCTGGTAGGACAGTGTCGAATGATATATCGATAAGTAGTGGAGTAGCGCTGCAGCGGCAGATTGTCCTCACCCCGTCCGACGCGGTCCTCGTGACGGTCACCAAGCGATAGGCTATACTCAGCCCATGCAACCGACAGATAAAGATTTTCAACTCGCGCGAATTTTTCTCACCCATAGTGTGAAGGTGAAGCCAAAAGAGAAAATACTCATCTCTTTGTCGGACGAACAAGGTCTTCGTTTGGGTAAAGCGGTGTATATCGAGGCCTTGAAGCTGGGGGCGTGGCCGATGGTGGACTTTGACCTGGCCAACATGCAGGGTCGGTCGAATATCGGCGGACTGAACTACCAATTTTTCGCGCTTGCCAACGAATGGCAGCTCAATTACTTTCCAAAAGAGGTCTTGCAACCTAAGGTGGACTGGGCAGACGCGTTTATCCGGATCGTGACCCAGGATAATCCGCGTGAATTGTCGGGAATACCGAGCAAAAAGCTCACCGTGCGCAGCAAACAAATCATGCCGATTTTGGACCCCATGATCGATAAAAACCGGTGGGTGCTGACCTATTATCCCACGCAATCGATGGCGATAGACGCGGACATGAGCTATGACGAGCTTGTCGATTTTTACTACGACGCATGTATCGTGGATTACGGCAAAATGGAGCGGGAGCTGAAGGCTTTGGAAAAGCTCATGGACGAGGGGAGCGAGATCCACGTGGTGGGAAAGATGACGGATTTATACGTCAATATAAAAGGTCGCCTCGCGGAGGCGTGCTACGGCGAGGCAAACGTGCCGGACGGAGAATGCTTCCTCGCTCCTGTTACCGACGGCGTCGAAGGTGAAGTGTATTTTGACCTGCCAACACTCGCCAATGGGAGAGTAGTGTCCGGTATTCACTTACAGTTTAAAAAAGGTAAGGTAATCTCGGCTCGCGCGGAAGTGGGGGACGAAGCGCTCCAAGCGATGCTCGCCACCGACGACGGCGCACGGCACCTCGGCGAATTTGCTGTGGGCGCCAACTATCACGTGACGCGGGCGATGCTCAACACACTTTTCGACGAGAAGATCGGGGGGACTATTCATATGGCGCTTGGGCGTGCGTATAAATCGGAGCGAGGCGGGGGAGAAAATGAGAGCTCGATACACTGGGATATCGTGAAGGATATGCGACTGCCGGGGAGTACGCTGACCATCGATGACAAGGTAGTACTAAAGGACGGTATACTTTTGATGTGATATAGCCTATAATAGAAGTCATGGGAGAGCATCAATTAAATGCAGCACAACAGGCCATAATAGAGAAAGCTCTGGCCCTGTCGCGTGAAGGAGGCGAGCAATGTATTGGCTGCCAGACCATGTATGCGCCTAGAGTATGCCATGTATTGGCTATGCTGATTGAAAACAATGCGGCTGGAATGTGGGATCCGACTACGGAAAGGATGATTAAGAGTTGCGCACGCCCAGTTGCACAGGAACTTGCCCTTCTCTTTCTAGCTGCAGGAGACCAGATTTAATTTCCGTAATAAGTTGTTCTTTTTTTAGTTGGGTAATAATGAGATCTAGTTTTTTAGGTGAAGTATTTAGCTGCTTGTAGAGGATTGATGGGGTTAACGGAGCAGTAGCCAGGACGCGAAGGATTGCGCCGCGGAGCTGGCGCGTAGATCCCTCGAATTTTGACTGTTTCGCGTAGCTTTTACTTTGGCGGGTGAGGTTGCCGACTGTCGCTTTGAGGTAGGTACCGTAATCCATGAGCGCGCTATACCAGCGGCGCGGGTTATCGCGATCCATGGTTACTTCTACAAGTGAAAGTATATCTTTGTCCTTTACAGCCGACTTTGCCCCAAAAAAGTGGTGGATGTAGACGGTACGAATATTTGTCTCTATGACGGGGAGGGGTAGGTTGTAGGCGAAGGCAAGGATGGCGGCGCCGGTGTACGGGCCGATGCCGGGGAGGGTGGTGATCTCCTCGAGTGTGCGAGGCAGCTCGCCACCATATTTGTCGACGATCTCGCGCGCGGCGAGGTGGAGGAAACGAGCGCGGCGGTTGTAACCCAGGCCCACCCAGTGGCGGATAACGTCACTTTGCGGCGCCTTGGCAAGCGCGGCAGCTGTGGGATATGCGGCTACAAATTCGAGAAATTTGGGGATGACACGTTCTACCTGCGTCTGCTGCAGCATGATCTCGGAAACCATAATGTGGTAGGGAGAGGTGTCGTGGGTACGCCACGGCAGGGTGTGGCGGCCATGCTCGCGGTAAAAATCGAGAATGGTTTTTTGGAAATCGGCGACTTTAGTTGGTGAAAGACGCATGAGGGTATTGTAGGGTAGAATGTTTTTATGGCGCAACATGTTCTACAAGATTTTATCGGGGAGTACAAAGGGAAAATAGACGCAGCAATTGCGGCGGAATTTAGCAATCGCGAAAAAGAGGTGGCGGCGATATCGACGGAACTCGTAAGCATTGTACAGGCCATGCGAGAGCTGTCGGTTGGGGGGAAGCGGCTGCGGGGACTCCTCACTATTTTAGGGTATGAGATCGCCGGTGGAGAGAAAAGTAGTGAGATTGTGAAAGCTACCGTGGTTATGGAGCTATTTCACCTCGGACTCCTTATTCAAGATGATGTGATGGATCGAGATACCTTGCGCCGCGGTGTGGCGACTATTCACACTCGCTATACCGATCTTCATATTGGCGAATCGGTTGCGATGTGTGCAGGGGACTTTACGTACGGGTGGGGGATGGAGACCTTAGCAAAGCTCTCGGCCAAAGGCCGATCCGCCTATGGCGGAAATTTCTCCAATTTTCAAATAACACAAGCGATGGCTGTGTGGGCAAGGTATTTTTACCGAGTTGGCTATGGGCAAGTGCTTGATGTAGTGAAGGTAGCTGACGACAAGACGCTGCTTACGATCCTTGCACTTAAGAGTGGTGAATACAGCTGCGCCTTACCACTCCAGTTTGGGGCAGCGCTTGCCGGAGCAGATGAGAAGACCTTGCAGTTCCTCTATGATTTTGGCATGGAGTTGGGGTGGGTATTCCAGCTGCGGGACGATTGGCTCGGGGAGTATGGGGATAGCACTAAGACGGGGAAACCAGTGGGAAACGATTCCAGGGAGGGGAAGCACACCTACGCGACCATGTATGGACGGGAGAAAACGGAGATGGCGATTGCAGAACACATGGCAAAGGGAAAAGAATTGCTTAGGAGACGGACCTCTAAGTATGGGGAAATAATGAGTGAGTTGCTCACGTGGATGGCGACGAGGGAAGATTGACAAAGGGTACCCATAGGGTCTGACCTGCCCTTCGGGTTGGGCACTTCCGTACAGGTCAGACCCTCTCACCGCTGTGCTATTTTCTCGATTGGGTATTGCACGTCTTCCGACCTATGTAGTAGAATCGTTTGGTTATGTCGAGAACTTATCGTTTTATCATTTCCGTCAGCCACCTCCTTATTTGGGAGGCAGCGGGTTTGGTGTAAACGTAAGTTACTTACAAAAGATACACAAACCCGCAGAAGAAGCGGGTTTTTTTGTGGAGAGGAGGTGAATGAAATGACAGGAATGCAAGCTGAATCTGAACCAACGCAAATACCAAATGGTACCGATATGGACCCAACAGATCCGGGGACTTGGACTAAAGAGGGTTCTGATGGAGGATCTGTGGCGGTTGAATCCTTGATAGCTATGACAATGTGGTAATTCTCAAACACCCTCCTCCGAAACGCTTAGGCTTGGAGGAGGGTGTTGCCGCATATTATAAACTTCTTTCTACTGTATGATAAATGTGTGAGTAATTTGTATTTGCTTGGTGATACCCAGTGCTTGCGGGAGAAGTGCATCGCGGTCGTGGGGACGCGGCGGGTGTCCGCGTACGGGGCGCGGGTGACAAAACAATTTACCGAGGGGCTGGTACGAAATGGCTGGTGTATAGTCTCTGGCTTGGCCCGCGGGGTGGATGGGATCGCGCACCGAACAGCGCTAGCGAATGGGGGTAAAACTATTGCGGTCCTCGCCCATGGGCTGGACTACTGCTACCCGCCGGAGCATGCAGGGCTGAAGGAAGAGATACTTGCAAAGGGTGGGCTACTGGTTTCGGAGTATGAGAACGGCGTGCGGCCCACGCCGGACAAATTCCGGGCGCGAAACCGAATACTGGTGGCACTGTCACGTGCGGTACTCGTGACGGCAGCGCCGCACAAGAGTGGGACGAAGATAACCGTGGGCTATGCGGCAGACGCGGGCAAAGATGTGTATGTGGTGCCGGGACCGGTGGACGATGTTACCTGCAATGGGGCAACGGAGATACTGCGAGACGGAGGAGTGCCGGTCGCGACGGCGAACGATCTAATCGATTTTTTGACTAATTAGTGGTAGTGGTATCGTCTTCCCCGTTTTCGCTTGTGAGTTTATCCATAGCAGTTTGGATTGCAGCGAATGTTGGCTGATTTTTTTTAGCTTTAAGTGGATCGGATTCTAGTGACTGGAATAATCGTGCGAGATAACCAACCAATGACTGGGGTGTGGGCTCTCCGTCTGGATATACAAAACCGTCTTTAGATGTTGGCATACCTGAGGGTTTTATCACTTCGAGACAGAGAGGTCAAGTATAGGATTTGTATTATACTGTGCAGTATGAAACTCATCGTTGGTCTCGGGAATCCGGGAGAGAAGTATCAAAATAATCGGCACAATGCAGGATTTATGGTCGTCGACGCGCTAGCAAAGCTGGCGCAATTTTCAATTTTCAATTTTCAATTTTCAAAAAAATTTGATTCAGAAGTGATGCAAACACCTGATATTTTGTTGGCGAAGCCACAGACATTTATGAACGACAGCGGAGTTGCGGTCGCGGCACTTTGCCACTTTTATAAAGTGAAGTATGAAGACCTCTATATTGTCCACGACGATCTTGATATACAGCTCGGTAACTACAAGATCCAGCATGGCAAGGGGCCAAAGGTACACAATGGGTTGCGATCGGTAGAAGAGAAGTTGGGTACGGAAAAATTTTGGAACGTACGGATAGGGGTAGAGAACCGAGCGGTGCGGGGGAACAAAGGGGTGCCGGGAGTGGTATATAGCTTGCAGGATTTTACGGAGGATGAGCGGGTTATATTGAACGGTGTTGTTCGAGATGCAGCTGGGGAGTTGTTGACACACCTTCGGTAGAGCGCGTATTTTGGAACAATATGGATTTAGTCATTGTCGAGTCTCCTACTAAAGCAAAGACGCTGTCGCGGTTTTTGGGTAGCGGCTACAAGGTAGAGGCATCTATGGGCCACGTGCGCGACCTGCCGGAAAAGGGCGGGGGGCTGGCTATAGACGTGGAGCACGATTTTGCACCGAACTATGTCGTACTCTCCAAGAAGAAAGACGTCATCACTAAGCTTAAAAAACTGGCTACCGACGCTAAAACTATCTATCTCGCGACCGACCCGGACCGGGAGGGTGAGGCGATTTCGTACCATATCCAGTATCTTTTGGGTAAGCACGATTTCCGACGAGTGACGTTCCACGAAATTACGAAGAGTGCCATCGAAGAGTCACTGAAGCATCCGGGTCAGGTTGATATGCAGCTTGTGGACGCACAGACGGCGCGGCGAGTCCTCGACCGACTGGTTGGCTATACGCTCTCACCGGTTTTGTGGAAAAAAATACGGCGTGGGCTCTCGGCTGGCAGAGTGCAGAGTGTTGCAGTACGTTTAATCGTCGAGCGAGAAAAAGAAATAAAAGCGTTCGTACCGGAAGAGTACTGGGAAATATATGTTGATTTGCAGAGTAAATCTCAAGATCTGCGGGTGGAACTCGTAAAGATTGACGGAAAGACTGCAAATGTAACGAACGGAGTGGACGCAGAGAGAATAGTCGGTAATCTCTTACGGGCAACCTACACCGTATCCGACGTTACGAAGGAAGAGCAAAAAAGCTCGCCGTACCCGCCGTTTACCACCTCGCTCCTGCAGCGGTCAGCCTCTAATATGTTTGGATGGAGCGCCAAGCAGACCATGAGCCTCGCCCAGTCCCTGTACGAGCATGGCTATATTACCTATCATCGTACCGACTCATACAACCTCGCCGCTGAGGCAATTGCTGCAGGACGCGCGTATATTGCGAAGGCATATGGCGACATGTATGTACCTCCCGCTCCCCGCTACTACAAGACAAATGCAAAGAGTGCCCAAGAAGCGCACGAGGCGATCCGGCCTACTGATCCGGCACGCGCAGGTGGTGACTTGACTGGTGAAAAGATTACACCAAAACATGTGAAGTTGTACGAGCTTATTCGCAGTAGATTCCTGCAGTGTCAGATGTCTGACGCGCGGTTTGATAAGACGACCGTACTTGTTTCTGCCGACAAATATATATTGAAAGCGGACGGGAAGCGTATCATCTTCGATGGCTGGCTCAAACTCGGCAAGCCAGCAGAGGAAACATTTTTGCCGGAGCTATCAGCGGGAGAAACACTTTCTTTGATTAAAGTGGACCCGCAACAGAAGTTTACCCAGCCGCCAGCGAGGTATAGTGAAGCGGGACTTATCAAAGAGCTCGAGAAGCGGGGAATTGGTCGGCCCAGTACCTATGCGACCATCATTTCGACGATCCAGGACAGAGGATACGTGGTGAAGGAAGAGAAGCGCTTGCATCCCACGGCAATCGGGGACGCTGTGACCGAGTTCCTTGTTGCCAACTTTCCCAAAGAGCTCGCCTATGAGTTTACCGCAGAAATGGAAAATGATCTCGACGAGATCGCAGAGGGCAAGCGGCAATGGGTGCCCACGGTCAGAGAATTCTGGAAACCGTTTAGTGAAAAAGTGAAGACGGTGGAGGAGACAGGGGCACGGGTGAAGGTGGCCGTTGAGTCGACGGGGGAGAAGTGTCCGGATTGTGGCGAGGGAGAGGTGGTTATACGTACCGGACGATTCGGTAAGTTCTACTCCTGCTCTACGTATCCCGAGTGTAAGTATACGAAGCAGTACAAGGAATATGCAGAGGGCTACACCTGTCCCGATTGTGGGGGCAAGGTAGTCATAAAGAAAAGCAAACGGGGCAAGTTTTATGGGTGCGAGAACTATCCGAAGTGTAAGTGGGCGGCATGGAAACTACCGAAAAAAGAAACCCAAACGGGCGCATAGATATTTTGGACTCTTTTTACATTTTTCTTTCATGTTCGACGCGTTCGACCGCTTTGCTCGCTCGCTAACGTCTCACTTGAGCGAAAAATGTATATCGTCAAAATCTCCATGCGCCCGCATAATGCGATTCGTGTATTTGCTGTTCTAGTTTGCAGTATTCACAGGATAGTGAATTTTAGGTAGGATGGAGGGCGATGAAGGAAAAGGTTTTACACGTACTAAAAAGGGATGAGAAAGACGAAGTCTTGGATGTCGCCAAGATTGCGGACTCCATATTTCTTGCGGCGCAGGATGTTGGTGGGACGGATGACAAACTGGCACTCGAGATTGCTAAAGAAGTAGTGGAGCATATAAAGAAGCAATATGGCAGGATGGGGCGCGTGTCCTCGGCTGAGATTGGCGACATGGTAGAGCGAATCCTCCTTACGCGTACGCACTACAAAACGGCAAAAGCGTACATTCTCAATCGTGAAAAGAAACGCCAGGTAGAGGCTAGCAAACGAGCACTCGGTGTCATGGACGACGTGGGTCTTTCGTACAACGCCCTCGTGGTCGCCAAGGAGAAATATTTATTAAAAGACGTAGAGGGAGAGGCTACTGAGACCGTGGGGGGAATGTTCAATCGGGCCGCAAAGTTTTTAGCGAAGAGTGAAAAAGTGAACGAAAGAAAAAATTGGGAAGCCAAATTTGCAAAGGTAATGCGGGAACAACGTTTTATTCCTGGTGGGCGAACACTCGCCAATGCCGGCACACCCAACAATCAGCTCGCCAACTGTTTTGTGATGCCTATGCCGGACGATATCGAAGGGATATTCGAGAGCGTCAAGGAATCGTCTGTTCTCAAAAAATACGGTGGTGGAGTCGGCTTTACCTTTGGCCATATCCGGCCGAAGGGAGACCGTGTCGCGACGACGTCGGGCGCGGCCTCAGGGCCTGTTGCCCTCATGCAGCTCGTGAACGATGCCTCTGATATCTACCTCCAGGCGGGAAAGCGCCGATCCGGCAATATGGTGACACTGCCCGTGACCCATCCTGATATTATCGACTTTATCCACTGCAAAGAATCGGGGTACAACCTGCCGCACATCAACTACTCTATAGCCGCAACCCGCAAGTTTATGGAAGCAGCAAAGAAGGGGCAGGAGTGGGAATTGGTGAACCCGCGAAATGGGGCTGTCACGGCGCGTGTCTCGGCGCGGGGCATACTGGAAGAGGCGGCGCGCATGGCGTGGCGGAACGGCGACCCGGGAATTATATTTGTCGACCGCATTAACGAAGATAATCCTACCCCGCACGTGGGCGTTCTCGAAACCGTGAACCTTTGTGGGGAGCAGCCGCTCCTCTCGTACGAGGCTTGCAACTTGGGATCGGTAAATTTGGCAGTACACGTTGCCGGCACCAATGGTGACTCGAAAGTGGACTGGAAGAAACTCAAGGAAACGGTGGAACTAGGAGTTAGGATGCTGGACGATGTGGTATCTGTGTGCGGCTATCCTTTACAGAAAGTTGCCGATACGGTGCACGGGAACCGGAAAATAGGGCTCGGCGTCATGGGCTGGGCTGACATGCTGGTGAAATTACATGTGCCATACAATTCGCCGAAAGCGCTGAAGCTTGCCGAAGAAGTCATGAAGTTTGTCCAGGAGACGGGACACAAGGCGTCTGAGCAGCTCGGGAAAGAGAAGGGGAATTTCCCCACCTTTAAGGGCAGTAGTTGGCAGAAGAAGGGATATAAGCACTTCCGGAACGCCACGGTGACGACTATCGCCCCGACCGGCAGCATCTCGATGATGGCTGGCGCCTCGTCGGGTATCGAGCCGCACTTTGCACTTGCCTACTATCGCAAATCCATGGGGCAGTACAACCTACCCGAAGTGAATACTGACTTGGTGCGGGCGATAAAACACGTAAACGGCCTGTACTCCGCGGAGCTCATGGACGAGATAGCGCGCAAAGGTAGTATCCAGCACCTAGAGGCCATACCGAAAGCCATACGCGAGGTATTTGTGACCGCCATGGATATTACCCCCGAGACGCATGTGCGGATGCTCGCCGCTTTCCAGAAATATACGGACAACGCTGTCAGTAAGACCATCAACCTTCCCGGGAGTGCGACAGTGGACGACGTCATCGCCGTGTTTTACCTTGCCAGCGAGCTTCGGTGCAAGGGGATCACCGTGTATCGAGATGGGAGCAGGGGCGAGCAAGTCTTGAATGTCGGCACGTCAGAAAAGCCAGAAAGTCAGAAGACGCAGGTCACTCGAAAGTCGGAAAAATCGGAGGGTCAGATAGGAAATACTTGCCCGAATTGCGGGGGGAAATTGGTCCGGGAAGAAGGCTGCCGTAAATGTTATTCGTGTGGTTTCGCAGTTTGTGGATAAGGTTGCGGCCCACCTACGCTAAAGCTTCGGCGGGTAAATGTGTGGTTGACACTCTTTGATCCGCTAGGCGAAGACCTCCACCTTTGGTATCATGGACGGCATGGCAAGCGCGAAAAAATCTGCACATGTGACTCCGATTGAGAACTGGCCAAAGCTCTATCACGATATATTAAAAGTAAAAGATCCCACCAATCATGTGGGGGTGTGTACTCTTTGGACGGAGCGAAATGTTGTCGAAAAAATGATCGGCGACCTGCCGTATAACGTCATTGGCAATCTGTACAGCGCACAGGGGATAAACGCGATGATGCGCAACGTCTTTGCCAATCCCAATATTCGCACGATCGTCATATGGGGCAGTGAAATGTCTTTGTCTGGCCACAGCCTCCTCATGTTTATGAAAAACGGGGTGGACGAGAACCGAAAAATCATCAAGGGTCGCGGAGAAATAGAGGCGGAGATACCGGACGCGGCGATCGCCATGTTTCGCGAGCAGGTCGAGATAGTTGATTTACGCGGACGCACCAAAGACGAGCTCGTGAAAAAACTCGAGGAGCTCTCCAAAATCCACAAAGAACCATTCCTCCCCGCGCCGCGCGAGTTTCCCAAAGCGGAGCCAAAAGTAAACGTCTATCCGTCGGAGCAGACGGGTTTTTACGTGCATGGCAAGACGGTGGCGCAGACCTGGCTGAAACTATTGAACGAAATCTATAAATACGGGCGGCCCAAACACACCCGATATAGCAAAGATAATTCGCTCAAAGAAATCCTCAACCTCACCGCGGTCGTTGAGGAAGAAGATCCCACGAGCGTATATTTCCCCGAGTATCTGCCGTTTGAGCGGAGCGAGCTCGAGGCGTACTATGCCGAGATCATGACCAGCCGCGAGGTACCTGGTGTCGCCTATAACTACGGGCGGCGAATGCGCCTCCACTTTGGCGTGGACCAGATACAGCAGATGAAAGAACTCCTTAAAAATCGGCCGGATAGCAAGAAAATGCTCGCCATCACCACCGACCCCAAACTGGACTGGAGCCGGGCCAACAACGGCGACACGCCATGTTTGGTTATGGTCCTCGGGTCGGTGCAGGACAGCAAATTTTTCTTGACAGCTCACTTTCGTTCGCAAGACATGGTTCATGGCTGGCCGCGGAATACCTTTGCTCTGCGCAAGTTGCAGAAAGATATTGCCGACAGTGCGGGGTACGGCATGGGGCCGCTAACCATGATCACCCACAGCGCGCACATGTACAGCGACGACTGGGAGCTTGTCGAAAACCTGCTTATGGACTGGTACGAAAAGGAGTCCGGCTACACCCCGGCGGTGCACTTTGATTTCGATAAGCGCGCGAACTTTGTCGTGGAAGTCATAGACGTGCAGGATGCTCAGGTGTGGCCGACATGGAGCTTGCGATATAAGGGCCAGCCGGTGGGATTGGCGGTCGCGAGAGAGCTGAAGCGGATGCCTCGGGAGGTGAAAAAACTGATCAGGGTGACATTGGCGGATCCGGATGGCGGTGCACCCTTGAAAGTTTTTGAGGGCAGGACCGCACAAGAGGTGGCTTGGCAGATAACGGATTGGGAGTACGTGAAGATCCCTGCACATGCGATGTATGTGGGGACGGAACTGCAGCGGGCAGAGGAGGCGATTGCGCGCGGCGAGGGGTACTCGCAAGATCCGGCCTAGTTTACAAGGATGATTCCTGTACCCTTTAAGGTGGCTACTCTAAGACTAAGTATTTATTGCCGGACTTTAGATCGAGCGGCTCCTCGACAAAATGTTGGTACGAATTCTTGGGATTCGTTTTCGAAAAGTATGTGAGGATGTTTTCGGGATGTACCCAGGGTTGATGTATATAGCCTAGGTAGTTTTTGTAGCTTGAATACGGATAACCGGCTAATTTACAGGGATCATCCTTGTAAGATGCCAGTTTTAGGGGGTTGCGGTGGATATATTTTGTGAGCCATAGAAATTGGTTTTCTTGCTCTACCATTACTGCCTTGTAGATGCCTTGGAATAAATGCCCGACTCGGGAGTATTTTTTATTGAAATACATGGAGTAGCGAGTTCCTAGTGAGCGCATAAAACGGTTCATGGAGTCCTTGTTTACTTGTCGTAACAGAAGATGAAAGTGGTTGGGCATGAGGCAGTAGGAGACGAGCTCGATAGTTTTTTCGTGGTTATTTGGTTGGCGAGAGGGGGCGTAGATTACTTTTTGGATATCTGACAGGGATGATCCTTGTAAAGTGCGGGCAAGGCGATGGTCTACTGGTTTTGATGGGGTAAGGTAGAGCTTAAGACACCCTAGGAAAGTAACGTAATCTTTTTCGTCGAGAAAAATATCGCGTTTCTCCACCCCGCGGTTGTAGATGTGATAATAGGTGTGATCGACGTAGGTTTTTTGACTGTTCTTTGGTGGCATGATAGTTTACAGGGATCATCCCTGTAAACTATGGTATAGTCTTTACGATGAGTGATGTCAAACTACATAATAAATTTGCGAGTATAAAGGCGGTGGGGTTTGATGTGGACGGGACACTGTACCACTCCTCCGAAGAACTACAGTCGGCGGTGGGGATGGATATCATCGCCGAGGCGGCCAGGCGGCTGGGGAAGCAGCCCGACGATATCGTCGAGGAGTATCTTGCCAGGCGGGAGGAACTTCGCAGCAATACGATGACACTGAACAGTTTTGGCCTACCTGGGGAGGAGATATTTCAGAAGATTTGGGATGAGATACCTATTGAAAAGTACGTAAAGCGCGATGCGAAACTCGTCACGCTTATGGGCGGGCTGCGGAAGCAATACCGATTGTTTATTATATCGAACGGGAGGGGTGAGCAAATTGAGCGGAAATTCCGGCATCTCGGGCTGCGGCCAGCGTGGTTTGACCCATTTATTTCTTGTTATGACCACGGGTGGGTGAAGCCGGAGCCGGCACCATTCCTCGCCGCGATCGAAGCTCTGAAATTAAAACCAGAGGAGATTGTGTACGTCGGTGACCGGACGGATGTGGATGTGGATGCTGCAAAAGCCGTCGGCATGAGGACGATATTCGTGGGTGGAGAATACGCAGGTGCGGACGCGTCTTGCGAGACGGTGTATGATGTGGGACTAATGCTCGAGTAGTTTGGGTACGTGCAAAAAAATGGTACTTGGACATGTAGAGACTTTGGTGAATGTCAACCCTGCTGAAATTCCCTCGACAGTGCAGTTTCCTCTTGAAGAAATACTGGTGAGATATCCTGATAGGTGGGGAGAGGTGAATGGGAAGTGGATGCGGCACGGGCGGGGTAGGTTGTGGGACATGGGCTTTGGGCCGGCGAGTGACGCAGAACGTCTCCATAACCTTGGTTTTACGATGGGTGGATACGAGATAAACCCACACGCTGTTGATGCAGCCCGCCGAAGAATGGATTTTTTTGGATCACAAGGCGATGTACGATTTTTTGGTCTGGGTGCCCCAGAAATAGCTTGGGATACTTTGACCTATTTAGAGGCTGTTGACGCTATACGATTTCAAGCGGTATTTCCGAGTCTGCTGGGAGATAGTTGGAAGATGGCACTTGAGGCTGCCGATATGATGCTAGTACCAGGGAAATATCTATTTATCGCAGACTTTATGCAGGCCGATCAAGTGTATACGGAGCTGTATAGTCGGAAAGATTTATTGGTTGCTCAAGTCTGGGCAGAGTCATCTCGGCGTTGGAGAAGAAGGTATGAGGTAAATCAAGAAGCGTTTGGGGGTTTGGGGTTGCCGTGGGGAGCATTTGCCGTTGGGGCCGTTGGGCCACATAAGTTTGAGGTGGACTGGACGGAAGATGTGGAGCTTTTGAGAACGTTGTATAAGCTTCGGGAGGTGTTGCCGGAGGGTTTTGAGCGTTTTGCTGGACATCTTGATGTAAACGAACTTGTTTTACATCTGCTTGATCTGGGCTATGCGATAGAAGATCTCCAATTTGTCCCGCGAAGATCCAGGGCGACGACAAGAGAAAGAAGATGGACGGTGGCACCTGGATTCTGGTTGGTGGCACGGAAGGGTGAGGAATATAAATACGATCCGTTTAAGATCGGACTGTCCGCAAGAAACCCAAAAAGAGTCTACGAAATTTCTCAGGAAAGAAAAAGAAAATGCGAACGAGAAACAGGGAATTTGGCTGAGTATTGGCAAGCGTATTATCGAGGGCTACTTCCACGAGTACCTAAAAGCCAATTGCCGGTGTTTTTGGATCTGGCGCGTAAAGTTGGTGTTAATGTTTGATCTGGTTGCTATTAAACTTCCGGAATAGTACTATAGGGAGGTTATGAAGGTTTATTTTGGCGCGTCGTTTAGTTTAGACAGGTCATTGTTACCTGTGTATCAAGAGGTTGTGGCGTCGATAAAGAAACTAGGGCATACGATTATCTCGGAACAAGTTGTTGATCCCCTTACCCCTGTGGGGGATGGCCTTTCACCACAAGAACTTTTTGAGCGAGAAGCCAAGAGGATAGATGAGGCAGACGCTATGGTTGCAGACGTGACACTGCCCTCGTGGGGCACAGCTTTCCTCATGGAGCAGGCACTGTCCAAGAACAAGCCAGTGCTCGCGCTTTACTATAAGGATGCGACAACACCAATACCAATCATGATTGCCGGGCATCCTGAACTATATGTGGCTCACTACACCAGGGGTAACGTGCGCACCGTCTTAAAGCAGAATCTCGACTACTTTGCCTCGATGAACCACCGGAAGGGGAAGCTCGTCGTTATAGACGGAACGGACGGCTCGGGCAAGGGGACGCAGACGGAGCTACTCCTCAAGTACCTCGATGAGCACAAGAAAAAGAATAAATACATCGACTTTCCCCGGTACTACACCTCTTTCCACGGCCGCATGGTGGGGCGGTACCTGAAGGGGGAGTTCGGTGGGTTGAACGCTGCCTCGCCATACCTCACCTCGCTTTTCTACGCCATGGACCGGCTGACTGCCAGGGACGAGCTCATCGACTGGCTGGAAGAGGGAAACGTGGTTGTCGCCAACCGCTACACGACCTCTAGTATGGCCTTCCAGACTGCCCGGATGCCCAAGGATAAGCGGGAAGAATTCCTCAAGTGGCTGTACGAGATGGAGTACAAGGAGCACAAACTACCCAAAGAGGATGTGGTCATATTCCTCTACGTGCCGGTCGAGATAAGTCAGAAGCTCCTAGAAAAGAAGGCGGGACGTGGATATATGAAGGGGAAAGGGAAAGATATCAACGAGGCCGATGTAAGCTACCAAAAAGAGGTGCTGAGGCTCTATCTGTCGCTTGCTAAAAAATATCCTCACTGGGAAGTTATCAAGTGTACCGATGCTCGGGGGAAGCTCTTATCTATAGAGAAGGTACAGGGGAAGATACTGGCGGCGCTGAAGAAACATAAAATTATTTGAGGTTGTGCCGACAAGCGCCACAATTTTGCAGTGCTCACAGCTTACTGGCGACCAGTTCGACGCTCCGCGCTGAAAATTGCTCTGCTTGTCGGCTTTCCCGGTACGACTTTTCTTAAAGCGTACGAAAAAATTGTTTCACACTCGCCTTAATACTTTTTGCAACTTGAGACACACCTCATCCGCTTTGTATTTCTACGCTACAATGGTCATATGAAATTCTTGGCGAAGTGGAAGCGGAAGATAGATAAGAAATATCGCATCATCTACAAGCGGGGACCGTCGACGGTCGCGGCTGTATTCCTGGGCGTGGCGGTACTCGCGTGGGGGCTATTCCTGGTCATTACCGGCTTCCCTGTGGCCGCGTACGCGTACTACACCGTGCGGCCGGCCACATCACAGATATTGTCACAAGCCTTGGCGGATACCGCCCTGCGCTCTAGCGAGCTTCGGAGCGGCACGGCGGGGCATGCCGCGATAGATGTACCAGTGTCGACGGACATTGGGCGGGATGTGTCCCTCCCTGAAGGCCACTACGTGACCATACCCTCGATAGGGGTGGATACCGTTATATGGGAGGCGCCGTACAGTGACTATGAGACTGCTCTCAAAAAAGGTGTGTGGCGGGTACCGGACTTTGCTGCTCCGGGAGATGGGAGCGGCAAACCGGTGATCTTAGCAGCGCACCGGTTCGGATATCTCGATTGGAGCCAAGACTTTCGGGTAAAAAATTCGTTCTATAACCTGCCCAACGTGAAGGCAGGGGATAAGATCCGCGTGATTTGGGATCAGCACCAATATGTCTACGAAGTGCAGGCACTAACAGAGGGGACGGAGATAACTGATTACTCTGCCGATCTTATTCTCTACACCTGTAAATTCCTGGTCTCGCCGGTGCGGTACTTTGTGTACGCAAAGCTCTTAAACTAATATTATCCTATAACACTTGACAAATCTCCCTGGATTGCTATAATCCGCAGCATGAAACGACTTATAGCGATGTCACTTTTGGTTGCCGGCCTCGTTGCCGCAACTCCCGTTCACGCAGAGACTGTATCGACTTGCACTACCGTATACGGTGGCGGGTCTGTTTGTGGCGAGACCACGACAACCGTGACGGTCGAGCACCAGCCCGTAAACACTGCTGTAGATCCGGTACTATTTTGGAAAGTCGTACTAATCGTCGGTGGCGTGGCTGCGGTCGCTACCATCCTCTATAAATTTTCGTACCGCTGGTATATTCTCGGCTAATTTTTCTCGACCACTTGGAGGCTTTGCCCTGGGCCCACTTACAACATTCCCACTCAGCGCAAAACCCCTGAGCACTTGGCTGTGCTTAACAATTGAATAGCTATAGGCTATTGGCACCTTGAAAATTAAAGAGCTGGTTGCGGAATGTCTAGAACACCGTAAAGATGTTTTAGCTGGCGTTGCAATTTCGGTACGTCTTCACCTAGATCGTGGTGGAGCTGCGAATGGGCAGCATCATCCTCGGCCTTTTTGTTAATGGCAGCTAGTAACTCTAGTTTGTCTGCAACCATTTCTTCTTTTGAAGGTAGTTGTTTGACTAAATCTGCGATTGCCTGACCAAGTTCTTCTTTGGTGACGAAAACTTCTTTCATCTCTTCAACCAACCTTGTGCGATCAGATTTGGTGAGCGTCATAGCTGTAGTAAAGCATTTTAAATAGGCGTTTGCAACGCGGCAAACGGTATCAGATACCCGCCTACGAGGACAGTCCTCGCAGGCTCGGATACCTGCTACCTGATTAGCGGCACATCTTACAGGGATGATCCCTGTAAAGTGCAAGCCTCTTGACCTTGGAAATCTGGGCTACACGAGGGCAGGTTGTAACCCTTATTTTTGGGAACTAATTAAAAGAATATCTCCAGGGTAATTGGCGGCCTTTAGTGTTTGAACGTCTTCTGAGCTTTTTACGATAATCGGTGCGGTACTTTGGACGATCACTCCGGTGAAGTGGAGTACTGGAGTCAAATAAGGCTGGGCAGCATTTACAATAGCCGATAGGTAGCTGTCGGTATCGGTAGCGGTTGTTATTACTGCCCCGGTAAAGCCGAGGTCGGCAAGCGCTTTAGATTTCTCTTGCGTGGCGGCTGCGGCTTCGCCTGCCGACTTGAAAAACTCGCGGGTAGGAGCAAGTACCCAGGGGATGGTATTGCCCGTACCTCCGTCTTGGAAAGTAATTATAAGTGTATGGGGAAGTGACGACCTGAGTTTTTGGAGCAATGATTGTAGATCTTTTGAATTTTGGAAGTTCTCCTTGGTTACTAGTACTGCATATGGATGGCTAGCAGCTAATTTCGTGAGGAAGGCTGGATCGTTGGTGTCGAAAGTAAGGACTGATTTTACGGATCCTATAGTGTCATTGCCAAGGTAATACAGACTAAGGTATTCGTTTGTATAAGGCGGAACTATCTCTCCTGGCGATAACTGACGGCCAAACGTTTGTGGTTTGGCTTTTTCCGGTATAAGGCTTTGTAAGTAAGGTAATTCACCGCCAGCGAGCGAGCGAGAGAATTGCTCATCTACGAGGATGTGGGTGATTGGGGGCATGTTGGAGCGGACAGTTTGATCAGACTCGACTTTTTGGTACCACTCAATCGTCCTCTTTGGATTATTTAAGTACGTGTCAAGATATACATATTCAGGGGCGACGATTGCAGAACTTGCGGGTAGTTCTTTGAGTGCTACAAGGCTCTGTAGCTGGGGTGCGGTAGCATTGGTAGTAAAGATATATGTGGCCGTCGCGCCGTTGTAGGTAAGCAGAGAGGCAAGAAGAAGATAGGGAATTGCGGGGAGGTTGGTTTTTTGTGCGAGGCCCTTTACTGCAAGGGTTATGTCTAAAGCTAGGAGTGGTAAGAGCGGGATCACATAGAAGTCGTAGATTTGGCCGCCGCGGGCGAGGAAGACAAGGAAAAAAGGGGTAAATAGGGATAGGATTTTGTATTTTAGTTCAGTTTGAGGTAGACATAGCCAGATTGTGGCGATAACTCCAAGAATAGGTAGGAACGGGTCGATTCCGAGCCATATGGGGAGCATAGTGCGAAACTGAGAACCGACCTGCCAGAAGAATTTACCTGTCCCCCTGCTTGCCTGAAACGCGATAGTTCCTAGGAGGGATACCTGGCCTGTGTGCGGAACAAGTTCGCCTTTTAAGAGTGCGAGAAGGGGGAAGAAGGCGAGAAGAAAGGAGGCAGTTAATAAGCTTATCATGAGAGCGTATCGACGATTGAAGTTGTCTTTGTTGAGGGTCCAAACCAACAGTAAATAGGGGGGGAGGTAAAAAAGTAGCGATTCTTTTGTCAAAACTGCGACGGCCATGGATAGGGCGGAAAAAGAAATATACTTGATCCGTTGTGGATCTTTGACGAGAAGTAACAGGCTAAGGAGCAGCCAGAAAACGGCGAGATTGTCGAGAAGTACCATCCGACCAAAGGTCAAGGTGAGAGGGCTTGTTATAAAAAGCGTGGTGGCAATGAGTCCGTACTTAACTGAGTGAGTAAATTGACGAGTAAGTGAGTAGAGCAATGTGGCTGTACCTGCAAGCGCTAGGCCCGTAAAAACCCGCACAGAGAGGACGCTACTTCCGAAGAATGTTGCTACGCTGGCGAGGCGCTCCCAGAGACCGATTTGCAACCAACCAAGGGGAAAGTGGTCGTACCAATAGGTATAGGGGCCGAGCTTGCCAAGGAACGTGAGCCAGTAGGCTTGGGAAACGTAGATACCCTCGTCGCCCACCATTTTGGGAAAATGAGCAATGTTATAGAGCGCGAGCGCGGAGGCTGTGACAAAAACCACTAAGACGAGAAGCCACTTTTTCATGCTTCTAGTATAGCAAGGGGGCGGTGAGCGTTAACGTGTTCTGTTTTGTCCCAGTTTCTGTCGCCAAGTACTGATTTGCCGACGGCGCGAGTAGTCCCTAATGCTAGGAGTGCTTGATAGGGAATGAAGCCAATGATCAGGGCTAGATATCGCCATATCGAGAGATGGAGGTGGTGCAGTTTGGCGAGGTCGCTAAGGCCAAGGAGATAGAGGCCGAATTGCATAAGGAGAAAGTAGCTCGGTAAGAAAGAAATAAGTGCAACCCAGAGGGGGATATACCCCAGACTCGCAAGAAGCGGGCAAAGCACCATATTGAGGAAGCTTAGGTGGCGAAAGATGGGTTGGGTAAGAGTGTAGAGTGCGTAAAGCTTGCCGTTTCCGTCCAGTGTTTCCCAGTTCCCTTTTTCTACCACCTGGAGATACCCTTGGTCCCAACGGGCACGCTGACGGATAACACCAACCTCGCTTTCCGGAGTTTCCTCTTTTGTTGCGAGCGCCGGGTCATCGATCACCGCAACCGGGATTTTGGCAGCAGCTAGACGGATACCGAGGTCAGCATCCTCGGTGAGGCAGTTTTCGTCGTATCCGCCGAGTTCTTGGATGGTCGTTTTTTTGATGAAGACGGTGTTTCCACCCAGGGGGACGGCGCCTTTTTGGGAAAGATATGGCAAGACGGAGCGGAACCAGAAGTAGTACTCGACTGCGTTTAGCCCGGAGAACCACGAGCCATTGAGGTTTACTAGGTGTACTGGCGCTTGGATAACCTTTGCCTGGGGATTGGCCAGGAGTTGGCTATTCACCGCTCGAAGGATGGCGGGTGAGGGTTCGTCTTCGGCGTCAAAGATGCCGATAACCTCATTTTTGGCAAAATGAGCCCCAAGGTTCAGAGAATAGGCTTTGTTGTTGGCGTCGCCGTCTATAGCTACAATGCGGATGTTGCCTGCACCACTTCTTTTGATGGCCTGTGCAGCTACCTCGTGGGTCGTATGGTCATCGGCACGGATCATAACCAGGACTTCATATAGGTTGTGGGGGTAGTCAAGGTGGGAGAGCGAGGCAATTGTGTTACCGATGACGCTCTCTTCGTTCCTGGCCGGCACAATGAGCGAAAAGGTTTTTTGTGGCTCTCGCGGGGGGATCGCTTTCGTTTTGCGAGAACTAAAACCATAAAGCATAGCACGGGTGACGAGATATCCCTGTAGAGCTAGAAAAATGGTAATTGCCAAGATAGTCCCAGGGACTATTCCAAGCCAGAGAGTGATACCGATTAAAGCTATGCCGCAGACAAGACCAGTGAGCGCCAATAAAAGTGGCCTTAGGTTATTGCGACGCATGGTGGCAACTATTGCGCGTAGAGCCATGGGCAGAGCGCACGCGGCTGTCGCTATGAGGGGAATGAGAGCAGGTAGGAGATAACGATTCCAGCCGACAGAAAGATAGCTTAGCGTAATAGCCAAATTCCCAATTGTAAAAATGGCCCAAAGACTGCGTTTTTTATCTAGGAGCAGCAGGAGCAATCCCATCACTATGAGCCCGGCAAACCAAGGAGCAAGGACGGTTTGCTGGTTCCACGATCCTGCGAGTTCGTGGTAGCTATAGACGAGGCGCGAGGTAAGGGTGGGGAGTGCGGCAGACGGATTGGCCGCAATTTCTTGCTGGGACTGGGAGAGCCGCCAGGACATCATACTCTCCAGGCGAGTGACTGGGTTTGGCCACAGGTACGGGTTTAGCACTACAAAAATGGTGAGGGCAAGCACGCCGCTTGCGAATAATTTGCCAAGAGTATGGCGGTTTTGGAGAAACGAGAGGGCGAAGATGAGGAACACGACGGGGGCGGCGCTTAGCTTGGTGGCGAGTGCGAGGCCGGCGCTAAGCGTGAGAAGTGCGAAAGTAGCGAGGTTGCCACGACCGCGCCACAAGCGCAGCGCGGCAAGGAGCATAAGGTTTGTAAACAGCAAGAGGATTTGATCCATCATGGTCATAGTGCTTAGGTTCTTGAAAAATGAGTACCAACCGAGCATGAGGGCGGCGAGAACGCCGGCTACTGGCCCGGCGAGCGCAAGACCGATGAGATAGGTGGTGGCGATGACGAGTGACGAGATGCCAAGGGCAAGGGCACGGGCACGAATGACCATAGTCTTTAGTGGGGAAGAATCCCAGGAAGACAGAGGTTTGCCGTCGAGGCACGACCAGGTGTTGTAAAACGAAGTACCAGAGTCATTGCATGGTGAGTTCTGGGGGGATAGCAGGGAGCGGTCGCCGGGGACGGCGGCGTAAATATAGTTCGTGAGTTGGGGCTGGTCGTAGGCGCCCCACTCGGACCAGATAGGATTCTTGAAGTCGCCGTGGACGAAGGCATCCCAGTAGACCGAGCGGGAGAGGTAGATGAGTTCGTCGCTGTTGAAGTTGTAGTCACTGGTTATGCGAGGGATACTCCAGACAAAAAACGCCCCTGCGAGTACCAGGGGAAGAATGAGGTATTTGGTAATGCTCCACATTGTTTGTTTCATTGTTTGTAAGCTTATAAAACTTATTTATAAACTTGCAAACAAAAGCGAGATACGGTACGTGACCCATGGGGTCAGCGTAGCATTCGCTACACTGACCCTCCGGGCCGCTTTTGTTTGTTTACTTTTTGGTGAAAATCTGATGAATTTCGAGGTTTTGGCTTAGCGATACTTGCGGAGCGACTGAGATCAAGTCTTGAAGGACATTGAAATCAGCGGTCATATCCGCAGGAATGTTGTATGCCGAAACTTCAGTAAATGTCACCATTTCTCCACCAGGGGTTCCCAGCCAACTTCCTGGATCACCAGAATCGTTTTGCCAGCCCGTTATGCCGTTTGAATCTCCTTGGATATAACTCGTCAGCATGAATTGCTGTCGAGACGCAAGGAAATAATGCCAAACGCCATACGAATCTGGGCAAGCGACGATTTGGCTACCGCCACCATCATTGAGGGCTTCCCAATCTGCGGGAATTTTGTAGGTATGCCCATTGATGGTGATGGAATTCTTTCCAGTCATATTGACCTGGCTCCAGAATTCTTGGAGAGGCATCCCTTTCTCCAACGCAGCTGCGTCATAATAGCCGCCCAGCTCGATGCCAACATTACCGGTAAGCATGCGGCCACCAACAAAGGCGCAAACGGGGAGCTGAGAATTGGAGGGGAAGCTTTTTGGCTGGTCTTGCTGTGGTTGGACGTTATCGTTGGGGGCGGCGTTGGATGAGTTGCTTGGCGCGACCGGTGCGACTGAGAGGGGATTAGCCGTCTCGAAGTGCATCAGAGCGTTCAGCTTGGGTGACAGGTACCAAAGTGCGGTACCAGCGGCTCCGCAAAAGCAGCAAAGAATAACTGCAATTGTGATGCCGATAAGGATCCACCGTCCGTTGTGGTTGGTGGTTTGCGCCTGGGGCGCGGAAATGGGGGTTGATGTGTCGTTCATTTCAAACTCCTTAGGGGGATACGGGCTAACCGTGGGGAGCAGAGCTCCTTAAACAGGGGACAAAATTTATCCACTATTTGGGGAGCTCTCTCCCGGAGGGAGAGTTCCATGAACTATTTAGTACCCTCACCAAAACTAGTGCTCTGGTGAGTAGCAGCACATTACTGTACTGCTGTATCTCGCTTGTTAAGGTGCTATGCACTGGGTGACAACACTTGACGCAGTGTCAAAGTGTCACTTTGTACATATCCGCTTTTGTGAGCGGAGTTAAAGGGGCGTAAGCAAAAATTGCTTTAACAGGCCGCCCCTTTAACTCCTGCCCGCTACTGCGGTAGGTCTTTAACAGGTACTTTCTAAGAAAAATTTGTGTGTAGTGACTATGCCTGTTAAAGCGCACGAATCATAACACGCTATAGGCTAGATGTCAAGTTATAGGACTACTTTTGAAAATAAACATTGCTGAGGGATAACGGGGTGGGATCTGGTATCGTGCCTTTGGTTTCGATGAGTATGCCGGAAATGGAGGCGAGGTTGATCGCGGAAGTGGGAACGGTGTTCTCGCTATTTTTGAGGTCAAAGGTATTTGACAGCTGATTATCGTAGGATTTGAACCGCAAGGTGAAGAGTTCAGGATGGGGAGTATCCAGCGTGAGATGGAAAGTTTGATAATCGGTAGGGACAATACGGCGGGAGGTATTGAAGTAAAGCCCGGCGTCATTGTGAAAGTTGGTGGTCACCGTACTTCCTAGGCTAAGTGAGAGCCCCCAGGAGTAGTCGGCAAATCCCGATTCGAGAAAATGGGAGTAGACATAGAGCTTGCTGGGATCGTTATTAAACGTAGGCTGGGGGTATGGATACGTCGTGCCGGCAAGCGCGGCTTTGACAACTTGACCATAGGCAGAGGGGGTAAAGCTGCTTTCGTTCGAGAGCAGACATGGGCAGCCGGTGGCCGTAAAGTGCCAGGCAGTCCAGCTAAGATGAAGATCGTTTGCGTACCCTAAGAGGTTTTTGACGTCGGGGAGTGTCATGCTGAGGTCGTTTTCGGTACCGAACTCACCGATAAAAACGGGATACTTTTCTGCAATACGGCCAAAGTAACTCTCGAACTCGCCGGTTTTGTTGTAGGGATTGGTGCGATAGACGATGTTCTCAAACGGCAGAGGGTTGGCGAGCCAGGCGTTTACGTCGCGACCCCAATCGAGACCTGTGACCATGATGAGGGAATTGGGGGCGACCGCGCGGATCTTGGGGATGAGCCGCATATATTCGTCGCGTAGTTGCTGAAACGTAGCATCGCGGGGTTCGGCCAGGAGATCATAGATGATGTGGGGATCACTCTCGTAGCGCTTGGCGACAGCGAGCCACATGGCTTCGCCATTTTTGTCGGGGAAGGAATCGTTTTGCCCGAACCATGGGTGGATAACTACGTACATTCCATTTTGACGGGCTGGGGCGAGAATTTCACGTTCAAGATCGAGGAAGAACTGGCCGTAGCCAGCGGAATATTCACTTTCGTAAATCCTGGTACGGATGACGTTGACATGCCAGTCCTGGGCGGCTGTGGCCATCGCTTGCGGATTCCAGGTGGCGTACTTACTACCCCAGTTGGTGCTGATTAGGTTGACGCCGCGGAGAAGAACAGGCTTGCCGTTACTATCGACAATGTTCGTACCCTCTGTATGGAGCGGTGAAAGTGTTGGGTATTGTGCATTTCGGTGAGCATAATCGTATTGAGCAAGAGCTATTTCTGGAGAAAAGTGCTTGAACCCTAGATATAAAAGCGGAGAAAAGACGAGAAGAACAATCAAAAGGATTTCGAGACGCACAAGGAACACTTTCATACGTTCCATGATAGCAGAGTTCGATAAAATTTTGCCCTAGTTTGAGTGGGAAAGTTGGCTTGCGCGAGAAAACCTATTTGCGGTACGGTAGGGAGGTATGGCAAAGCGAGGGAAGCTGACGGTTGTATATGGGCCGATGTTTGCGGGGAAGACGACGTGGCTGGTGCGGCATACGGAGAAATTGCAGAAAGCCGGAAAACAGGTATCGGTGTTTAGTCCGAAATTGGACGACCGATATGGGAAGGACGCTCATCTCCACGCCCACAGCGGACTCTCGACTGCGGCTACTCTAGTGGATGAAAAGCATGTGGGAGCGATGCGTGACGAATTTGCGAGACTGGGAGCGGGGGCGACGGCAATATTCGACGAGGCAATGTTTTTTGCGACGGATATTGTGGATACGGTTACGAGTCTACTGGAGCAAGGGGTGGATGTCGTGGCCGCTGGACTCGATCTCGACTATCGTAGGCAACCATTTGGCGTGATGCCAACCCTCATGGCTATGGCTGACGAAGCGGTGCCGCTCACTGCGCAATGCTACAAGTGTGGGGAAACTGCTGCCTATACGGAGCGGCTTGCCGGCGGTGAAGGGGAGATAGTTGTGGGTGCAGCAGATAAATATCAGCCGGCGTGCGAGCGCTGTCACCAGGTGTATGCAGAGGCATAGCGATTTCCCGTATTTGCGTAGGCGACGGCAGGGGGCGGGGCTGCGTATTGAAATAGCCGCAGACTCTATGCGAGTGGGGAAGACCACGGCGGTGAAAGTGCTGGCGGAGGGACTACAAAAGCTAGGACATGAGGTCACCGAGAGCTACGAGGACTGGGCACACAACCCGTACCTAAAGGGTAGCTATAGCGACCCGGCGAAGAATTTCTTGGAAAGCCAAAAATGGTTTGTCCACCGGAAATGGGAACAGATACGGGATGGAGGAGGTAACGGAATCTTTATTCAGGACGTGGCGCCGGAGATGGACTATTGCTACGCCGAAACGAACCGGCGACTTGCGCGAATGAGCGAGGAGCACTTTGGCGAGTATCGAAAATTCTTCTATGAGCTGGATTGGGGCGCGGCGCCGGCGCCCCACCTCCTCGTGTATCTGACCGCGAGCGACGACGTGCTCCTCGCGCGCGCGATGAGTGCGCGGCGCGAGTTCGAGACAGTGGACGAAGCGTATTTCCTCACGATGAAACGGGTGAACAGGGAGTGGGTGGAGGGAGCAAGGGAGCGGTATAGGGTACTTATGGTGGACACAGATGCACTCGATTATGCTCATAACCAGATGGCAAAAAATAAACTCGTCGAAAAAGTAGCTAGTACTCTGGAAATGACCTAGTTTGATACATTCACAAAATATGTAATAAGTGAGTATAATGAGCTCTCAATGAGAGACGAAAGTAGCTCGTTGTTTTTTTGTAACGAAATTATGCCTTATTACGGCCGCCTTGCGGTCGTTTTTGTAGATGAAGGAGGACCCCGCTAGGCGGGGTTTCTTGTATGGTGCTCGCGGCATATATTGAAACTCCTACTGAAATGTTTTTGGCACAACCGTTGTACTTTACCGGCACGCCGTGGAAGGCAACGAGGGCGGATCAAAATATAAGTAGATTGTGGAAATCGCATAAATCTAGGTTTTCGACTAGATTTCAACGAGGAATCGGTTTTCCTGACAGTGTAAAAATGCTTCCTTTCTCTGTAAAAGAGGCTGATACGATGATAGCTCAACATGATTTGCTGGGAGATAAAGCTGCAAAGCAAATTGCTGCCATGTGGTTGCAGCTTTCTGGTGTGCCTCTCAGTGATACAGCTGATGAAGTTTATATGCCAGAGGAAGTCGTGAGTGCTGTCCTTAGTGGTTCAGTCTTGGCAGCCCTTTCCGGTGACACTGCTGTGAGTGAGATAGCAGAGGGCCATAATGGCAACACGTTGAGACGGCTCAACGTGTATTTCCCTGAAATCAAGAGGGGTACGACTGCGAGTGATCGCAAAAGTGACTTAAGAGATTTTGTTCTAGATAAGTGGGAAGTTTTGTTTGGGGGATTGGGTGAGAATGAACCGGTAACTCGTGCTATTGTCTCTGGGTTTGCATTGAGTACATTTAGGTTTGAACCTGTTGCAGCTGTAACAGCCCGTTGTAAAGTAGCAAAAATTAAGCAACGCGAGCCAGAAATATACACAGGTACAACTGCAGCTGGTGTACACATGAATCGACACCCCTTAGCTACGGAAAAAGGTAGAAAAGAGATGCTAAATTTTGTCATCCGTTCCCGTAAAGAGGAGTCGGGTATGTCGGCGGAGGAAGCACTGCAAGATTTGCATGGTAGACCTGATGCGTTGAAATTTGGAGACTTTTTGGCATTTTTGGGGTGGGTAGGAATAAAGCATGAGACATTACTTGATGTTCCAAATGGGATGACGGAGCGGGCTGCAATCGAAGAGATTGGTGAGAATGGCAATTATGACTTGTTTAGGGATTTCTTGCTGGCAATACATACTCGAGCGAAGAATGGTTCGTTAGTCCCAGGTGCTGTTATACGTTCATATCCGAATCATTCAGACGCGAGGAAATATTTGCCGGCATGTTGATTTTTGGCTGAAAGGAGATAGAATCCTCACATGATTACAATTGAAGAGGCTATATCAAGGGGGGCGTTGGTAGATCCACCAGGTGAAACTCCCTATGACCAAATCCCGGCTGAATTTCGTTTGCTAACACCAATCGGGAGAGGTCTTTTTCAAGTTGTGGATATTCGTTATTGTCAGAACGGAGCGATGGAGCACGGCCATATGGTGCAATGCGATAACGTTCAGGCTCAGGAAGATTTAGAAGACCACATACACGGCTAAGTAAGTTGTCAATTTTTCGCTAGTATTTCTGCAATTTTTCTTGCAACTTCAAGGAAGTCATTCTCTTTGTAACCGCGGGTGGTGAGGAATGGGGAGCCGAGGCGGAGGCCGGAAGGGTTCCACGGCTTGCCGGACTCGAGGGGGACGGTATTTTTGTTCGCAATGATCTCGACTTTTTCCAACGCGTTTTGGGCGTCTTTGCCGGTCCAGCCGCGGGAGCGGAGGTCGACGAGCACGAGATGTTTATCCGTGCCGCCGGAGACCACGTCGAAGCCGAGCTTCATGAGCTCGTCGGCTAGGGCCTGTGCGTTTTTGACGCACTGAGCTGCGTACCGCTTGAACTCCGGTTGCATGGCTTCGTGGAGCGCCACGCCGATGCCGGCAATTGAGTGGTTTTGTGGGCCGCCCTGCAGGCCAGGGAAAACGGCAAAGTCGATCTTGTCGGCGATGTCGTCACCAAGGAGTTTTTTACTGGCGAAAATCATGGCGCCCACTGGGCCGCGGAGCGTTTTCCTGGTGGTCATCGTGACGAGGTGGGCGTAGGGGAAGGGACTACTGTTTGCGCCGCCCGCCACGAGGCCGGCTTCGTGGGCAATGTCGGCCATGTAGAGGGCACCGACCGTGTCGGCGATCTCGCGCATTTTTTTATGATCGATCTCTCGGGGGTAGGCGGTGCCGCCGGAGATGAGGATCTTGGGCTGTACCGCTTTGGCACGCGCCAGCACTTCGCCGTAATCAAAAACACGGGTTTCTTTGTTTACCGTATAAAAATGGGTGTCATAGAGGCGGGAGGTGAAGCTAATAGGCTTACCTGTATCCGGCAGCTTCCAGCCGTGGGAGAGGTGGCCGCCGTCGTAAAGATTCATGCCCAGCATGCGATCACCGGGATTCATGACCGCCGTATAGGTGGCAAAGTTGGCGATCGCGCCGGTCGGGGGCTGCACGTTCACGTGCCACTCCGTATCTGCCAGGCCGAAAGCCTGCAAGGCACGGGACTCGGTTAAGCTTTCGATTTGATCGATGAACTGGTTGCCGGGATAGTAGCGCTTGTACGGCTGACCCTCGCTGTATTTGTTCATGAGCACAGAGCCGACCGCTTCTCGTACCGCGTCGGAGACCACGTTCTCGGAGGGGATGAGCTCGAGATCTTTTTCTTGGCGAGCCTCTTCGGACTGTATGAGATTGTAGATTTCGGGGTCGGTTTTTTGCAGTGCGGAGTTGGTCATGATGATTATTATACCTCGTGATATTTTGCTTTCACGCTACAAAAGCTCGCCGTATTCCCAAGTGAAAAACCGATCTGTCTGCGGCTGGTGCCGCAGCGATCTTGTGCTCGGATCAATCCTGCGCAATATTTTTCTTTGTGAACACGGCTTCGCTTTTTTAACGCTACCGTTGCGAGACATACCAACATGTTTCAGGAATGTGTATTGGGGCAGGGCGTACAATAACTCATAGTATGAACGATCAAGTTTTGCCAGTACCAAAGTGGAATATCCCCATAGATTCTCCATTTCTTGGGAAGCGGGATTTCTTGCGGGACGACGGGCAGCCGTTTTGGGAATATCTTTCGGCGCATGAGATACCCTTTGATAAAGACGATTTTCCTTTCCTCACCAACCACAAGGTGCCCAAGGTAAAGGAACTCTTTGATTTTTCCCAATTTATGGCGCTTACGGGTAAGGGTGAAGCACTTTCACGTCTCTATGGCTCGATGGGTAGAGCGTGGGACTATGTGGGACCTGTCCTCGATTCTGAGTTTAAGCATGGGTTTAACGATCATACCGATCGGCACACATTGTGGGTAACGCAAAATACGGTGGAGCTCTTACAACGCGCGGGTCATAGTTGGGGCAACCACGGGGGTAAGTACGACGCAGAGACGGAAGTCTTGGCAACGCTCGTGGGGATGACCCATGACCTTGGTAATTTTGTATCGCGAAAAGTACACTCCATGTACTCTGCGTGGCTCCTGACGCGGCTTTTTTACAACACCGCAGCGCGGCAGCAAGAGTGGAACGCTGCGATGTTTACTATTCTCTTTCACGAAGAGCCAATGCTTGCGGACCTCCACGTAAATCTCTCAGACGGTTTGCCCTTGCAATGGGCCCTCGTGGCTGCAGACAAGATGCATGTCGGGCGAGACCGCATAGGCGACAGGTCGTATGAGTCGGGGGTACGGAACCATGCTTTGGAGGAAGATGTTCACATTCTTCTCAACGCGCTTGTTGCCCGTAGTGCGTGGGTACTGTCGGCCTCGGCCTTTGTATGGCACCTGGACTTTGAGGTAGAGCAACTTGAGGAAAAGTTTGCAAGCTTTACCCGGAACGGCAAAATCTGGATGCCGCCTGACTTTTACGACAAATATCGCGCCGGGCAGCCGTATCGTGAGATTTTTGCAGAACTCTTTCTATCAGTGTACGAAGCGCGGATACGGATGGCAGCGACGTCTATTTTTCTTTTATTTCCCTATATTAACAAGTTTCAAGTGTTCTTGTCGGACGCAAAACGAAGTCCAGGGACGACGCCACCTGGGGAAATGTTGGTTTGTGAAGTCGTAAGATAAGTGATTTGCCTGTTAATATTGCGTATATTTTTGCTAACGACTCCGCTCCTTTCAGGGAAAATCTTCCTTACTCGCTTTGCTTGTGCGTCGATTTTCCTTGGGCGGTGCTCATATATCGCAAAAATACATGCAATATTACATGGCGATATAATGGAGGTATGTTATTTGATGGGAAACAGTTTGCACGTGAGATAGAAGAACAGGTGGGTGCGCACGTAACCAGTCTTGTACGGGCACCGAAGGTGGTAAGTATTCTTGTGGGAGACGACCCAGCGAGCGAACTCTATACACGACTCAAGAAACAGGCAGCGGAGCGAGTGGGGGTAGACTTTGCAGTAAAAAAATACACCACTGAAAAAGTGAAAAATTTGGAAGCAGAGATCGCGGAATTGGGGGCGCGGGAGGATGTGACTGGCGTGATGGTGCAACTGCCGCTGCCAGAGCCACTTAGGGGTTTCTCCTCTAAGTATATCAAAATGATACCACTTACAAAAGACGTCGACGGATTACGATGGGAAGAATCCAAGATTATGCCGGCGACGGTGCGCGCAATTCTTTCCGTTCTGGAAAGAATTGCTAAGGATTCTAGAAGAGAGATACTAGATTCTAGATTTGTCGTCGTGGGAGCAAGAGGCTCTGTGGGGAGACCGCTGGCGCACTACTTGCGAGAGCGGAGGATAGAGGTTGCGGAGGTGGAGTGGGACACGCCGGATCCGGCGAAGATAACGCGAGGGGGCGATGTTGTTATTTCTTGTACAGGGAAGGCGGGGATAGTTACGGGGGGAATGGTAAAAAACGGTGTTGTAGCTCTCGATGTTGGCTCGCCAAAGGGAGATATGACACAAGAAGTGTATGAGAAGGCGTCGGTTGCTGTACCTGTGCCTGGTGGGGTGGGGCCGGTGACGATCGCTTGCCTTATGGCAAATGCTTTAGATCTATTTTGATTTCTTTTGATATTTTTGTAACTATTGACCGATGTGTATTTATTACGCATAATTCTGTTTCGTCACATGTCTAGTGAAAGGAGTTTTTTATGTTATTTGCAGTGGAATTTCAACATTTAGCGAACACGTACCAGGATCCTAATACCCAACCGGGTAGCGCTAATGATGGTGGCGGGATTGGTAGAGCTGGTGGCTATAGAGATCACGGCCCAAAAGATAAGTTCTGTAGTTTCTTTTTGGAGCCAATCGCTCCAGCGTTAATATGGGCTTTATCCCCGATCGCGGAAAATTTGCACCTTCCACCCATGAACCCACGGACATTGTGATATAATTCCAGGGTTATTTATTTCGCATCTAGAGATGATCTCCTGACAAAGAATCTCTAGAGAGGGTCCTCCCAAGGAGGACAGAAGGAGACACTATGCCAGCAAAGAAAGCTGCTGTAAAACCGAAGGCCGAGAAGGTCACCAAACCGAAAGTTGAGAAAGCTGTAAAGACCGTTGTCGAAGTGAAGAAGGATGGGGAAGCGGAAGTAGCCAAGGTTGCCAAACAGGAAGCTCCAAAGAAAGTGTCGTACGATGTTGCCGACTTGCCCAGTCTCAAGGATATGCTTGAGGCAGGGGTACATTTTGGGCACTCTGTGAAGCGTCGTAACCCCAGAATGGACGAGTATGTGTACGCGGTGAAAAACGGTGTACAGATTTTTGATCTCATAAAGACTCGTGACATGCTTGCCGAGGCGTGCGGATATCTCATGCAGACGGTAGCAGACGGGGGGCAAGTCCTCTTGGTAGGTACCAAGGGTCAGGCTGCTGAAACGGTGAAATCTGAGGCGGAACGCTTGGGAATACCGTTTATTACTACCCGTTGGGTTGGTGGGCTTTTTACCAATTGGGATCAGCTTAAGAATCGTATAACCAGGCTTGTAGATATGCGTAAGAAAATGGAAGCGGGTGACTATAAAAAATACACGAAAAAGGAGCAAGTGCTCCTCAAACGTGAGATAGACCGTCTTACTCGCATGTATGGTGGCCTCGTTCCCATGGAAAAGCTACCGGCGGCAATATTTATTGTAGATCCCAACCGTGAGATAACGGCTGTGCGTGAGTCTATTGCCCGTGGTGTACCTATTGTGGCCATTGCCGATTCTAACGCTAACCCCCAGCCTCTGACGCGCGTTATCCCTGCAAATGACGACGCCTTAAAATCGGTCGTCATGCTCGTGAAAGCGGTGACCGGCGCAATCGAGCGGGGGCAGAAAGCACAGAAAAAAGCATAATAGATTTCTCGGGGAGAGAATCTAGAAAATAGGAGAACAAGATATGCAGATAACCATGGAACAGATAAAGAAACTTCGTGAAGAGACAGGCGCTGGTGTCATGGACGTGCGAAAAGCCCTGACCGAGAGTAAAGGCGACGAGGCGAAAGCTCGCGAGTGGATCAAACAAAAAGCGATGGTGCGTGCAGAGGAGAAGTCCGAGCGCGAGACCGCCGAGGGCTACGTCTTTTCCTATGTGCACTTTAACGGCAAGGTGGGTGCACTGATTAAGCTTGCGTGCGAGACAGACTTTGTAGCCAAGACCGAGGACTTTCAGCACCTGGGCAAAGAACTTGCGATGCAAGTTGCTTCGATGAAACCCAAAGATGTTACAGAACTTCTTTCACAAGACTATCTCCGCAACCCTGGCGAGACCGTGGAGCAGCTTGTGAAAGCCGTTTCCGGTAAAACGGGTGAGAACGTAAAAATCCTCGCCATCTCGATGTTATAACGAGTAGACGCAGGGGTTCATGGTATTATTGGTGACATGATCGTCACGATTATTGTTTTATCCCTGTTGGTATTGTTGCATGAGCTGGGTCATTTTCTTATCGCGAAGCTGTTTGGCATAAAGGTAGAAGAGTTTGGTATAGGTTTACCTCCAAAAGCCATGACGATTACCAGGCTTGGTGAAACCGAGTATACCCTCAACTGGCTCCCCATCGGTGGGTTTGTGCGGCTTATGGGGGAGACAGAGGACCCTACACTCTTCCAACGACTTAATCCTGCAACTCGATCGCGCGCTTTTTTCGCAAAACCGGCGTGGCAGCGTACCTTGGTTCTTTTGGCTGGCGTCACGATGAATATCCTTATCGGGATCGTTCTTTTTTCCGTCATTTATGCGCGCCTGGGGGTTCCGCAGTACGCCGGGAGCCAAGTCGTTGTGGCGGATGTTGTTAGGGGAACTCCGGCGGATCTTGCAGGTCTTAAGCAAGGCGATGTTGTGACCGGGATCGCCGACGGGGCAGCTACGACGGCTGATCAATTTGTGCGATACGTGAACGCACATAAAGGACAGCTGACTACCTTTTATGTCGCCCCCTTGCTTGCAGACGGGACCGTATCTCCTTCGTCTAAACAAGTCCAAGTAATACCGAGAGAGAATCCACCGGCGGGGCAGGGAGCCCTTGGAGTCTCCGTAGAGAGTCTCCCGATTGTGACGTACAAACATTTTCCTTGGTACCAGGCGCCGTTTTACGGTACCGTGGAGGGACTTAAAGAGACGTATGGGTGGACAGTAATGTTTATCGGTATCCTTTCACATCCTAAAGAACTACTGTCGAATGTGGGTGGGCCGGTAAAGGTAGTTCAGGTGGGATCACAGGCCGTTGCCGAGGGATGGGTCGCTCTTTTGCGATTTGCCGCTATCATCTCGCTCAACCTTGGTATTTTTAATTTGCTCCCCATTCCAGCCTTGGATGGTGGGCGGGTCGCGATGGTCATTCTAGAAAAGTTTATCGGTCGCAAACGTGTCGCGAAGGTTGAGGGCTATGTGAATGCTGTGGGGATGGGCTTCCTTATACTGCTCCTCGTCGCGGTTACGGTGAAAGATGTGTTTTTTGGGTAGTAAAATAAACGTATGTCTAAGACGATAGTGACCCACCAACATCCAGATCTAGACGCTATCATGAGCGCGTGGATACTCTTTCGATTTGATCAGCCTACGTATGGCGACGCGGAGTTTGCGTTTATCCCAGCTTCGACTACGTATAAAAACGAACCAGTGGATAGTAATCCTGACGTTGTGCATGTGGATGTCGGCTTTGGGCGCTACGACCATCACCAACCAGGTGCACCAACTAAAACCTGTGCGAGCGAGCTGGTGTGGAAAGACCTTGTTTTGCAGGGAAAGGTTTCGTCGGTTGATGTGTCACTCTCAGAGATGGTGCACCACGCTTTGGAGATAGATTTGTTTCATGACTGTTTTTGGCCCGAAGCGGCGGAGCCCCGTTTTGCCTTTACTTTGTCCGAGATTATCCCGGCCTTGCACCGACTACAACTCCATGACAATGAAGCGGTTCTCCGGATGGCGTTTGTCATGCTCGACGGGGTGTATCAACGTCTTAAAGACATTCACAAGGGTACCGAGGCTATTGCTGCAGGGCGGGAGTTAGCGACTGCCTGGGGCAAGACGCTCGTGGTTGAAACAGGTGCGGATGATGTCTCAAAAATTGCTCAGAAAATGGGATATGCGATGGTTGTGATACACGACTCTGAAAAGGGATATCTCAAGATCAAGTTACGGCCGGACGTATCGCGAAATTTAGACCCAATCTATGATAAAATACAGCAATTGGAACCGGAGCGATGGTTTTATCATAACTCTGGTCTCATGCTCTTTTCTGGGTCAGATAAGGGTGCGGCGAGGAAGCCGACTCAGCTTACTATTGAAGACCTAGTGAAGATAATCGAGGGGGTGTAGTTAGTTTATGCCAATCGTGGTTAAAGCAAAAAAAGACGATAGTACTGATGCTGTTATCCGCCGTTTTAAGAAAAAAGTTTTGGCGGAGGATGTCCTCGGGGAGGTGCGTAAGCGTGAATTCCACGTGACCGCTGCCATGAAGCGCAAAGAAAAGAACAACGAGATCAAGCGCAAAAAATACATCGAGCGTATGCAAAAGCTGTCGCAATCGAGGAAAAAATGAGCGTTTTAGATACCTTGCAAGCTGACATGAAGACCGCGATGAAGGCTGGTGACGCGAAGCGTCTCTCGGCTATCCGTATGCTTATCTCCGCTGTGCGGTATGTAACTATAGACAAGCCAGACATGACCGATGCGGATATGCTTGACGTATTGCGACGTGAAGCTAAAAAGCGACGTGAGAGTGTTCAAGCCTATACGGATGCGGGACGTACGGAGCAGGCCGAGGCGGAGCAATTTGAGCTCGCGCTTATCGAGAGCTATTTGCCCGCTCAAATGGATGAGCGTGTGGTGCGCACGAAGGTGCAAGAGGTGCTCGGTGCCACCCACTACGACAATTTTGGATTGGCTATGCAAGCTGTCATGAAGGAGCTCAAGGGTAAAGCGGATGGCGGATTGGTTTCGCGAATTGTAAAAGAGCTTTATACGTAGTCATCTGGTTGCTATGATAACGATCAATATTTTGGCTGATGCAAAATTTCCTCTGGATCGTGCTGCGCTTCGTAACCATCTCACTAGCGTGCTCGCCAAGTACCGTCTTACCGATGGGGTAGAGATGGCGGTGTCGGTGGTTGGGAAGCGAAAGATGACGGAGCTGCACATGCTCTATATGCACCTGCCGGGACCGACCGATGTACTGTCTTTCCCCCTCAACGACCCCGCTGACGATAGGCCGTTTATGGCTTCTCCTGATGGCATTTTGCGGCTCGGAGATGTTGTGGTGTGCTATCCGGTAGCAGTTGAGGAGGCCTTAGAGAAGCAGGTGAAGGTCGACCAACAGGTACAATTCCTGGCCGAACACGGGCTCATGCACCTTCTTGGGTATCATCACGAGTAAATATTCGGAGAATCAGCAAGTCGGTAGATCGGTTTGTCGGCTGGTCGGTGATTCAGTTTGCCGGTTGACCGGTCTAGCCGATTTACTGACAGGCTGACTAGCTGATTAGCTGGTATACTGAATTCGTATGTCACTTTATCTTAAATACCGTCCGAAGACCATTGAAGAACTAGATCTGGCGAGTGTGCGCAAATCCCTGAACGATATTGTTAAAGCAAATAAGATAGCGCACGCGTATCTCCTGACCGGCCCACGAGGGGCGGGAAAGACGAGCACCGCGAGGATTCTTGCCCGTATCGTCAATTGTGAGAAGAATGATAAAACATTGGGAGAGCCGTGTAACGAATGTGCTGCGTGCCGATCTATCCTTTCTGGAAGTGCTGTTGATGTTGTCGAGATTGACGCGGCAAGTAACCGCGGGATCGATGATATTCGCGAACTAAAAGAGAAGATACGCCTGGCGCCCGCAATACTTCGGAAGAAGGTTTATATCATTGACGAAGTACACATGCTGACTACGGAAGCCTTTAATGCACTCCTCAAAACACTCGAAGAGCCGCCGGAGCATTCATTGTTTATTCTTTGTACAACCGAGGCACATAAGGTACCAGAGACCATTAGTAGTCGTTGTACGAGGATTGCCTTTACCAAAGCGACGCCAGAGGAGATGCAGCGATCCTTTGCCAGGGTTGTCGCCGGTGAGGGGGTAGCGGCCGCTCAGGAAGCACTCGAGCTTTTATCTGCAAGTGTCGACGGAAGTTTTCGGGATGGGGTGAAGGTGCTCGACCAAGTGATTATGCCTGGTATGGCAGTGACCGTTGCTGCCATACAAGAAGTTCTGTCGGGAGTTGCTGGCTACAGCGTGCAGCCCTTTGCGAGCTCTATGATAGATTGCGATTTGGGACAGGCGCTGACTCGGTTTCATGAAGCTGCGAACTCTGGAGTGGATTTTACCTATCTCCTTACTGCAACCATGAGCGCAGTTCGAGTTCAGATGATTACGACTGGTGATAAACGACTTGCGGCACTTATTTTCCTTCTGGACGATACGGCGCGAAGGCTGGCTCTTTCACAGGTGCCGACGGTGCTAGTCGAGGCGGCGATTGTTAGCTGGTGCGGCGAGGACGGCTCGGCACGTCGGCACGTCGGCAAGTCGGAGAAATCGGAAGATCAGCAGGTCAGCAAGCCAGCGAGTCAGCAAGCCAGCGAGTCAGCAAGCCAGAAAGCTCAGCATATCGGTAAGTCGATGGATCAGTTTGCCGATAAATCGGAAAAGACAGAATTTGGTACGGCTGACAAACAGACAAGCAGGCAAACTGATCAAACTGACCAGCTGACTAGCCGATCTACTGGTGTGCAGGTAGAAGCTGACGCTGCCGAGGTGTGGCGGAAACTCCTCGGCAACCTCAACGGGGATAGTGTGAGCCTGGGGGCGCTCCTTGCAAAGGCATCGCCTTCAACTATTGCCGGTGACACCCTAACTATTCGGGTGCAGTACGACTTCCATCGTCAGCAGCTTATGACCGAGAAGATACGGTCCCGGCTTGAGGCACTAGTATCGACAGCAGTGGGACAACCAATGAAAGTCATGTGTGAGATCGGGGAGATTGCTGGCAAACCAACGCCCGCAGATATGCCTGCCTCCGAGTTGCAGGGAGGAGAGGTGGATGATACCATTGCGGCAGCTGAGGAGATATTTTCAGCCAAGGGCTGATCGGCCTTTGGCCGAGGGAGTAAAAAGTACATATAAAAGCAGGAGGTATAAATGGTATTCGATAAATTCCAACAAATGGGGCAACAGGTGTCACAACTGAAGAAGATCCGCGACCAAGCGGTACAGATGCAAAAGCAATTGCAAGCTGAAGTCATTGAGGTAGAAGAGGATGGTATTCGCGTTGTTATGTCTGGTGATCAGAAGGTGATGACCGTTACTATCGATGGTAAATATGAAGAGCGGCTCGTAAAGGTTCTAAACGACGCCATCAAGAAATCGCAGCAGGTCGCGGCCAAAAAACTCCAGGAGATGAGCGGCGGACTCAAGGGACTCCTTGGTGGGGGGATGGGCTGATCGGCACGCCAGCAAGTCGGCGAGTCGGCATAGCCTGTTAGTCAGCTATCCAGCTGGTTCGGAGTTTGTTGGTGCGCTTAGAGAGTATTTTGTACTCTTCAGCCAGTATTTGAGTAGTTGCTCGGTGTTTGGGAACAGTGATGTATAGAGTACGTAAATGTGTAACACATTCGTCGCTGGAACCTATAGCTATTTGTAGAAAGCGTTTAAATTCTTTTGGGTATGTGCGCTTCGCAAACCCTTCAGAAATATTTGCCGGAATAGATTTTGCGGCCCTTTTTAGCTGATCGATGGTGTCGTATTCGCTTCGTGGTATGTTGCGCAAGAATCCATAAGTTTGTTCCAAGAGTTCCATTGACCTGTTGTAGACTTCTAGCTCGGTAACATCGTGGATCATACTATGATGGTATCATGTCTGATTTGCCGATATGCTGGTCATCTGGATCGCAGACTTGCTGAGTATCCGGTGTGCTGATTAGCTGATAAAATATACCTATGAAACTGCCAAAAGTTGTTGAAGACTTAACTACTAGCTTTGAGAAGCTGCCGGGTATAGGGAGGCGGAGCGCGCAGCGGCTAGCATTTTATCTTCTCCGCGTGCCACAGCGAGATTTGGATATGTTTGCCGACTCCCTCACAAATCTTAAGAAAAAGACGAAGCTGTGTACCATTTGTCATAACTTGTCAGAGGAAGATCAGTGTGATGTGTGCACTAATCCCGCTCGCGATCAGCGGCTCGTGTGTGTGGTGGAATCGTTTCAGGACGTCATCGCCATGGAGAAATCGGGGAGTTATAGCGGTGTCTATCACGTGTTGCATGGGTCTATTTCACCGCTCAACAATATAGGACCCGAGGAACTATATATCGATACGTTGTTGACACGCCTGGAAAATGGTAAAATCTCCGAGATTATTCTCGCTACGAATACGTCGCTGGAGGGTGAGGCAACGGCACTCTATATTGCGGACCGGATAACCGATCGTAAGGCAACAAAGCCGGAGCTTGCAGCCATCCGCGTGACCAGGATCGGGCGGGGGCTCCCGACTGGCGTGGAGCTTGAGTACGCCGACGACGAAACGCTCCATCAAGCGATGGAGACAAGAAGAGTGCTATGATAACCCAAATGGAGGAGATATGAAAATATACTTTACGGCTTCGGTAAGTAGTGCACCTGATGAAGTGAAAACTTCCTACAAAGAGATAATTGCTGTGTTAACTAATCTTGGTCATACCGTCATGGCTGATCATGTTTTAGGAAAGGATAAAGAGGATATAACGTCTCAAACGGTGGATGAGGCTCTCGAGGTACAGAAGCGAATGAGTCAGAGGAAGAAGCAGGCTGATTTAGTGGTTGTAGAAGGATCGACTGCCTCGTTTGGAGTTGGACAGGAAATAGCGGAAGCATTAAACGACAATAAGCAGGTTTTGGTACTGTATCTTCCTGGGAAGAAGCCTCATATTCTTATCAACCATGGTAGGGATGTTATTTATTTTGCCGAGTATACGAAGGAAAGTCTTAGAAGTACTCTAGAGGAATATATTGAGTATGCTAAGACAAATAGTGATACGCGGTTTAACTTCTTTATATCTCCACAAATAGGTAGCTATTTGGATTGGGTAGCGCGGAAAAGAAAATTGCCGAGAGCGGTTTATCTCAGAAAGCTTATTGAGGATGATATGGCGGGTGACAAGGAATATAAGGGTTCCACAGGGTAGCTATGGCACGGAAGAAGACAAAAGAAGAGAAAGTACGATCATCGTATCGGTTGCAGAACTTTAAGTTGCAGGTGGCGGAGCGGGCCGAGCAGCGAGATATAGACGAGTTTGGCTACTTGGCAAAAAAATATGTTACAAAAGACTTGCTACGGACGTTTGTTTTTTCCTTGATAGTAGTTTTCCTGATAGTGGCTGCCAAAATTTGGTTTGGGTAAGCTTTGCTGTTTTCTCAAGTCTTTCTTTGTATAGTTCGCAGCATTTGTCGTACAAAAACTTTCCTATTACTTTTGTGTGGCGTGGTGCTCTTCGCGCAATATCCTCAACGGTGATTTTTATACGCTTGGAGTCGTGATCGATATTTGCGATTGGCATGCCGTAATAAATCGTATTCACCCTGGCGTAAATTAGTGCAGATGAGCACATAGAACATGGTTCGCAGGTGCAGTATACGGTGGCGTTGCCTAAGTTTTTTTGCTGGAGGAACTTACCGGCTTTCCGTAATGCATGCATTTCTGCGTGAGCTGTAACGTCGTAGTCATCGTGTTGGGTGTTGAAAGCTTCGGCAATTATCTGGCCATCTTTTACGATGACGGCCCCGCATTGAATAGGTTCTTTTGATTTTTTTGCGAGTGAAATCGCCTTTTCCATGTATTTGACGTTATCCATTGGATACGGATTATATCATTTTGCGTATATACTGTAGATATGTCGGTTTGGAAAAGCGTTGGGCAGCAACTCTCTGGACTCGCGAAGCACGTTGCAAAGACGGCAGGTGACGTGCCGGGGGAGATACTGGAGGGAGTCACAGGCCAGACGCCGACGAATCAGACGCAGCAGCAAAATGAGGCGATGCAGGCGCTCGAACAAGGCGGACAGACTGCTACCCAGCAGGGTATGCAAGGCGACGACGCGAATAATCCCAAGGGATTCCGGACAAAGGAAGATTTCGACAAATACCAAACTCTTTCGGGAAAGAAAGATAGCCTGGAGCTTTCGCAAATACGCCACAAGTTGCAGAGCGAATGGGGACTTGATGGATCGCTTGAGAGCGGCATGCAGCAAGCTCGACATGAATACGAGGAGAAGGAAAAACAGCGAAAGCAGGCAGAGGAACAGAAGAAAGAAGAGAAGAAGATGATGGAACTCGAGGTAAAGAAAAAAGAGGATGAAGATATGGCGGTCAAAGCTGCACGCGAGGCATCGTCTGCGGAAAATAAGGCTTGGGGGGCGGGATAAAATTATTGCAGTCCGCATGATTTTGCAGTCCTCACAGCTTTCTGGACGCGCACCAGAGCGACGCTGCGGGCTGAAAATCACGCGGACGGCAAGTATGCTATTATGCTGTTATGCTAGAGAATGTTTGTTGTTGTCCGTGTGAAGATGGAGGGGAGTGTACCTGCTAGTTTGATGGACAAACAAGACAGTTCGTACACATCCCCGGAAGGGGATTTTTCGTATAAAATGGAGGAGATATGAAACTTTTTAATTCACTGACCAGACAGATAGAGGAGGTCGTACCGCGACAGCCCGGCAAGATCGGCATGTACACGTGCGGTCCCACCGTGTACTCGACGCCGACTATCGGCAATTTTCGTACGTATGTTCTCTCTGACGTCTTGGCACGTGCTCTCAAATTTGTGGGATACGATGTCACCTCCGTCATGAACCTAACGGACGTCGGACACCTAACTGGTGACAACGAAGGTGATGCGAATCAGGGTGAGGATCGACTGGAAAAGGCGGCAAAAAAAGAGGGGAAGACTGCGTGGGAGATATCGGCGGCGTACTCGTCCGAGTTTATGCGCCATATGGAGATGCTGCATATTACCCGCCCCAACGTGGTTTGCAAAGCTACTGATCATATTGCGGAACAAATTGCTTTAGTACAGAAACTGGAGACGAAGGGATTTGCCTACCGTATAGGCGACGGAATCTATTTTGATACCCGTGCCTATGAGCGCATGGGGCACCGGTATGGCGAACTCTCGAACTTGGATGAGATGAAGAAGGGGGCACGGCTGGAGCCGAACCCGGAGAAGCGCGACCCGCGAGACTTTGCGTTGTGGAAGTTTTCACCCGAGGGAGTACGCCGTCAGATGGAGTGGGACAGCCCATGGGGCGTAGGGTTCCCCGGCTGGCATATCGAGTGCTCGGCGATGAGCATGAAGTATCTCGGCGAGCAGTTTGATATCCACGTAGGCGGAGAAGACCTTCGGAGTACACACCACCCCAACGAGATTGCCCAGGCAGAGGGCGCGACAGGGAAGGAACCGTTTGTAAAAACTTGGGTGCACGGGGCATTTCTTCTGGTTGATGGTGGGCGTATGGGTAAATCGCTTGGGAATGCCTATACGGTGCAAGACGTGGTGGGTAAGGGGTATGACCCTTTGGCGCTCCGCTATTTTTATTTGACTGGACACTATCGTAAGCAGCTCAACTTCACTTGGGAAGCTCTTGCCGGCGCGGCTGCGGCACTCGCCAGGCTCCGCGCTGCGTATCAGGCGGCCTCTTCGAGTCAGGGGGATCGTACCCAGCTATCTGAGGAGAAGTTGTCGAAGGTATCTGAGTATACTGAGGCTTTTGCGGCGGAGCTTGCGGATGATCTTAACATGCCGGCGGCTTTGGCTGTCGTGTGGGAGGTAGCCAAGAGCAATATCCCCAACTACGACAAGGTAGACCTTTTAGATGACTTTGACCGCGTACTGGGATTGGGATTAGGGGATAGGGTAGAGGGTATAGGGGATAGAGAAATACCGGTGGAGATAAAGCAACTTATGGCAAAACGGCAGGAGCTGCGGGCGGCCAAAAACTATGCGGAGGCGGACAAGATCCGTGACGAGATTGTGGCGAAAGGCTACGCGGTAAACGATGAAGCAGTTTAGCGAGATCTCCTCCCGAGTGATAAATGCGTGGGAAGCTGGGTTTTGGCACAATTCACATAAGAAGGATGTCGAGTCCGGCCACTTTTATATATTTGATGACGACCCCGTCACCGAGTTTTATCCAGAAAAGATGCCAATGGTTTTGAAGCAGTGTGCCGATATTGGGAAATTTGTGCCGAATGAGAACGGCCGAGAATGGTCCTTTATTGTTCCCGGAACACGGAGCGGCGAGAGTGATTATGAGGCAAAGGCATACCTCATGAATGAGCAGTATGACGAGAAATTACCGACTATCATTTACCATCACCCGTTTGGAGCGTATGAAGATACAGATAAGCATATTCGAGCTCTTCTTTTTGGTAAGTACATAAAGGAAAAGAAGGCGAATGTTGTCTATATGCGGGCGCCGTCGCACACTGATAGCGAATCGTTCGAACCACGATTCCGGACGCTTCATGGTATGGAATACACCCTGGCTACTAGTGCAGCTCTTGCAGCAAAGATGGCGGAAACGTTTAGGGAGAAGTCGAAACAACCGATGATTGCCGTCGGATTTTCGATGGGTGGGATGGCGCTCTCGTGGGCGCAGCTGGTATTTGGGAAATTTGACCGAACCATACCACTCGTTTCATCACCGGATGCGGCGAGAGCGTTTATTACCGGCGGTTTGGGTGAGGTTGTTAGTCGCGATAAAGTCAGAAGTGAAATGCCGGTATATGTAGACGCATTCGCACCCATTGATGGTTTGCATACCGAGGGAATAACTCCGGTAATAGGTAAGGGGGACACGCTGGTTTTATACCGTGAAGCCAAGAAATATTGGAAAGATATCGGTGTGGAAACGTACGATACACCTTTCGGCCATTTGTCGCCTATTTTTGCGCCGAAGTACCTTCGATGGCTAATTGAGGGTGCAATTAAGGGCTACGCGGTAGAATAAGCCTATGCGACGCTACTCTGTGTTGGGGATTGCCATATTTTGTGTTTTTGGAATAGTGAGCGGGTATTTTTGGTTACACTCCCGGAGTGTAACCTTGCTGTCGCCGGGCAAGGGGGTGCAGAGGACGGTAGAACTACCGTACGCCAAATACACGTTTACCCGCCTGGCAAATACGCAGCCGGTTGCTTCTACGATCCAGGTGGGGGATGAGACGGGTAAAGGAAAAGGGTATACGGTGCGTGATTTTTCCTACATGGTCTCGGGACGGCGCGTGACCGGCCAGCTCCATATACCAGACGGGGTGGGGCCATTCCCGACGATTCTCATGGTGCGCGGCTATGCAGACGTGACGACCTACACGACGGGTACCGGGACGCGCCCGGCGGCCGAGTACTATAGCGAGCATGGCTATCTCACCATCGCCCCCGACATGCTCGGGTATGGGGGGAGCGACCCGGCCGATACCGACCCCTTGGGTGCGCGCCTTGCCCGGCCAGTCGAGATCCTGGACCTCCTTGCCAGCATACCCACACTGCGTCTGGCAGATCCGGAGCGAGTGTATCTGTGGGGGCATAGCAATGGGGGACAGATAAGCCTGTCGGTTCTCGAAATTATGGGTGGGCTCAAGCAGAACGGGCTGGACGGCAATATCCCCAAGCTTCGAGCAGCGGTCCTGTGGGCGCCGGTCTCTAAGCCATTCCCCTATAGTGTTCTTGTCTATATGGATGAGGAGGCGGATGGGGGGAAGGCGCTCCGCAAAATGGTGGCAGACTTTGAGACGCAGTATAACGCAGATGACTTTTCGATAGCCAACTACTGGAACTGGATCACGACGCCGGTGCAAGTAGAGCAGGGGACCGGCGACCAGCTGGTGCCGTACTGGTGGACGAACGATTTGGTGAAAGCGCTCAAAGCAGGCGGCAACAAGGTCTCGTATTTTACCTACCCTGGAGCAGACCACAATCTTTCCACCGGGTGGAATGCGGCGGTTGCACGCGACGTCCAGTGGTTTGATACACTCAAGTAAAGGAGGTAATATGTTTTTTCATAAAAAGCGAGCGACAGTTTTTTCTCGTGAGGGATTTGTGCCGGCGGGCGGGTTGGTGGCGTACGTTGGGATCGTGGCCATCGTGCTTTCTCACGGGAACGATTGGTTCCGTGGTATACCGCCGTACGCGGCCATCGTGCTTATGCTATCTTTGTTGTCGTTCTCGGTACTTGTATGTGCTTTGATTGTTTTATCGGGGCCGTATCAGCTATTCGTGGCAAAGAAGGGTAAAGAAGCACTTGCCATGGTTGTATCTACTGCCGCGTGGCTCGCGATGTTTGTCGCTCTTATTATCGTCGTTGTTCTCTTTGGGAGGTGGTTATGAAAGTAGGGTTTATTGGACTCGGAAAAATGGGGGCGGGGCTTTTTGAGCATGCGCGGGAGTCGGGAATAGATGCGATATCTTGGAACCGCTCACCGAGCCCACTGGCAACTGTCGCGACCGTTGAGGATTTAGTCAGTGCTATGCAAGCAGGTGAACGAATTATTTGGCTCATGCTACCTGCGGGTCCGGTAGTCGACGAGTTTTTGGCACAACTGACGCCGCTTCTTGCAAAAGACGACATCGTCATAGACGGGGGTAACTCACACTATCCCGATACGCTCCGGCGAGGGAAGGCACTTGCCGAAAACGGAATCCATTTTATGGACGTTGGAGTTTCCGGTGGACCCAGCGGTGCGCGGCATGGGGCGTGTCTCATGATTGGCGGGGAGCGGGGGCAGTTTGAGAAACTACAAGAGTTGTGGAAGGTGCTCGCGGCACCGGACAGCTACCGATATCTTGGTGATGTGGGTGCTGGGCACTTTACCAAGATGGTGCACAACGGGATCGAGTACGGCATGATGCAGGCTATCGCCGAAGGAGCGGCAATACTTGCCGCAAGTCCGTTCCATATTAACCTCCCGGCGGCGTTTGATATCTATAATCATAATTCGGTTATTACTAGCCGATTGGTGGGATGGACGCAAGAGGCGCTTACTGAAGACTCAACGTTGGCCCGAATATCCTCCAAGATAGATCACACTGGCGAGGGAGAATGGACTGTCGAGGCTGCGAAGGAATTCAATATTGAAACACCTATTATTGCCGAGTCACTCGAGGTTCGGAAGCGATCTACCGCTGAGTCCGATAGTTTTAGGGATAAGGTTGTCTCTGCTATGCGTGGGAAGTTTGGTGGACACAAAGTCGCTAAATAGAGCAAAACACGGTGGAGGGTTCGTACCATGAGCGGCCGTCGGCTTGGATGAGCTCGTCGGCTACTTCCGGTCCCCACGAGCCTCGTGCATATTCGTGGATCGGCAGGTTCTGTTTGACTTGTACAAGTGGGTCGATAAATTTCCATTGCGCTTCTACTTCTGGGGCATCATTGAAAAATGTTTGATCACCATTGAAAGCATCAACGATCAACCGCTCATATGCGTCGGGGAGAGGATTGGCGGTGACGTCACGGTAGCAGAACTGCATAAAAGATTCCTGGAGCTTGAGTTCGTGGCCGGGGACTTTGGTCAACATTTTTAGGACGATGCCTTCGTTTGGCTGGATGCGATACACAAGAATGTTGGGGTCCAGTCCTGATTCGAGGTGCGAAAAAAGACGGTGCGCTGGATTTTTGAAAACGATTGCTACCTCTGTAGCTGTGCGGGTGAGATATTTCCCCGCTCTGACGTAGATAGGTATATTGGCGAAGCGCCCGTGGTGATGGTGGGTGCGGAATGCAAAGAATGTCTCGGTTTTTGATTGTGGCGAGACTGCTGCTTCGGTTACGTATCCTTCGTATTGGCCGAATACTATTTTCTCTGGCTCAGGGATGAGTGACGTGAGTGCTTCTACGCGTTTTTCTGTCACAGCGGCGTTTTCAAACTTTTCAGGAGAACTCATTGTAGAGAGAGCAATCATCTGAAGTAAATGGTTTTGACCAACATCTTTTAGTGCACCGTTGACGTCATAGTACGAACCTCTGGCGCCAATGCCAAAATCTTCTGAAGCGGTGACTTGGATGTGGTCAATATGCTCGGCGTCCATTAGGGGTTCCATGACACCGTTGGCAAATCTGAACGTTAGGATATTTTGCAACGTTTCTTTGCCGAGATAATGATCGAGGCGGAAAATTTGGTCTTCAACAAAGTACTGCGATAGGAGGTTGTTGACTTCGCGTGATGAAGTCGTATCTTCCCCGATAGGTTTCTCTATCAGCACTCGTACCCATCCGTGTTCCTGGCTGGTAAGATTGTGAGCAGCAAGCTCCTTAAAAATGGTGGCATAGAGCGAGGGATATGTTGCGAGATAGTACATACGGTTGCGTTCTGGCATGATGGTAAGTTTTTTTGCCAATTTCTCGTACGATGATGATTGGGTGAAATCAAGAGGAATGTATTCCATGTGGTCAAGTAATTTTTTTTCAATCGTCGGGTCAATGGAGTGGTTGTGGTGACGGTTGGGGCGGTGGAGTACGTCGGAAATGTAGGACTTGAATTGAGCGGTATTCATGGGAGTTCGACCAATACCAACGACTGAGTAGGTACAGTTGAGCAACCCGCCAGCAACAAGATCATAGAGTGTGGGGATGAGTTTGATTTGGGCGAGATTTCCAGTGATACCGACAATGACGAGTGCAAAGTTCTCCATTAATGCTAGTCTAGCACAGGAAAAATTAAGATTGGCTTAAACCTGTGTTTCTTCTATAATTGCCTGCTATATGGCGGAGAAGACAGTTATAAGCGTCAATCACTTACAAAAATATTTCACCGTACCGGAAAAGACGGCTGGGTTTTCTGCATCCTTGAGGTCGCTCGTGCATCGAAAATATAAGACAGTAAAGGCAGTGGATGATGTCACTTTCTCCATACGCGAAGGGGAGATAGTCGGATTTTTGGGGCCGAACGGAGCGGGCAAAACGACTACTCTAAAAATGTTGACTGGTATTTTATATCCTACGAATGGTACGGTTGATGTCCTCGGCCATATTCCTCAAAAACATGAGAAAGTTTTCCAAAAGCAGATTTCACTTGTTATGGGGCAGAAAAACCAACTATGGTGGGACTTGCCCGCGACCGACGCTTTCCTTCTGAATAAGGAGATCTACGGTATCTCAGACGCTACCTACAACAAAGCTTTTGCAGAGTTGACTGAGCTACTGGGGGTAGCACCCGTGCTTGCGACACCAGTGCGGAAACTATCTTTGGGGCAACGGATGAAGTGTGAGCTCATCGCGGCGCTTCTCCATGAGCCGAAGATACTATTTTTGGACGAGCCAACCATAGGACTCGACGTCGCAACCCAAAAGCGGGTGCGGGAGTTCCTTATTAAAATTAATCGAGAGCGTGGCACCACTATCATGCTTACATCCCACTACATGGAGGATGTGGAGGCGGTATCTAGCCGTGTCATCATGATCAACCACGGACACAAGTTGTACGACGGGACGATTGCGAAACTGATGGCTACCTATGCGAAAGATAAATATCTGATGGTTGAGTTCTCCAAGCCGGTACAATCTACGCGACTTGCCGAGGTGGGGGAGGTGGTATCTTCGCGTGAAACCCGAGCGACGATCGCTGTACCAAGAAAGGACCACGCAAAGCGGGCAGCCCTCCTGCTTACGCGTTTTCCAGTGGAGAATCTCGACATAAAAGAAATGAAGCTGGAGGATGTTATCCTCGAGCATTTCTCGAAGTGAGCACGTATGAAATACTGGCGTACCTTTTTACTCACTATCCAGACGGAGCTGCAGTACCGTGCTAATTTGGTCCTGTGGATAATCGAGGGGGCAATAGCGCCAGTCGTCATGGTGCTTGCATGGTTTGTGGTCCTTGGCAACCGAAGCGAGGTGGGTGGGTATACGCGCGGGGACTTTATCACGTACTATCTCGCCGTGACATTCGGATGGTACGTCGTCGCCGGAACTTTTTCCCAAATGATCGGGCGGGCGATAAAGATGGGGGAGATGAACATTACGCTCGTGAAGCCGTACAACGTGGTTCTAGAGAAAATGGTGCGAGAGCAGGCTTGGAAGTTTATTTCGCTGCTTATCGCACTCCCCATTCTGGCGGTGGTGACGTATATGTTTCGCAGCTACGTAACCGTTTCACTTTCCGGTGTGCAAATCTTTATGACCATGGTGTCATTTGCGTTGGGCGCGATCTTGTTTGCCATAATCGAGGCAACGATTGGAATTCTGGCATTTTGGTTTGTGGAGATATGGCCTATCGCCGATACCTCGATGGCGTGTATGAATGTGTTCGGTGGGATGCTTGCACCACTGACGCTTATGCCAATCTTTTTCCAACGAGTGGCCGCGTACCTTCCGTTTAAGTATGTTTTCTTTGTACCGGTCTCGATGCTTCTTGGTAAAGGTGACAACGCCTCATTTGAGCTGGGGTTGCAGGTGATCTTTATTGTCGTTTGTTTTGGCATATACAGTCTGATTTGGCGTGCAGGGCTCAAGCGCTACGAGGGGATAGGGGGTTAGCATGGGAAGACTGCGGCGGATCTTTCGCTACTACTTGCTGTCCCTAAAGTTTGACGTGAAGACACTTTTTGCCTACCCTGAGGCATTCTGGATGGCGGCCTTTACCCAACCGTTGTGGGCGATTGTCCAAATGATCTTTATCGAGACGCTCTATGGCCAAACGTCGAATTTCCTGGGGTACTCTAAGTACGATAGCTATATGTTGTACGGGACATACAAGGCGATCCAATCACTTGCAGTCATGATCTTTTATCTCCGATTGCAAGACCTTACTGAGGAGATCCGAGGGACATCTCAGTGGTCCTTGGATATGATGCTGCTCAAGCCCATTGATTCGCAACTCTTTGCCACCTCGGGGAAGTACTGGTTGCCAGAGCTCACTAACATACTGGTTGGAGCGGGAATGGTTATGTATGGACTGGTGAATGAACCGAGGATGATAAACGGGTTGCAGATTTTGGCATATTTTTATGTCTTGTTTCTGGCGCTTATCGTTGTATATGTTCTTTACTTTGTATTGCAGACACTCCTGTTTTGGTTTGATTATCTCCAGGTTGGCGAGGCATTTTGGATACGGATGCAGGGATTTGGCAAATATCCGCGAGAGCTATATCACGGCGGGCTTGGGGTACTCGTGAATATTGCGATTCCCGTAACTCTCATGGGGAGCGTGCCTGTCGAGTATTTGCTGGGGCGAATACCATACACCATGCTTGCGATGTATACCGTGGTAGTTGCGGCTCTTTTCTTCCTTTCGCGATGGTTTTGGTTCTTTTCCTTGAAGCGGTATTCGAGTTTTAGTTCGTAAGACTTAGGGGACGGACCTCTCCATTAGGGTACAATACACCTCATGAGTTTGTCTGTCGGGATAGTCGGTCTGCCGAATGTGGGTAAATCCACGCTGTTTAACGCGCTTCTCTCGAAGCAACAAGCATTTGCCGCAAACTACCCGTTTGCGACGATCGAGCCGAACGTAGGGGTGGTGCCGGTGCCGGACGAGCGACTACCGAAACTCGCAGAGATAGTGCACACGACAAAAATAGTCCCTGCCACAGTGACATTCCTCGACATTGCAGGTCTTGTAAAAGGTGCTAGCAAGGGTGAGGGGCTCGGCAACAAATTCCTCTCCCATATCCGCGAAGCATCAGTTATCCTCCACGTGGTGCGCGACTTTGCCGACACAAACGTGGTACAGACAGGGAGTGGAGACGCGGTTGAAGACTATCTGACCATCGAGACGGAGCTGCAGCTTGCCGACCTTGCAACTCTCGAGAAACAGCAGCCACCAAAGGGAAAAGTTGAGAAAGATGCAGCGATTCGCTACCAGGCGGTACAAAAGCTCATGGCGGGGCTCGAGAACGGAGTCTCTGCGCGGCTTGTGGAGCTGTCAGACGATGAACGGGAGGCGAGCCGAGACCTTTTTCTTCTCACCGCGAAGCCAGAAATGTGGGTGCTAAATTCCGGTGAGGGGCAAATCGGGAACGGTGAACAGCGGCGGGGAGACTTTGTCGCAAAGTTGCAAGGAAGAGGGATTGCGATAACGGATAACGACGTTGTGCATATTTCGGCAAAGATGGAGGAAGAGCTTGCGGGATTTGACGAAGCGGAAAGGAAAGAATACCTAGCGAGCGCGGGAATATCTCGTACTGGTCTTGAGAATTTAATTGCGGCGGCATATGCCAAACTGGGACTTATGAGCTTTCTCACCGCTGGGGAGATCGAAGCCAAAGCCTGGACTATACCTTCTGGAACTACGGCGCCGGATGCGGCTGGTACCATTCACACCGATTTTACGAAGCATTTTATATCGGCGAAAGTGTGTACATATGACGAGTTTGTGCGACATGGTGGGTGGAAAGGAGCCGGGGAGGCGGGACGCGTGCGGACTGAGGGGCGAGATTATGTGATGCGGGACGGGGATGTTGTGGAATTTATGATTGGGAAGTAATTTGACCGTTGCACGTCCGGAGACCTCTTGGTACAATATACCCATGAGTACTTATGAATTGACTATTTTGTTTGGCGAGAAGACGGATAAAAAGGAAGTCGAGCGTGTCACCAAGCTCGTCGAGGCCGCCGTCAAAAAAGCTAAGGGTGAGGTGAATAAACAGGAGAGCTGGGGAGAGAAGCACCTAGCGTATCCCATTAAAAAGCAGGCAACTGCTACGTACGAGCATTTTGTTCTATCTCTGGATACGGCCGCACAAGTTGAGCTCGACAAGGTGCTCCATCTTGACGAGGCAGTACTTCGCTATATGTTTGTACGCGCTTAGGAATTGGTCTATAGTTTATGGTAGTAGTTTTACTAGTTTAGGGGAGGGGATATGTCTTCTAGATCACTCAACAAAGTCATGCTTATCGGAAACTTAACCCGTGACCCAGAGGTTCGTTATACCCCTCAGGGTACTGCCGTTGCTACGTTTGGTATGGCTACCAATCGCAGCTGGAGCAGCGGCGAGGGTGGCGAGCGACAGGAAGATGTACAGTTCCACCGCATCGTTGCATGGAGTAAACTTGCCGAGATCGTCGGCCAGCTCCTCTTTAAGGGTCGCAAGGTTTATATAGAGGGTCGTTTGCAGACGCGCAAATTTACCGGTCAGGACGGCCAACAGCGCGAGATAACCGAGATAGTTGCGGAAAACATGATGATTTTGGATAACCGCACTCGTGATGGGCAACCAGCGGGGAGTGGAGACGACTTCGTTGGTGTCGACGATAGTGCGACGGCCACCCCTACCGGTGATGATCAGTCCGCTCCACCCGCACCTAAGAAGGCGGCAAAGAAGTCTACACCAGTTGCAGCCGCAGAGAGCGGGAGCGACGAAGTTAATGTAGAGGATATACCTTTTTAACGGAACAGTTATACCTTAAAGTAAGAAAGAGGAGACATGCAGAAAAAACAGAGAGTAGAAAAGCCAGTAGTAAAAAGCGATGGGAGCCACGTCTTTGATTACAAAGACGCTGCTAGCCTAACCCACTATCTCACCGAACGTGGGCGTATCATACCTCGTAGTCGGAGTGGCCTCACTGCAAAAGAGCAGCGGGCACTTGCACAAGCTGTGAAGCGAGCGCGCATTTTGGCACTTCTTCCGTTTGCAAATTAAATTGGCCTTTATCGACGTCTTTTCAGGTTGACAAAGTTTTTTATGGGGTTAAAATTTGCTTTAACTCACACTTATATAGTGTGGGTTTTTTAAGTGTTCTGATATAAAGTGCGTAGATAATGTGTATGGTAGTAGCGGAAGTTGAGGAAAGATCGCCTATCGGTTTTCAGGTTGCGGAAGAAGTGCCCGCAGTTTCTCAGCAACTAGAGACGTGGCTTACGCAAACTTACCATTTTTGTGAAAATCATCAATTACAGACATATGACAGTACCGTTCCATCAGTTCACATTGAAGTGGGGGTGCATCAGATAGAGTGTAAATCGGCAGTTGAGAGAGTAATGGCAGAAAAGACGGGATTTGAACACGATGGGGACGTTACGCACTTAGAAAATATTTGGATGTCGCCGATGGTGGAGCGCGGAGGTGTATTGGCTCCAGTAGGGGCAAACAACTCGACGGATCAACAGGGAAGAATGCTCCTCCTGTCCTTGTCTTGGTCGCTCAAGCGAGCGCCGGCAGTGATTGAGTATGTACGTCGTGCACCCAATACGGGTCGGGAGGTGGTGGGAAAAGTACCGGCGGGTATTATTGCTATGGTTTTTCGTCTGTCCGAGTCTGGTAGCACACCAGAGGAAAGGAATGAATTTGCGGAACGGGTTGTTGCAGAAGAGCGGAGTGGTCGTTTTTGGCCGGAACCGCCACTTGGTCGACGGCGATCGTTTGAGGACTGGGTAAAAGGAATGCTCCAATATGCCGAACTTGACGGTCAGCTTATGTCAGCTCTGGAGACAGCAGTTTTTGCGTGGGTGGAACGCAATGAGCGTGAAGAGCAGAAAAGAAAAGCGGAGGCAAGGAAGGGTTGGGTGGAGCCTAAGTGGGTAGATCCAAAGAGTATTTCATCTTCTTACGTTAAAGTAGAGGTGCCTAAGTTGGGTTTGTTCTAGTCGGCTGGTGCAATAGGGTGGAGTCGTGTATCATTACACCCATGGCTGTGAAATTCACTCTTAAGCAGGTTCGTTCTTTTTTTCTCATACTTACTTTTGGCGTGCTGGTGTTTGCCGGGGGATACGAGACTGCGTCAGTTAGGCTTGGTGCAAGTGATAATCCACTTATTCAGAAATTTGTAAGTAACCCCACGGGTAGTGCGCCAGCCGGCGCCGATTTCTCTGAGTTTTGGAATGTATGGGGACGACTACAACAGTCGTACTTTGATCCCAAGGCTATCGATTACCAGAAGATGACCTACGGGTCTATAAAGGGGCTTGCACAGAGTCTGGGCGACCCTTATACGCAGTACCTAACACCCGACGAGAACAAGCAAGCAAATGAAAACCTTTCCGGTTCTTTTTATGGTGTAGGAATTGAGCTTGGGTATAAGGATAGTGTATTGGCGGTAGTTTCGCCCATAGCCGGTAGTC
>JAJYKS010000011.1 GCA_021788365.1 bacterium
AAGTGTAAATCTAATGACAATTTTTGTACAAGTTCTTTTACCCGATTCAGCTCGATTGCGATGCCGAGGGTAAAATATTCCAACCACCATGTTAGATCGCCGCCTGATGTGGTCACGCTCTGGAGGGCAGCGTAGTATTCGTCGGGGTGAGCGTCGTAGTACTCTTCGAGCGAGAAAAAGCGTTTTACCTCATAACCTTCGAGGAAGAGTAAAAGGAGTGCAAAGGCACGGGTGGCGCGTCCGTTGCCGTCGGTGAAGGGGTGGATACGCACTAACTCGTAATGGACCACCCCTGCGCGGATCAGTGGATGGAGGTTTTGACCCTCCTCACTGCCTAGCCAGGAGAAAAATTCACTCATAAAAAATGGGACTTCAATGGGGGGTGGGGGGCGAAAGGTAATCTCGCCGGTAGCGGTATTTCTAATGACTACTTTGGCGCTCCTGTAGCGCCCCGCTTCTTCTACCGGTAGGATGCGTTCTACTGTGAGGCGATGAATTTCTTTGAGCGTATTTTCGGTGAGCGGAAATAACATACCAGGTATGTGGGCATCTTTCATACCTGGTATGTTTTGGGTGTTAGGAGTCAGAGTGTCGATATATTCCATCACCGTGCGATAGTTGATAACCTCCTGTATGTCACGATCTTTGGCGGGGAGGGGGGTCGGCGTGATCTCGGACATACCAGGTATGTCTTGAGGGCTTTCGACGATCCTTTCAACCTCTTCGAGGTTTAGTTCGTTTCCCTCAAGGTGGGTACCGTGATGGACGATCCGTACACGCGCGTCTTCTTGAAAGCGTCGTTCCCAGGCAGGGACGAGGGGGGCATGGGTAATAACCTCGCGGGCGGCATCGATCGTGCCTACATTGGTCAGTATCTGGCTGGTTATCTGAAATTTGGGGGAGTACATGATCCTATTACCGCACAATGTGCGGGGAAAAGCAATATAGCTCTGCGGTACAATGGAGTCATGTATTTTCGAGAACTTTCCGAAACGTTTGCAAAAATTGAGGCGACCTCGAAGCGCTTGGAGAAAACCGCCTACCTGGCGGAGATACTGAAAAAGCTGGAATACTCTGAGGTTGCTCCCGTTATGTATATGACGATGGGAAGGGTGGCACCGCTCTATGAAAACATAGAGTTTGGGCTCGCGGAGAAGCAGCTTTTGCGAACGATTGCGTGGGCAAGTGGCAAGCCAGTGGAGGTTGTGACAAAAGCGTATAAAAAAGTAGGAGATTTGGGGGAGCTTGCCCGCGAGGTGAGGAGTCTCGACACACAGTCGGATAAGACAATAGAGGATGTTTTTTCGGTGTTGCGGGGGGTAGCTCGCGATAAGGGGGCGGGGAGTCAGGAGCGAAAAATAGAAAAGTTGGGGCGGCTTCTCAAAACTCTCGATCCACAGAGCGCGAAATACGTCATGAGACTTACCGCTGGGAAGGCACGGCTGGGGTTTTCGGATCTCACCGTCCTTGATGCATTGTCTACGGCTCAAGTGGGAGACAAGGGAGAGCGGGCACAGCTTGAGCGCGCGTATAACGTGTCGTCCGATCTGGGGTATGTGGCTGTAGCGTATTTGCAGCACGGCGCACACGGTCTTGCCAATATGGATGTAGCACCGGGGGTACCGGTGCGACCGATGCGGGCTGAGCGACTGGGTACGGTGCCGGAGATCGTCGAGAAGCTCGTACGTTTTGCTGTCGAACCAAAATTCGACGGAATGCGGGTGCAGATTCATGCATTCGGCGGGTCGGTACACCAGCAAGCCAGCACGTCAGCACGTCAGCAAACCAGCTTTTTTCAGCAAGACAGTGAGGGGGTAGAGGTAAAAATATTCTCGCGGGGACTTGAGGATATTACTGCCATGTTCCCGGACGTCGTGGAAGCAGCACAAGCATTACACAAGACCGCCGGAGATTTTGTGTTGGACGGTGAGGCACTCGGTATAGATCTGAAAACAGGAAGATATCTGCCGTTCCAAGAGACGATGACCCGGAAGCGCAAATACGACGTGGGGGAGCGCGCAGCGCAGGTACCTCTCCGCGTGCAAGTATTCGACGTACTATACGCTGACAAACGTGGAACGCTGGGTAAAACGTACGAGGAGCGGAGAAGAATCATAGAACGGATGTTGAACAAACCTGGTATGTTCAGCTTGGCAGAGAGTACGGTAGTCACTGACACAAAGGCAGCACAAAAACTATTCGATCGGTATATGGTGGAAGGGTTAGAGGGTATGCTCTGTAAACGGCTCGACTCTCACTACCAGGCAGGTGCACGTAACTACAACTGGGTGAAGTATAAGCGGGCGCACGAGGACGAGCTTGTGGATACCGTGGACGGTGTCGTCATGGGCTACTATTTGGGGCGGGGGAAACGACAGCAATTTGGGATAGGAGCATTCTTGGTAGGTGTTCTAGACGAGGAGCGGATAGTAACGGTTGCCAAGATCGGCACGGGGCTTACCGATGAGCAGTTTCGGGAGATGCACGAACGGTTACAGGCGAATAAAAGTAGTGATGGGAACATGCCGTCGGAATACAACGTGCCGAAGCAACTCGTACCTGACGTGTGGGTTACACCAAAAATCGTCGTCGAGATACAGGCCGATGAGATAACCAAGTCTCCGATCCATACCGCATTCTACGCACTGCGGTTTCCCAGGCTAATACAAATACGTGATGACAAAGGACTAGAGGACATTACGACTGCGGCTGAAGTAAAACAATTGTACGAATTACAAGTTGTATCATGAATACATGACGTGGGAGTTACGGGTACTGTCGCGAGCTATACCGAGTGATGGGGTGCACGCGTTTTATGTGAACGCACTTCTCCGGGCTTTCGTTTTCGCGCTCGTTTCGATTTTTACCCCTGTATACATATACACTCGGGCGCTTTCGCTGTGGGGAAGTGTATCGATGGGCATTATGGCGGTTGCCGGATTTTTCCTTGTTCAGCGAGCAATTATTTTATTTGTTACCATTCCTGTTTCTAAGATTATTGAGCGCATTGGGTTTCGGCGAAGTGTCGCGGTGTCTGTCGTGCTCTGCATATTCTATATGGCTGCTCTTATCGCTGCGAAACAAAATTTTTTGTATGTGTGGGTGGCTGCCGTGCTGCTCGCGCTTAACGTACCTTTCTACTGGGTCGCACGAGATTCGGCGTTATCACAAGATGCCGCAGCGGGGAAAATGGGGACTTCGCTCTCCGGAATTGCTGTGCTTGAGAAAATCGCCTCACTATCTGGACCGTTTGTCGCTGGAGTGATTATTACGGTTTGGGGATTTACTGCCTTATTTACACTTTCACTTATTCTTTTATCAGTTTCGGTCATACCGTTATGGTGGATGCCTCATCACACCCACAAAAATGGAGTGAGTTTCCGCGGTTTTCTTCTGTGGACGATTGGTCGACGTTATTTCCATCAAGCGGTAGAGCAGGTGGGTCAGGCGATGGAGGATTATGGACTGACCGCGGTGTGGCCGCTCACGTTGTATTTGATCGGTTTTAACGCTGGAGTCTTGGGGGTGATATTTTCTGGGGTGGCGATCGTGACCGTGGTTGTACAACTCTTGTCAGGCATGGCGTTTGATCGATTGCGTAAGCAACACAATCTCTCCGATGGCGTCGTGTTTGGTTTTACGACAATAGGGACTGCACTCTTGTGGCTAGTGAGGCTTTTCATCTTTACTGTAACCCAGGTTGTCGTTGTGGATAGTATAGGTCAGGTATTTCAGACGGTATACTATGGTTTTCAGTCTGATTACCTGCATCTTGGTGGAAAGCGGATGGGATCGATTGCATTTTGGGTATATGGTGAGATGTTATACTCTGTCTCTGCTATTTTATTGTTTTCTCTTATGATTGTTGGAGTATATTTTGGTGTGTGGAAAGAACTTCTGTTTATCACCATTAGTGTGTGGGTTCTTGCCAGCGTGGTGCAGGCGAGGGAGAGTAGCATGTCATGAGTACCTCCAACCAGCCAACTCTTTTAGCCGATATTTTGGCAAAGTATTCTGCAAAAAATGATGGGAAGTATATCACTCAGGAATTTCAGGATTATGGGTACCGCCTGGCGGTAGATCTCGACGATCTCGCACACAAGTCGCTCTACATCCGCCTCGCGAAGACCGTTACGCGGGGGGTATTGGAAGCTGCTCGGGCATTTGCGATGGATGCAGAACACGCGAGATCTCGGGCGAAGATATTTATGTGGAAGTTGCGGGAGCTGAGACGTGCCTGAATAGTGCTATAGTTTAGGTATGCGGAGGTATGTACTGTCCCACATCCCCATCGCTTTGGCGTATGCGGCTGTTATCTATCTTTTCAGGGGGCTGTGGCAGGGGCTTGCTCTCCCTACGTTACTTGGATGGGCTGGTTGGGTAGCTGGGGTCATCGTCGGTGTCCTTATTCTTTACCTTGATCGGGTTGTCTACACCTACTCGTATCCTGCAGAGCAGCTCTCGCAACAATTTATGTGGTACTGGAAGGCAAAAAAATATGGTACCGCGCTCGCACTCCTCGATAGTAGGAGATTGGAGCAAGAGAAGCTGACGTTTCGGTCAGCGCTTTTTATGGTCGTGTGGGTGGCTCTTGCGTTCTTTGCACTCACTTCTACCTCCGGTTTGTTTGGTAAGGGTGTAGTCATGGGGCTCATGCTACACATCCTTTCTGACGCGTGGCGGCTGCAGCGGACGGACCCACAGCGATTGCATACCCGACTTTTTTGGCAGATCAAACGGGAGATAACTATGGGTGAACAGTTGGCGTTTTTGTACATTATTTCAGTGGTGTTTACGCTTTTTAGTTTCTGGGTATCGTAATTGACGGATTTCTTCCTTTTATTCAGAGTAGAATGAACGTATGTTTCACCTGTACGGGCTCATTGTTGGGGTAGGGGTAGTGGCTGTGTGGGGGGTGGCGGAGCGGCTGGAGTCGAAAGTAAATAAAGTACTACCGTGGGGGTTACTGGGGGCGCTTATTGGCGCGCGGCTGTACCACGTCGTAGACCAATGGGGGTATTACGGTGCTCACCTGTCGCGCATATTTTTCTTGTGGAATGGTGGACTTGCTATATGGGGTGGGGTTGCAGGCGGGGTGGTGGCACTACTCATATACTATTATCTCCATAAAACAGTGCACCATTTTTGGTCTACCATGGGGGCGATATGCACAGCCCTCCCTTTGGGGCAAGCAATAGGTAGGTGGGGGAACGCGGTCAATGGTGAGTTTACCAACGTCATTTTCGGTACGATTCCGTGGTGGCTGGCGGAGTCTGTTTTGGATTTCATTTTATTTTCTATTCTTGTGAGACTGGTTCGCCACAGGGCAATGACCGCAGAACTCGGGAGGAAGCAAGTGGGAGCGTATCTTGTCGGGTACGGGATTGTCCGGGGACTACTGGAGTGGGCAAGAGTTCTACCGTGGACCCTATACGGTGTGCCCACTGCCGTGTGGTCAAGTGGTATAGGGGTGAGTACTGGACTGTTTTTATGGCTTTACAAAAATACCCCCTAGGGGTATATTTCAGCTATGGAAGATTCAACGTTAAAACGGCTTAAGCGGGTACGAGGTCAAGTAGATGGTGTTATCAAAATGTATGAGGAATGTCGTGAGTGTACGGATGTCATTACCCAGATAGCAGCAGTACGTGCTGCGTTATCGGCTGTCGCTAAGGAATTACTAACCGATGAGGCCGTTATGTGCGCGAAGACGAAAAAGACCGGGAAACTTGATACACTATTGAAGCAACTCTTTGATATTAGTTAATATATAGGGGAGGTAGATATGGCAGGTGCCAATACAGTAGTCTTTACTGACCAAAGTTTTGCGGAGGAAGTTCTCAACGCAAAGGGAGCGGTGATGGTCGATTTTTGGGCGACGTGGTGCGGACCGTGCCAGATGGCTGGACCTGTCGTCGATGCTTTGGCAGATGACTATAAGGGAAAAGTAAAAATTGGAAAACTGGACGTTGATGCTAATCAACAAACAGCTGCCCAGTTTGGGGTCATGAGCATCCCGACCGTTATCCTTTTTAAGGATGGTAAAGAGGTAGCCCGCAAGGTCGGTTTTGCAGGACGCCCGATGTATGAGCAATTATTGGGGATGGCAGCATAGCTCTATGTCTCAGACAATAAAAACACGAGTAGCGGTAGTCGGTAGCGGACCGGCGGGATATGCAGCGGCGCTTTATGCGGCGCGGGCCGAGTTCGCGCCTACGATTTTTGCGGGCGGCGAGCCGGGTGGGCAACTCATGAAGACAACCGAAGTAGAAAACTATCCCGGGTACTCTGACGGCGTTGTCGGACCGCAGCTTATGGACGAGATGCGAAAGCAATCGGTGAAGTTTGGCGCCTCTCTTGTGTGGGAAACGGTCGAAGGATTAAGGATTCAAGATTCAAGATTCAAGATTTCGACGGATGCGGGAACAACCTATGAATACGATGCCGTCATTCTTGCGATGGGCGCAAAAAGCAAGCTCCTCGGGATCGGAGAAGAAAATTATTATGGAAAAGGTTTCTCTACCTGTGCGGTGTGTGATGCAGCTTTTTATCGGGGAAAGCGGGTCTATGTTGTTGGTGGCGGAGACGCAGCAATAGAGGATGCTTCTGCCCTCACTAAGTTTGCGAGTGACGTCACCATGATCGTTCGCGGTGCGGAGTTTCGCGCGTCTCGCGCCATGCAAAAGCGAGTATTCGACAACCCAGAAAAGATTCACGTCATGTGGAATACGAACCTCAAGCGTATCGTTGGGGAGAAGGTAGAACAGCTCGTTCTCGATGTTGCCGGAGCGGAACAGACCGTACCTGCCGATGGCTTGTTTTTCGCGATAGGGCATGAACCAGCAACGGCGTTTTTGCGTGGCAGCATACTATCCCTCGATGAAAAGGGGTATATAAAGACACAGCTTAATTACCCGACGCAGAATTGGTTGCAAACGTATCCCACGATGACATCTGTTCCTGGGATATTCGCAGCTGGCGACTGCGTGGACTTTCGCTATCGCCAGGCTGCAACTGCGGCTGGTATGGGTGTCATGGCGGCCCTGGACTTGGAAAAGTGGTTGGAAAGCAGATAGAATACTTCCCATATGGCAGATGTCTATACAGAGGCCGTCGAGCTCCATCGCAAATATCAGGGTAAGTTGGGTGTTTCTCCCTTAGTTTCTGTAATGGATAGAGCAGATTTATCTTTGGTGTATACGCCGGGAGTGGCACAAGTGTCTCGCGAGATTGCTCAAAATTCCGATTTGTCGTACGAACTGACGATGCGTGGAAGGACAGTGGCAGTCGTTTCCGATGGATCGGCAGTCCTCGGGCTCGGTAACGTGGGTCCTCTCGCCGCGATGCCGGTTATGGAGGGGAAAGCACTCATTTTCAAACAATTTGGTGGTGTAGATGCCGTGCCTTTGTGTGTCGGCTTGCACACCGCGGACGAACTTGTCCATTTTGTTCAAGCGATAGCTCCTAGTTTCGGCGGGATAAATCTCGAAGATATTGCCTCACCACTCTGCATAGAAGTAGAGGATCGTTTGCAGAGTATCGGTATCCCTGTCATGCACGACGACCAACATGGGACGGCGATGGTGGTTGCAGCAGCGATACAGAATGCGGCGAAGGTTGTGGGGAAGAAATACGAGGATTTGCGGGTTGTCATATCCGGTGCGGGATCGGCGGGGCTTGCCATTGCTCAGCTGCTTTTGTCACTAGAGCGGGAAAACGGCACGCTCATACTGGTCCCTGGATCGCGTGTTGGGGATGTCATTCTGGTCGATTCTAAGGGAATCGTGGGTACAACAAGTGAAGGATGGAAGGGGCAATTCGCCCGCGTCACCAATACTACTCATAGAGTGGGCGGTCTTATCGAAGCGATTGCCGGTGCCGACGTTTTTATCGGTGTTTCGAGAGGTGGTATTGTGACGGCGGAGATGGTGTCCACAATGGCGAAAAACCCAATCGTCTTGGCGATGGCGAACCCCGATCCGGAGATCTTGCCAGATGCAGCCAAGCGGGGAGGAGCATTCATCGTCGGAACGGGTAGGAGCGATTACCCTAACCAGGTGAACAACTCGCTCATTTTTCCTGGGTTCTTCCGCGGTCTCTTGCGCACACGTGCCCCTCGGGTGACGCATGCGATGAAAGTGGCGGCTTCTACCGCACTTGCGAATTTTGCCGACCCAACAGCAGAAAAAATCCTGCCTTCCATGTTTGACGAGGGATTGAGCGAGGCTATTGCGACGGCAGTAGAGGCAGTCTTTGAGTCGGTTTGATCGAGATTATTCAGGTTTTTTCAAGGTATACGTGTGGTAGGATAAGGACAGGTCGAGTAATTGCCCTAAAGGAGCAGTATGAAACAAGCAATAACCCAATATGCCATGATGGTACTTCTTATTGTCGGGGCATATTTCTTAGGTGTCTACAAAACGCAAGTCGAGTATTTACAGAAAGAGAAAGCACAACCCAACACGGTCGCACAAGTGCAAGGGCAACAGGCGCAGGCATCACCCGCACCTACAACTGTCGATATGGCAAAGGTGAAAGCTCTGTTTGCGGACAAGTCCAACCTTGTGTTTGGTGACCCAAATAGTAAACTTTTGTTCGTCGAGTTTTCTGACCCCTCGTGCCCATACTGCCATGTAGCGGGAGGTCTCGACGCACCACTCAACAAACAAGCTGGTTTTACGCTCGCGTCTGACGGTGGGACGTATCAGCCAGCAGTACCTGAGATGCGCAAACTCGTGGAAGCGGGTAAAGCGGCATTTGCATGGGTATATGTTCCTGGTCATGGTAACGGGGAGATGGGCACAATGGCGCTCTATTGTGCGAATGAGCAGGGTAAATTCTGGGCTGTTCACGACCTTCTCATGAGCGACACTGGGTATAACGAGCTCAACAATGTCGTGCGAAACGATCGCAGTAAGTCTGGCGATATGGCGACGTTCCTAAAAACTGCGATAGATCCTACTTTTATGAAGAGCTGTCTCGACTCTGGGAAGTACGCGCCTCGCCTCGCCTCGGATACGCAGCTTGGTAGCTCGTTTGGCGCTTCTGCAACGCCGACATTTCTGGTGAATGATCAGGTCATTGAGGGTGCCATGGCGTGGGACCAGGGTTTCAAATCGATTGTGGATCCACTCCTCTAAAAGCAAGAGCGTGTTGTGGATTGTGGGCGTAAGGGGATAAAATAAGCGCTATGCGAAAGCTTTTAGTGGCGCTCATGTTTCTACTGGTTATGCCCCTTGTCGTGCCGGTTTTTGTATACGCGAGATCTCCCGAGCCTCCTTCTACCGTGAGCGCGACGCTCATGTCTTCTCCCACTGCCACCCAGTCAGGTGCGGCTACTCCGTCGGCAGATGCAACGCCATCAGCAATTGTAGCGACACCTCCCTCGAAGACTGATATTACCCAACCTACATCGGAAGTCAAAACTCAGCTGGAGCGCGTTTTTGCGGAGCATCCAGTGGGCAAACTGACCTGGACCAATTTCTTGCGGTATAGCGTGCAGCGCGCGGCGAGTCGTGGTGTACCGCTCAATACTATTGTGCTCATTCTCCTGTTCCCACTTGTGGTCGCAATTGTTGCGGCATCGAGACATCTTATTGGTATGCGGGGCGTGGGTATACTAACCCCAGCACTTTTAGCTGTGGCATTTTTGGCGACCGGCGTGTGGGCTGGCGTCGTGTTGTTTGTCATTATTTTGTTTGTGACGTCTTTGATGCGGTCGCTTCTCAAACGTCTAAAGCTTCAGTATTTGCCGCGGGTTGCGCTACTCCTGTGGTTTGTCTCAGCAGGTGTCCTGGTGACGCTTTTCTTATCTGCGTACATAAATTTGACCAGTCTTGTTAACGTCGGTATTTTCCCTATCCTTATTCTTATGCTTTTAGCTGAGACCTTTATCGATATACAACAGGGTAGGAGTGGTCCCGAAGCTCGAGACCTCATATTCCAGACATTTCTTTTAGCAATGATTTCGTCTCTCATTCTTGCCTGGAGTGTCGTGCAGCAGATCGTCCTTCTGTATCCTGAACTTGTCTTTTTTGGCGTTGCCGTGTTTGACGTCTTTATGGGTAAGTACACCGGACTGCGGCTCACCGAATACCTCATGTTTAGAAGTTCGGTTAAGGACGACGAAGAGGAGTGATTACGTCATAGATCGTAGGTCATAGATGGGGAACATGACATGAAAATGCGTGACGTGCTTGGTCTTAACTCTCGCAACCATCTATATACCTCCGTGTATAACAGCAGGCAGGGGAAGGCTGTTGCTGACTCGAAGCTTTTGACTAAGAAGACACTCCGAGAAGCTCAGGTTCGTGTACCACGAACGTATGCTGTGATTCCTAGCCACGAAGCGCTCGAACGTTTTGACTTCCTCACGCTCCCGACGGATTTTGTCGTGAAACCGAACAATGGACTTGGGGGGCAGGGTATCGTCGTTATTGAGAAGCGCGGTTTATATGCAGGTGAGTGGATCGACAGCCAAGGGAATACGTGGCGCGTTGATGATCTGCGACTTCACATAAACGATATCTTGGCGGGACAGTATTCTATGGATGATTTACCTGATACGGCGTATATAGAGGAACGTGTCCGTGTCCACCCTGTATTTGAAAAGTATAGTTACCATGGCACTCCCGATATACGGGTGATCGTTTTCAATCGAGTGCCGATCATGAGCTACGTGCGATTGCCGACTGCTGAATCTGGTGGGCGGGCAAATCTTTTCCAGGGGGCTGCGGCTGTCGGCATAGATATCGCAACGGGTATTACGACGTATGGTGTGCATCATGCGAAACCGACCGATTTTTTCCCGGGTACTCGGAGGAAGTTGTCTGGGATTATGATTCCACATTGGGAAGAAATATTGGAAACCGCCATCCTTGCAGCCGACGCCATCGGTCTTGGATATATGGCGAGCGATATCGTCTTGCAGCCGCTCGACCCTAGTGTGGGAAAACAGGGGAAGGAAAAAGAACTCCCAGCTGTACCCATGATCCTGGAGGTAAATGCGCAGCCGGGGTTGAAGATACAGATAGCCAATAGGGCAGGGCTCAAGGAACGGCTTTTGCGGGTGGCTGGGCTAAAAATTGTGTCACCAAAACACGGAATCCGGGTAGCGCAAGCGCTATTTGCTGACCCTCGACTGGAAGCGAAAGGTTTGGGGAGGAAAACGATCGGGAGATACGAAGAAGTGGAAGTTGTGGGATCGCTTGGAGAACGTGAAACGCTGCGGGCAAAGGTTGATACGGGAGCTGATATATCTAGCTTGGACATGACAGTTGCCAACAGGCTCGGACTTCTCGACCCCGAGAATGTCCTGTATGAACGTACATTCTACAACGCTAACGGTAAAATGAAGCGGAAGGTTGTGGGTATTACTTATTATCTTGGTGGTCGCAAAGTACGATCAAAGGTCTCTATTTCTGATAGAAGTAAGCTTACGACTAAAATGATCGTCGGCTGGAGCGATCTTAAGGGCTATGCCGTCCTCTCTGATGGGAAATACTAGCGAGTTGCCACTTTTTGTCCCCGACAAGGTGCGGTGGCTCGTGGATTTGCAAACTGCGCCGGTTGATCTTTTTCCTCGTGACGTCTACCGCACCATTTCCAGCGAGCGTTATCGTACGGGTATCGTCGCCGAACTCTTGCCGAACACTGCTATTTCTTCGCTTTTTTCTCCGTGGTATAGACAACGTTTATTGTCACGTGGTGACTTTCGTTTAAACAAAGAACAAACAATGGAGACAATTCGCCGTATGGCTCGTGATACCACATACAAACTCTACTGGTTTACCGTCGGGGGAGTGGCAGTTGGCGGTATCGTGCTCCACCTCATGTCACCCAGTGAGGTGCGTGTGGCGTACCGGGCTTTTGACCACGAAGTCGCAAGAAGCGCTCGGGTGCGGCAGGTAGACTACTACGCGGAACTTGCCTTGGATAACCTTCTTGCTACACGGGGTGTATCGCGCCTTATCCACGGCACAGATAAACAGCCCCTTACTCAGCTAGGGCTTTCTAGCTATAAACTCCACATCGGTGCTCATCCTGTGATTGTAGAAAGTGTGGGGAGTGCTACTTTCGACCCAGTGGTGCACGTTGGCTATTTCCAAACCCCGAATGAGCGCGGGGTGTATACAGAGTTTTGCCTTTTCCAAAGGGTTGACGAAGCTCGTGTCCGTACGTTCTGTACGATCGCGGAACGTATGGGGATACACATTTTGGTAAAACACGTGGAGTAGAATGACACGATATGAGTGGTAAAAAAGTGGTGGTCGGCATTTCGGGGGGAGTGGATTCTTCGGTTGCGGCGGCTCGACTACTCGAACAGGGCTATGATGTGACGGGGGCGTATTTGACTTGTTGGGAAGAGCCGGGTTGCCGGACCGATCAGGATAGGAAGGATGCCTTGAAGGTAGCGACACAGCTTGGGATACCGTTTGAAGTTTTAGATTTTAGAAGAGAATATCGAGAGCGAGTAGTGGACTATTTTTATGGGGAATATGCGGCAGGGCGAACACCAAACCCTGATGTTGTGTGCAACCGCGAAGTGAAGTTTGGCATGTTTTATGACTGGGCTATGGCACATGCTTTCGATTACGTGGCAACTGGGCATTATGCGAGAATAGTACACAGTACACAGTACGCAGTACATGGTGAGACTCAGTTTTTGTTGCAGCGACCGAGAGATCTAGCAAAGGACCAGACTTACTTTCTATGGGAGGTGGCGCCAGAAAAACTTGATCACGTGCTCTTTCCGCTAGGAGATGTGTTGAAATCTGAGGTACGGAGTAGGGCAAAAGAGCTTGGTCTGCCCACGGCAGAGAAGCCGGACTCTATGGGTATATGCTTTATCGGCGAAGTGGATGTTACCGAACTCTTGCGTGACAAGTTGGGGGAACAACCTGGTGACGTTGTGCGAGATGGCACTGTTATTGGGACCCATAAGGGTCTGTGGTTTCATACTATCGGTCAGCGGGGTGGGTGGGACCTTTTCCCAACTATGCAAACCGTAGCCATGCCTCCACTTTATGTCATCGAGAAGAACGTTAGTAAAAACCAACTCATTGTGGGTACCCAGGAGCAGACGAGGGTAGATAGTGTCACAGTATCTACCCCGGTCTTGTATGTGGATAGAACGCGCTTTTTTACCCGTGCCGCTGGGGGGCAGCTGTATCTTCGTATCCGCAATCTGGGAGCTTTATGTAAGGTACGTTCACTCTCTGAAAACGAGGATGGAGCGCTATCTGTGTCGCTCGACAAACCGCTGTTTGGCGTGGCTCTGGGGCAAAGCGCGGTGTTTTACTCTAGGGAGGACAAAGAAGGTGAGGAAATAGTTGCAGGTGGCGGCATAATTCGGTAGAGTGGAGCTATAACTAAGGAGGATGTATGCCCAAAAAGCGAACGAGTAAAAAAGCCCCTAAGCGATCTATGGGAAAGGCGGCTGTCACAAAGACCGGGGTTGTTCATAACCAGTTTTTTGGGTTGCTCCTTGTGGCTATTGGAATCGGTGCACTCGTTGTTATCGTGCGCTATTTCATCGTCTCTACCCAGATGCCGACTTCGGTGTACCTTATCCAGCCGTCGGATCTCATCCCTGGGGCGACGAAGTAGTTTTATTTCTCCTTACACTTTTGCAGGTCAATCGCGCGATCTCAAACGCAAAACTCGGTCTATCTCCGCCTGTTGGCGGAGCGACCTAGAACTCGGCACCGTCGTGCCTGCGTTGTGTTTTGCAACTTGAGACGTGCGCTTGTCCTGCAATTACTTGGTCTCTACCTGCCGATCTGGTACAATAGCGTCATTCTAACCCGCCATCGCATCAGATGACGCACAGACTGCTTATTCAGCCGTTTTGCGTATCTGAGCGCTCTGGACGGGCAAGGAAAGGAGATTTATTTTATGACAACTAAAAAGGTAACAAAGAAATCTGTAGCGAAGGAGGGAGTGGCAAAGAAAACTGCTTCGTCTGAGCCTACTACGATGGAAGAACTTTTATCCACCTCTGGTTATCAGCTCAACGTGCCGAAGAAAGGTGAAACAATCACCGGACTTGTCACCAGCGTGAACCGCAAAATGGTACTCGTAGATATCGGTGCAAAGACCGAGGGTGTTGTTTCTGACAAGGAATATGATTTCGCACGAGAGTTTATCGAAACGTTAAAGGTTGGTGACGAAGTCGAGGTGTATGTTGCCTCGGATGAGAACGAGAAGGGGCAGATCCTCCTTTCCCTTAGGAGAGCAATGTTTGACAAGCTGTGGGATATGCTCGACGGCTACTTGAAGAACGAAACGGAAGTGCAGGTCAAGGCGGTTGAACTTAACCGCGGCGGCATGATCGTCAAGTGGCAGGGCTTGCGAGGCTTTATCCCCAGCTCACAATTTGGGGCGTATGTTGCGGGTAATCTGCAGGGCTTGGTAGGTAAGACGATTGCTGTGAAACCTATCGAGGTAGATCGCGAAAAGAACAGACTCATATTCTCGGAGAAGCACGTCTCTGAGGCTGAGACAATGAAGGCACGCGAAGGTGCATTGAAAGCTGTCCAGGTGGGTGACGTCTATGAGGGCGTCGTCACTGGCGTCCTTTCGTTCGGCGCGTTTGTCGCGGTAGATGTAAAGGTAGGGAAAGAAGTCGTCAAGGTAGAGGGACTTGTCCACATCTCCGAGATATCTTGGGAGAAAGTGGAAGATATCCACGCATACCTCAAGGTCGGTAGTAACGTGAAGGTAAAGGTCTTGGGCGTCGAAGAAGGTACCGGGAAACTTAATCTCTCGGTGAAGCAGCTTCTTCCTGACCCATGGGCAGCCGTTGCCGAGCGTTACGCTGCAGGCACAACCCAGAAGGGGACCGTGTCACGCAGCGCGCCGTTTGGCGTGTTTGTGAATTTTGAGCCGGGGGTAGATGGACTCATCCATGTTTCGCGCTTGGGTTCTTTCCCCGAACTTACCCCGGGAGAGAAGATAGAGGTACTTGTCGAGAGCGTGGATCCGGAACATCGCCGGATGTCACTCGGTCCCGTTCTTACCGAAGTGCCAGTAGGGTACAAATAAACGCAGTACATGGTACATAGTACACAGTACATAGTTGGAGGTAGGGATGGCAAAAACAAAAATGATTGTGAAGGACGACCAGATACTCGTTGACCTCGAGTGGATATTCGAAGAAATCCGCGGTGCAAACGGTGACTGGAAGTCTGTGGAAGCACAGCTCAAAGCGCTCCTCGCGAGTGCGGAAGAGTAAGTAGACTATAAATCGTAGATAGCAGTGGGGGCAAATATGGGACAAGTAGCAGTAGTCGCTTGTATGGATGAAGACTTGGATTACGGTGCTGGTACTGTCGTTTTTGGAACTGCGGGTAGTCTTATCACGCGGATAGGTGGGGGGAACCAGGCAGTATATCCAGATACAAAGCGTGAACTTGTAGCAAGGACTCGGACTGCCGTGTTTACCGAGCTTGCGAAACTTGCCAAAGCAATGGGGATGAAGCTATACGTTACCTCTCACGAAGGCTGTGGTGCTGGCGCCGCGCAGGAAGTTAAGGGGCAGGAAGCCCTCGAGGCAGTCACAAAAACGCTGTGCGACGAACTATCCCTCGCGTACGCCGGCTATATCCCGCACGGAGAGGCACCGGTCGCCATAGGCGATAGCGGGGTCATGGCTTATATTGGGCGACCAGAGGCAGAGCACCACCACGGGGCGCAACGTATCATCATCACCGTCGGCGGGGGTATCACCGAGGGTGAGATAGAGATGGTGGAAGGGGATGGGTACGGGGATGGGTTTGTTGTCTCTGCTGACTGGGTTGCGGGCGCACTAGCGACAGGGTCTATTACAGAGGAAGAGGCGATGGACTGGCTCGCACTTCACGTGGATATCGCGGACGGCATCGCGGATGGCGTTGCCTCTACCTCGAGTGTACGCATTTATAATGCCAACCGTCTCGACAAAACTACCGCAGATGCGAACCACCGACTGGTTGTCGCGATGCTCAAGAAGTTCTCATAGCCCTATAACTTGACTTTCCAGAGGTAAAGTTGTATATTCCGCCCATCCTTTTGGGACCTGTATACAGTGCGTATACACAGTCGCAATTGGAGCTTGTACTTTGACATGCTGTGGCGCTCGTTGGGAGAAGAGAGTAGAAGGGTTTGGCATATGCCAAATAATTTAACTTCTATTCTGGCTCCCAAGGAGTCTGATTTTTTTCGCGGAGGCGAAAATGTTTCCTTTGAAAGTACGTGTTGCGGTATTCCTAGTGGCGTTTGTCGTGAACATTCTTCTTATGTTCGCCGGGTTGGTTGGAGTCATCGTTGATGGGCTGCTTGTCATTGTTTGGATGGCAACATCCAAAGAGCAGCGCGAACGCGAGTTTCTCGGCTTGGGATCTTGGATTATGTGGGCCATTGGTCTATCAGATCTCGGCATGTTGGTCGCGTTTTTGTTTTTCGCATCAGCGATCGTTCATCTAATCTTTCGCTTCTAGGACCTATCTCTTCCCAGATTGGGAAATTCTGGGAAGAGATATCTTCACCTCCACCTAACCCACCAAAAATTCCCCCACAGCATGTCATTTATTTTTTCCTTGCAAAAATCATAGTTATAGGATATATTACGCCCGTTTGCACCTTAAAAAGATATTGTAGGAAGAGGTGGGTGTTGGAGCTGCCATTTCCGGTTGCCGGAATCTGGCGGACAGCGCTCAAATACCGATCAACTTCCTACAAGCAATACCCTGCGCGTGGTGTTCGTCACCCTGGAGATGAATTTTTCTTCTCTAGAGCGACGAACACCAATTCTTCAAAAATTGGCCTGGTAGGCACCGGGGCGTCACATCAAATTAAATTTCGAGGTGAAAATGTTACTTTTGTTACGTACAATGATAGAACCTAGAGTTTTGGGTGTAGCGATTTTGCAAATTGTCGTAGTTCTTTACGGCATTGCTCCGCTTCTCAAATGGGGTAGCGTTGCTGTCTCGGTAAACCAAGAGGAGCGTCTTGTGACGCTCAAACTCCCTGGGGGAGCCCTCCTGGTAACACCACCAATCTGGGAAGTTCTCACTTTCTTAAGCTTAATTGGAAGTCCATACATGGGTGCTACCGTAGTTGCATTGCAACTAGTTATGGTACGGAACATTCTGTGGATTCCAATGATGCTTGTCGTCTCGTTACTGCGATTGTTCCGGTGGGAAGTTGACTTGGGTTGTATTGATACCCGAGTCACGGGTCTCTTCAATGGTGTGTCGGAGTGTATGCTCCACACAATGGGCTGTGGTGCTTTTACCACACTCACCATTTGGGGACTCTTTCCCATGCTTCCTATTGGGGCGTTTATTTACCACTTCTATGGTCAATCCATCCTTACGGACCTCATGTTACGATACTTGGGGTTTGTGCCTCTCTTTTTTGTGACAGCAAAACTGTTGCACCGAGAGGGTTGGATGAAAATCACGGATCTTTTCATGTTCGTGACCGAGTGGCCGGGGTGGCAGGTTTTCTCCCGCTTGTTAGGGATGAAACCTGAAGTACAGGAAGTGCATCACTAAAGTTGATCGGAGGGGATTCGCGTAAGCGATATGTTAGTCGCTTGCGACTGCCTCGAATCCCCACCCATCCTTTTTCCATATCGCACGATGTGGACGGGGGATGGGTTTTTTGTTGGGGTAAAATAGGGGTATGGCAAAAAGTTCTGTCGTCTATGAATGCACTAACTGTGGGGCACAGTCCCCGAAGTGGAGTGGACAGTGTCCAGAGTGTGGGAAGTGGAACAGCATGGTCGAGGCGATAGTCTCGACAAAAGATTCACGGTTTAAGGTTCACGATTCACGAACGGGAGCGAAACTACAGAATCTTGGTGAAGTGGAGGGAAAGGTGGCGGAGCGGCGTGTTACGGGAATAGGAGAATTGGATCGGGTACTGGGCGGGGGGCTGGTGCCGGGCGAGGTGGTGCTCCTCATAGGTGAGCCGGGGATAGGGAAGAGCACACTCCTCACGCAACTAGCTCTTCGCATCACAAACACCGTATACGTGTGTGGGGAGGAGAGCCCATCGCAGGTAAAGCTCAGGGTGGAGAGGATGAGCTCATTGCATACCAGGTATGCAATGGATAGCCTCAAAATGCTTGCGGAAACGGATGTTGACGCCGTAATAGGCACAATAGAAAAAGTAGAATTATCGCTCTTAATCGTAGATTCTGTACAAACTCTTTTTACTTCACAATTACCTGGACTTGCTGGCTCTATTTCCCAAATACGTGAGTGTACGGCTCGACTCATAAACTACGCCAAAGCTAGAAATGTACCCGTGCTCCTCGTCGGTCACGTAACCAAAGAGGGTGAGATGGCGGGTCCCAAAGTTCTTGAGCATATGGTGGACGCTGTACTCGAGCTGACGGGAGACCGGTACTATGACTTACGCCTCCTCCGTACCCAGAAGAACAGGTTTGGGGCAACCGATGAGGTGGGAGTTTTCCGGATGGGTGAGTCGGGCATGGAAGAGGTCAATAACCCAAGTGAAGTGTTTCTCTCGGAGCGGGAAGAGGGAGCTGTCGGGAGCGCTATCGCTGTAGTCATGGAGGGGACGCGACCGGTACTCGTGGAAGTACAGGCGCTCGTCGTCGATAGCGAGCTGCCGGTCCCCCGACGAGTGGCGACGGGGATAGACGTGAGGAGAGTACAAATATTGCTCGGAGTCTTACAAAAATACACGCGACTCTCGATTGGTACAAAAGATGTGTTCGTTAAGGTGGCGGGGGGAATCACCGTGAAAGAACCGGCCGTGGACCTTGCCATCACTTTGGCGGTTGCCTCATCTGCTTCCGGTAAGCCGCTGCCCAAAACTGCCGCGGCAGTTGGGGAAGTGGGACTTCTCGGCGAGGTTAGGTCCGTAAACTTTATGGAGAAGCGGGTAAAAGAGGCTACCAAACTGGGTTACACGACCGTTTACTCGAGAGATAACTATCGCAAAGTGAGTGAACTAGTGAAGATACTGAAGCGTTGACAGACTGTGGTAGTATGATGAGTGTTATATTTTCTTGCCCGGGAGGTAGTGTATGGTGAGTGTTTCTACTAATGTTGAGGCGGGAATAGGGTTTGTTGGTGGGGTTGTAGACGCAGCTATTTTGGGGAGTGAATTTGGAACGTGGGCGGGGATTGGGGCATTGGCGATTGGGTGCATGTTAATGTTACTTGCTGGCATTCGTGCTAATAGCCAGGGCGGTATTGTATAGTAAGTTGTTCTTTAGTTTTCCACATTTACTAAAAATGAGTGTTTTCCAGAGGGGATAATACTATCGGGTATGTGGGTATGCGAGACTAATTTTGCTATAGGTTGACTACCAGAGAAAACGGTGCTATATTGTGCGGTAGATCAAAACAATTCCCTGCCCATTGTGAGATTGCTTGAAAATTGAAGATCGCGAACGACCCCTCGACTCACATGAGTTCGCTCGGGGTCTATCTGGTCGGCGAAGCCGCCAGATGCGAAAAGAGCATTCCTACCGCTGGTTCACCTCGAGAGGGACCACGTGTAGCAATGCTCTTATTCAAAACGTGGTGCACATGAGAAAGCATTTGCACCAGCGTGAGAATGATTGTAACACGCCGGGAGAGGCCGTCAAGCTACATCTTGTGTGTACGCCTGGTTATCTACCACTACCGGTAGTGCAATAGCCTATAACGACTCGATCACGTCACGTTGTAGGCACTGTCGGGGGGCATGTGGAATAGGGCAGGTCCATAGCCCTCCGACAGTGAATAGTACGAATCGAGGTAGGGCAGGTCTCCGCCATAGGCGGATAAACTCCGCGCTCTGATAGTGAATGTTGACGAGTTGCCACAGCCGTGGCATACTACCTTTGTTTCCCGCACACGGAGTTATAGGTTCTAGGTTTCAGACGAGTTTACAAAATATTATTTTCAGGTCACCTTCGCTATAGCTACGGCGACCGATGGAGGTACCATGCCGGCAAAGACGGTTAAAAAGACAATCGTAAAAGAAAAAACTGAAGAAGCTGCTGTACCTGCTGTACCAGTTGTGAGTGAGGCTATAGCGCCGCTTCGTGAGCAGCCTGCCTTGCAACCGATTCCTCCTATCCAACCAAGGCCGTCGTATCCACCTCGTCCTGCGTTTGTTCCACCTCAGAATACCCAAACCGTCGAAAATGTTTCAGGATATCTCGACGACTCTCCTGACGGCCACGGCCTCTTGCGTGCACATTTCTCACCCTCTGAGCGCGATACCTATATCTCTAGCATGGTGGTTCGCCGCTTAGGTCTTCGCCCTGGTGACTACGTGGAGGGGACTGCCCGCAAGCCCAAGGATAATGAGCGGTACTGGGGGCTCCTCACGGTAACAAAAGTAAACGGCAAGAGTCCGAATGACCTGTATCGTCGTACTAAGTTCCACAACTTGACTCCCATTTACCCAAACCAAAAAATTACCTTGGAGATGGGGCAGCAGCCGCTCTCTAACCGCGTCATAGACCTTGTGGCTCCCATCGGCCGCGGGCAGCGCGGCATGATCGTGGCACCACCCAAGGCTGGCAAGACCACCATCATGAAAGACATGATGACGGGTATCGCGAAGAACTATCCTGAGATACACCTTATGGCAGTCCTCATTGGCGAGCGGCCGGAAGAGGTGACTGATATTCGCCGTCACCTTGAAGCGGTGACCAAGGACTCCGAAAGCCTTGGCGAGTGCGCGAGCTCAAACTTTGATGAGCCGGCAGAGGACCAAACACGTGTCGCAGAAATTGCCCTCGAGCGCGCGAAGCGACTCGTGGAAGAGGGGAAGGATGTAGTCATCCTTTTGGACTCGATCACGCGCCTCGCCCGTGCATATAACCTAGCGATTCCCACTTCGGGCAGAACGCTCTCCGGCGGATTCGACCCTGCAGCGCTGTACCCGCCGAAGCGATTCTTTGGCGCCGCGCGGAAGATGGAAGACGGCGGATCGCTCACGATTATCGGGACCGCGCTTGTTGACACGGGTAGCCGGATGGACGAGCTCATCTACGAAGAATTCAAGGGTACCGGCAACATGGAACTGGTCCTGGACCGCCGACTTGCGGAGCGCAGGATCTTCCCGGCAATTGACGTGTACAAATCTGGCACACGCCGCGAAGACCTCCTCTTTACCGGTACTGAGTACCAGAATATTGTGGTCATGCGCCGGATGCTCGATATGCTCAACGACGACGAGCGCACCTCTGTCCTTGTGGAACGCTTGGCACGAGCAAAGAGCAACAAAGAGTTTTTGGCAACCCTAAAAGAGGGGTAATGAAACTTGTCTCGGTAAATATCGAGTGGTAGAAACATCTGGACACAGTTGCAGCGCTTTTAGCGCGGGAAGCGGCCGATGTTGTGGTTCTCATGGAAGTGGTAGCAACGGATGTATCTACGCTTGCCGGTGGACAGTATTCCTATACGGCTTTTATGCCAAACTGTCGCGTTGGGGAGCAGATATCCGGTGTGGCCATCCTCTCACGTTATCCGATCTCTACGGTTGCAAAGCTATATTGTGGGCGGGGGAGTGAAACGGACATACCCATCCGCGGTACGGGTACCCACGCACCCGTCGTCCTCCTTGCGGATGTGGCGACACCTGAGGGCGTGTATCGAATAGGGGCGGTCCACTTTACCTGGACGCCTGATGGCCAGCCGACGCCCGAGCAAGAACGGGATGTGGCGACACTTCTTGCCTATCTCCCGCAGTATCAACCACTTATCCTCGCCGGCGACTTCAATATCCCACGACAGGTAAACCGCTTGTATGACACGCTCCATGCCCATCTCATCGACAATATACCGAAAGATGTTGTGAATAGTATCGATCCCGATTTGCACTACGCGAACAAAGAGCAGCGAGGAAAGTTGTCACTCATGGTTGACTATGTGTGGACCACGCCGGAGTACACGGCGCGCGACGTGCGGCTTGTAAATGGCGTATCTGATCACTGCGGAGTGGTGGCTACTATTTCTCGAACAGAGACGCCAGCCAGAGGAAGAAGCGAGCCATAGGATTGGTGGGGGTGGTACCGTGATTTTCGACTGGAGCCGGTGAGGGGATAGGAGAGCCGAGGGATTTGAGTTCGTTTACGGTTGGGGTTTCCGGAGACGGCGTGGGTGAGGGAGTGGTGGTGAGGGTACGGTGGGATTGTCCCTCGACTCCCTCGGCTTTGCTCGGGATCTTCGCTTCGCTGCGAGGTGCGGTTGCGGCAGGGTTTGTGAGACAGCGGAGGGAGAAGTTGTCGAACGAGGCGATCGTATTGGTGGTTCCCGCGTCTAGCTCGAAGCGGACGTCGCCGTCTGTTTCGCCGGGGAAGTTGCCGAGCAGTGTATATGTGCCAGTGGTTTTGTAATAGACCTTGAAATCTTTGCCGGTACGCACTATTTGGAACCGAACGTTTGGTGCTGTGCCGACGGTGACACTTTTTTCCGAGCCGCCCACGGGGTAGGTAATGAGTGCGCCGGTTGAGTCGCGCTCGGCTACCACGCCGTAGGCGCTATCGGCAGTTACCGCCTTAAACTGGGCTTTGCCTGTGTCGCCGGCGTTTTGGACAACGGAGGGGATGTCGACTTCAGCCACAAAATCTCCATGAAAAACATTGCGGGAGAAGACGCGGGACGTGGTGACGGTGCCGTCTGCCGTGACCGTGAGGTGGCCGCCTGCGACCGCCGCCGATTTTCCCGTAGCGTCTAGCTCCGGCGACCATTCATTCGTGTTGAGCGAGCTACTATTAAAATCTTCGCTAAAGCCGCTTGCGCAGCCTACCGTTTGCGGCGTGGGGGTGGCGGTCGCCCCGAGCACGTAGTCATGGGGCGAGCGGGGGTGGGTGAGGGGATAGTAGGCGGCAAGGGCGACCGCGCCGAGGAGGGTAAACGCTACGTAGCGATAGGGGGAGGGTCTCGCCATCTCGTGCCTATTTCACAATCCACCATGAGATATTCACATCGGTTGCGAGGGGGGAGTCGAGGGAGAGGGTGAAGGAGGGGCGGCAAGGTTCCGAACTCTTGGAAAGTTCGGAACCTAGGTCGCAGGTGTTTTTGGCAGACAGGGACAAAATACTTCCGTGAAGATCTCCTTGTGGGGTGTAATACACGAGATTGGCAG
>JAJYKS010000012.1 GCA_021788365.1 bacterium
GGGCACCTCTACCATCGACGGCAAATCCAACACTTTATATATAGGTACAACGAGTGGACTCACCGTCCTGCAGGAAAAACAATCAGGTACCGGTGACCACAAGGGGTCAGATGAAAACAATGGTTCCGTCAAATACTACACCAAAGACTACATTTCCGAGGAAATGGTCGGGGATGTCCGCTTAATGACACCATTTGCCGGAACTTCTGCATTATCTACCAACACCACTCTTGCAAGTCCGGATACAGACGTGTCGGTAAAGGGAATAGCGATCACAACCAAAGGCTCCGTTCCCACCCATGTCTCCGGAGTTAGGGGTAACGGATTGTCTTTCTCCGGAGCAGCGACTCAATATTTATGTTCAGGTACGTCCGGTACCTGTGCAAATAATACCAATCTAAGTTTAACTGGTGCATTAACAGTAGGTGCTTGGGTAAAAGGAAACTTGCCGAGTAACTCTGGTTTGATAACCAAACAGCCGGCTGGAGCTGCAAACGCATGGGGACTCTATGGAGGGCAAGGTGTCGGAGGTGCTGGCACTATAGAAATGAGTGTAGGTAATGGCTCTCAGGTCGAACGCTACAGCTCACGCACAATTAATGATGGTAACTGGCATTATGTGGTTGGAGTATATAATCCCTCAACAAATCTGGATGTGTATATTGATGGTCAGCTTTCAAACGGCACCTTGACGGCTGCAATTCCCTCAAGCATCACAACTACTACAGACCCTCTTGAAATTGGCTCTGCCTCTGGTGGTCAAATTCTCTTTACCGGCTCCATCGACGAGCCCTTTGTCACTGCCACCGCCCTTTCCGCCGGACAAATCAAACACATGTACGAGGTAGGTGCGCGTGCTCTCCAGTCTCACGCTACTACCCTGGGTGGTGGTGGAGCCGATACCAATCAACAGCTTGGTGGAACAGTCAATACGGTGGGAGACGCAAGACCGGACTACAACAACCAGTTTATGTATGTCGGTACCAACGACGCGACGAATGGCAGGGTTAGTAAGATTAGCTTAAACAGTGATACCAACGTCAAGACGTATGACAAAACCACCAATACCCCCACGGGAGGGACACTCCTGGCTAATGACGACACCAACACCCTCGCCGTCGGCTACAACCTGGAGGCCGTGGGGAGCGCCACCAGTGGGGTAAAAAGCATGTCCCCCGATAACAATAGCAACGCCCTGACCGGCTCCCTCTTCAGCAAAACCCAAACCTTGAGTTCGGCCACCAAGTTCGCCTATCTCTGGGCATCGTTTGTCACCGATAGTTCTGATGCCAGTAACGGCATCAACATCTACGCCTGTAACGCGTATGCGACCAAGGCACTCTGCGACAGCAACAGCGCTTGGGTACTCGGCACCACCGTGAGTACCGACACCACTCAGACCCCTCCCGAGCGCGAGTACAGCTTCTCTTTCCCCACCGCCGGCTCCAATCTAACCGTCAAAGTCGACTTTGCCCGCGGCTCTACCAAGGCCAACACCTACCTCGCCCGCTACGGCGCCACCTGGGCCAGTTCCGTCGGCGGCGCCGATATTGCCGAGCGTTATCAAAGCACGGAGCCCGTCTACCCCGGCGATATCCTCTCGATCGCCGCTCCACCCGACGGCTCCGGTACCGCGGCCGTTGCCCTCGCTCGCGCCCCGTACGACGCCAAGTTGATCGGCGTCGTCACCACCAACCCAGGCATCGTCATGGACAACAATCTGGTTGACTTAAACTTCAACGCCGCCTCCCGCAACTCGCCAAATCACCCCGCCGTAGCCCTAGCCGGCCGTATCCCCGTAAATGTTTCTACAAAGAACGGATCTTTGTCTATCGGCGACCCCATCACTTCCTCCACCATCCCCGGCGTCGGGGTAAAAGCCATGCTTCCCGGCGAAATAGTCGCCAAAGCCCTGGCCTCGTTCGACTGTACCTCCCCCAGTGCCGTTCTCCAGCCCGATGGCACCTGCCAGGGACAGGTCATGGCGCTCACCAATGTCTCGTACTTTGACCCCGGCGTCTATCTAACGGACACCGGCAACTTTACCTTTACTCAGCCGACAGAAGCGAGCTCGTCTGCGACTCCCTCCGCCGCGACGGCCGCCGGACCTATCCAGCTGGTCCGTGTCCTCGTGGGCGGCGCCACCGAAGTGGTCAATCAAATTGGCACGTTTGCGAAGATCATGGTAGCGAGCTTGACCGCCCACGACGCGTCGATTACCAATCTTTCAGCCGGCGTCATCTCCCCCCTCGCCTCCGGCTCCGCGATTACGATCAATGGTCCCGTCCAAATTAAGCCAAATTTGGCTAATTCGGCAAATATGGCCAATACTGCCGCCCTCACCGTCGACGGTACACTCGACGCTGCCACCATCTCGGCTCGCGTCGCAAAGCTGGAAGATGTCGAAGCACAAAACATCACCGCCAAAAATATCACCGCCGACACGATTAGCGCCAATCACATTGAAGGATTAGACGCCCGGATCGCGTCCCTCTCCGCAAATATGTCAGATAGCGAAATCCAATCTTTGACAGACCGGATCAAGTCAAGAATTGGCGCGCTAACCGGCAGCCTCCCCACCGCCGTCGACCTCCCCGTTCCCGTCGCGACGGCTTCTGCCGTCGCGTATCAGACGTATCCGACCGATACGTCCTATCCGACCTATGCTGCAACTAGTAGCGCCTCCCTCGACTTCGCGACCATCAACAACTACCTCGCCGTGATTGGGTCTGCGACCATCACCAACCTGAATGTTACCAACACGCTGCTAGCTAGTAGTATTCAGGCGCCCTGCGGTTCTTATCCGTCCTATACGTCCAATATGTCCTCTCCGTCCTATTCTTGTTCCCCGTCTCTTACGCTCCAGCCCATGGGCGGCTCCGTCCACTTGGCCGCCGACACGCTCGTGGTAGACAGTAGTGGCGAAGTGGCGATAAACGGCAATCTAACTGTCAAAGGCACGGTGACCGCCAGCTCCGCAAACCTCGGCTCGCTTTCCCTTGGCCCCACATATCAGTCGTATCAGTCCTATACGTCCAATCCGTCCAATACTGCAACCCCCTCTGCCCTCGGTACGCTCCTTGCAGTCTACGACGAGCATGGCAATACTGTCGCCTCCATCAATGCGTCCGGCTCCGCCGACCTCGCCTCCCTCACCACCAAGCTCATTACCATTGCGTCGTCGAGCGAAGCCAGTAGCTCCGCAACTCCCTCCGGCATCTTGGCAGCCACAGCAGCCTCCAACACCACCGCCGGCTCGGCCGTCCTGGTTGCCCCAAATACTTCGCTCACCATTACCAGCCCCTACGTCACCGCGAACTCGCTCGTCTACTTGACCCCCACCGGCGAGACCGGCAACAAGGTACTATTCGTCAAGTCCAAAAAGACATGCCCCACAGGTTCCGAACTCTCTCCAAGTTCGGAACCTTGTAAACCCGGGTTCACCGTCGGGATAGACGCACCCACCACCACCGATATCTCCTTCAACTGGTGGATCATCGAACTCAAATAAGCATCTCCGCGAGCTGTGCAAAGATCCGTTCTTTGTCTATCTCGAATATGATACAGTAAATGATATGCCCAGCATTTACTGTCAACGAATCTTTGTCCCAGGCTCGTACTACCACATCTACAATCGCGGCGCTCACCAGGAGCTTCTGTTCCGAAACTCCACCGACTATCAGGCTTTTACCGAAATTCTCGAATACTATATCCTCCACCCCCTTGGCACCCCACCAAGCGTCGTCACCCGTTACTCTACCGCAGGCTATCATCGGGCAATACACAAAGATCCGTTCTTTGCACAGCTATCAAGCAGCACTCAAAAAGATATCCACGCGTACAATCTCATTTGTTACTGCCTCATGCCAAATCATTTTCACTTGATGGTACGCCAGATTGATGGCAACGTTACCATTTCGAACCTCATGCGCCGGCTATGCGTGGGTTACGCCATGTACTACAACGACAAACATCATCATTCGGGCACGATCTTCCAGGGTAAATATAAAAATATCCTCGTCGAAAACGAATATCAGTGGCTCTATCTTTCCAAATATATTCATCGCAATCCGCTTCACGGCAAAGTTGGAGGAGATGGACAAAGAACGGACCTTTGTACATCTCTCGCAGACTATCCATACTCATCATTCCCTCACTATATCGGACGCCGAACCGAAAAGTGGATTTCGAGCAGCGAAATGCTTGGCCGCTACAAAAATAACGCTTTCCAAAAATATCGTGACTTCGTTCTAGACGGGAGCGACAGCGGAAATATTGCGAAACAGGCCATCGACCACGAAGAACTCCAATATTAGCTGTACAAAGAACGGATCTTTGTCTATCTCTCCCTCCCGCTACAACGTCTCGTAGCTCAGGGTTTCAGTCACCTTTACCTCGGTTGTCCCCGGCGAAACTTCGGTGGTGGTGGAAGGCACAGCCTTCTCTACTCCCGCAGCCATGAGCGGCATGGGGCGCACATTCGGCGTCTCACTTTCTGTTACGTTCACAATCCTGCCGAGCTTCATCCCGGACAAGTCGGCGAGCTCTTTGGCCTTCGCCTCCGCCAGGTCGATCGCCTGCTTCCTTGCCTCTGACATCGTTTTTGTTTTTAAGCCGTCAGACAAAGTGAAGGAGAGACCGCCGACTTGGTTGAGACCCAGTTGGCCGGAGAGGTCGAGGATAGGCGAGAGCTTGGTAAAGTCGTGGACTTTCACCAAAACGGTCGCAGACACAACATAGCCGCTCGGAGAGTTACCGATGTAATTGGGGTACACACTATACTGCGAGGTGGTTAGGTCGGCGTCCGCCACCCCCAATCCCCTGAGTTGTTTGGTGAGATTGGCGAGGGTCTGATTCGTCTGGCTCTGCGCCGTCGCGACCGAGATCGCCGTCTTTTGCACGCCGAGTGACACCTGTGCCTCGTCTGGCGCAACGGTCACACTTCCCGTCCCGGTTACGTCAAAAGTAGACGCTTTCTGTGTTTGCGTCACCGCTACCGGCAGCGCTCCAAAAAAACGGAAATACAGCCCCACGGCTCCAGTTATGATAATCGCAACTGCAACGGCGCTTAGTAATTTCTTTAGCATACATCCCCCTTTTATACTATCCTACACCACTGCTACAATGAAGCAATGAAGGCAAATTTTTTAGCGTCATTATTACTAATCACATTATCACTATCTTTCCCTTCCCTCGTTATCGCACAGGCAGACCCAATATCAGGTACAACATTCTCAAATGCCTCCGCTGGCCTAGAAAGCGGCCCCAATGTACTCGACAACAATCCCTCAACTTTCTGGGGCACAGGCAACTTTGCTCCAGGATGGATCGAATTACGTCTCCCATCACCAACCAATATCAGCCGCATAACACTTCAAACGAATCAATATCCCCGCGGCCGCATAAAAGTACAAATCACGGGCGGCATTAATTCCGGCCTCGAAACCGCTATCTTCGACCTTGATCGAGTTGTTGATGATGGTGAAGTTATCGACATCCCTCTCCTCACCCCAACCAAACTCGTTCAATACGTGCGTATCACAACAACCACGAGTCCTTCATATATAAGTTGGCGAGAAATAAAGCTCTATGCAGGCACCAAACCTGCAGACCAACATTATCGATACTTCGGATACTTCGGCGGCCCTAGTGATTTTTCCGAAACCGACTATACCAACTTTCGAGAAGTAGCCAACGGATGGGGAACGGGCGCCAACACTCGTTGGGTTCTAAACAAAGCCGATAATGACATCGCAGACATTAACAAACTTGCTTCCATGGGGATCAAAAGCTCGGTTGATATTTCTCCAATTTTCTTTGGCGCACCCACTCCAGATCATTGGATTGCACTCCCAAATGCCGCATCTGATTGGCAGGCGTATTGGGCGGCAATCAGCCCATACGCCGACAAAATTTTGACGTTTAGCCTGCTTGACGAGCCGGATTTAAAATTCCCAAGCTTAGTGGAATATGGGAATGCCATCGATATCATTAGTCGCGACACTTCTATCCCCATCTTAACCGAATTGTCGTACGAAGCCATTCCTAGACTAATGGACCACACTCTCACTCTTCCGTCCAATATTAATCTCCTATCCTTCGACGAATACAACTGCTGGGACAACTGTTATGGGGGATTAAGCATACCTGAAAAAATTGATGTCATTAGCCAAATCATGCGCGAGCGAAACGGGAAAATCTGGTTAACGGTAGATGGACTCAAATTCGGCACAACTCCGCCCACAGCAAGCGAACAAAATAGTTGGATTGACAGAGATAAAAAATTTATCAATGCGTGTATCTCAATACCGGAGTGTGAAGGGACCAAGATATTCATCTGGAACACTATTCCCTCTGCAGGGCTCGTGGGAGTCCAAGATATGCCGCTCCTTGCTGCATACTTTCGTAGCATTGGAACCATAGTCAAAAATGCCAACGACACGACTGTCTCCCTACCCACCCCTGGTGATCTCAACAGTGACGGCCACGTTGATATCTTCGACTACAATTTATTAGTCAGCAAATTCGGCAACTCGTATACTATTTTTGACTACAACAATATCGTGGCAAACTATGGGAAATAACCGCTTCGTGAAAGCCCCTATATTCATATTCTCATGGTATATCATCATCGCCCTTGTACTAACTCTCGTATATCCTCCTACTGCGCGGGCGGGCGCAGACTACTCTTTTTCCAATTTTCGGGGTGCCAACTTTTTCGAGGGTCACTACTGGTATGGCAACGCAGCCGATGCAGAGATAGCCGCAAATGCTTCCACAAACATGCATCTTAATATTATTAGGCTAAACGCTCGACTCAATTCACTTGCAATTGATGAAACTGATGAAGAATTTGTTAACGATCTTGTCCAGGTGATAAACACCTTTGCGTCACATCACGAAAAAGTCATCCTCGTCCTAGGCGGTTATGTGGGCTACGACACTTCGTGCGGAGGGTATGGGTCGTTTTTAGAGGTGCAAACACGCGCCATGAAAGTAGTTAACACGCTAAAAAATAACCCTGCAATTTTCGCCTGGGAAATTATGAACGAGGCAATTTCGGGGAACAGCCAAAATTGCGACTCTACTCAAATTATCAAGGCGGTCAACGCTATGTACAACCTGGTACACTCATCAGATCCCACAACTCCCACGACCGTCTCCGAAGCCTTCTACTGGTGGGATCTAGGTAACTGGAAAGACATTTCGACTTTTGCTTCATTTCATTGGTATCCAAACGGGGACATTACCAGTTCGCCAGTATCAGACGCACAACTCGCAAAATTACGTTCGGATCTTACCGACGCGCTCACGAGCGCAAAGGCAGCTGCGGCCCCACTACCACTCGTAGTTGGGGAGTTCGGTATTCAGTCCCCAACCACTGTAAATGCAGAAGATCAGGCGAAGGTGTATCAAGTAATGTATGACGTGTTCAAGGAAGAAAATGTCGGCACGATACTCTGGACAGCTTCCGTCAACGACGCCTCTGGTAATTATTCTGTTATAAATGCCGACGGATCGCTCAAACCTGCAGGGAGCATTGTTCAACAAACCTATACACCATACGCGCTACAGGGTGACTTGAATTGCGACGGGAAGGTGGATATCTTCGACTACAATTTGCTCATCTCCAAATTCGGCAATCCATACACCATATTTGATTACAACAATATAGTTGCAAACTATGGCAAATAATAGTCTAATGAACAAAGCACATATGTATACTGCTCGTAAACAATTTTTCCTCAAACTCGGCACCTCCGGACTGGTAGCAGCACTCCTCGTCGGAGTAGTGAGCGTTGGTACGCGAGTTACTGTACCACAGCGCGCCACAATCGCCGAGATTGCCGCCGGTGGCCCCGTCACCCTCGACGCCTCTCCCCCTCCCACCAATCTTTTCCTTAATCGCTCCTATCAACTGGATATCAACGCTCATTCGGGCACTACCAAAATGACTGCCGTACAGCTCGACATGTCCTACGATCCCAGCAAGCTGCAGATAAATTCCGTGTCCCAAACCAGTTATTTCCCCATTGCGCTCGCCCCCATCTATATCGCGAGCGGTAGCGCCAACGGCACACCATCCGGCCAAATCGGCGGGACCGTAGGTGTCGCTCCAAATTCAGGCGGCCTTTCAGATTGGGGGACCGTTGTCTCGATAAACGTCAAACCCCTAGCCGTCGGCACACAAACGATCTTTTTCGGCCAAAACACCCGCGTGGCAGGGATAGGTTCAAATGCAAATATGTTTGGTACTGCTAACCCCATTTTTATTAATGTTTTCAATCCCGGCGATCTCAACTTCGACGGCCATGTCGACATCTACGATTACAACGCGCTCGTCGCCAACTACGGCAACCCGTATACCATCTTTGATTACAACGATTTAGTAGCCAACTACGGCAAAACGCTCACGTCGACTGATCAGTGTACGGCGCGTCCGGCATGTCTTGACTCCGTGCCGCGCTGCCTGCCGGTAACTCCGATCGGGGGCTGGTGCGCAAATTGAGAAACGTGTTACTATGAAAAAAGATATGAAACAGTTATCTCCCCTTCTTTCACCAGACTACCAACCTCCGTTTGAGGAGAAGTCCGGCGGCAGCGCCGACCGGCGGCTCGCAACAGCAACAGTTATGGCCATGGTGGCAGTCGTGGCCAGCGCCGGTATCACGTGGTTCACGTCGCGTCCGGCAACTACTCCGCGGGTCGCCGTGGTTACCGGCGGCTCCGGCACCGTCGTGCTTTCCCTTTCCGGTCCCGCGAGTGTTAATGCCGGCGACGGGGCTGACCTTGCCGTAACAGCCGATGCCGGCGGCAGTCACGTCTCCGCCATCCAAAGCGAGCTAACCTACTCCGACGCGTGCGGTGTGCCTTCGGTGACACAAGGCACATTCCTCCCCAACACACTCGCCGGTGCGAGCGTCACGGGCGGCAAAATCACGTTCACCTACGCCGCTCCGCCCAGCTCAGGAGGCGTGACCGGCTCCGGCACATTGGCCACCATCCACGTAGCACCAACCGGCAATTGCACGCTCAGCTTTACGAGTGGCACCCAGGCCGCCGTCACCGAGAGCAATGCCAATGCACTCAAGTCTGCCTCCGACGCGACCGTCACCATTGCTTCTGCCAGTACACCCGCCAGCGCCTCCCCCTCAGAGTCGCCGTCGGCCCCTCCATCGGAAGCTCCCTCCGCTCCCCCCTCCGTCCCTCCATCCACGCCGCCTACTCCCGCGAGCGCTCCTAGTGCTCCTACGTTCCAGCAAAGCTGCCAGAACGGCAACCCCAATCTTAGCTTCACCTGGACCGGCGACGCCGGCTCCGGTGGCTACACCGTGGGCATCGCGACAAGCAACAGCCACGGTACGTATTACACCAAGCCCGTCTCACAGGGCCAGTCCACCGACCTCACCAACTTCGTCGGTCAGTCGGGAGACGTCTCCGGCAAAGTCTTCACCTTCTCGCTAAATACCGCCTACTATGCCTGGGTCAGCAACGGCAAAAACAGCGCCGACAGCACCTTTACCGTCAAAGACTGCAACGCCGCAGCTTCTGCGTCATCCACCCCCGCCCCCACCGCAACCCCCAAACCCACCGCCACGCCTACACAGCGACCCACTGCTAAACCTAGTCCCACCCCCACCGCGACCAGTGCTCCCCAGCCCACCGTAACGTCAGGGGTCGTCATAACTCCCGCCCCCACCCCGGGTAGTTTGCTCAACGACATCTTTGGCGGGTCGCTCCCCGCGACCGATTCCGGCACCTCGGCCGCCCCCAACTTGTTCCAGAAAATCTACCTCGGCTGGCAGGCTATCTTCACGCAAATCGCCAAGCTCATCTTCCACTAGCGCCGGATGCTAATCATTGACAATGTTCGGTTCCTAGGTGCATAGTGAAGCTATGCCAAGCAAACTGCTTCTTCGCAATTTCGAGTCCGGCCACTACTATCACCTAGAGCACAACGCAAAGGTAGGGGCAGATCTTTTTCAGTCGGACGCCGACTACCAGAACTTCATCCTTCTCTTGTCCTACTACCTCCGCTTCCCCGACGCGGCTCCTCTCTCTTGGGTGAAGCGCTTGACCCCCCAGACCGTGATTGGCAAACGAAACGCCTCCGAGTTCGGCGCCAGCCCCGTCACCCTCCACGCCTTCCTCCTTCTTCCGGACAAGTTCCATCTCATTCTGCGCGAAAACAGGGGCTCGTTCCGGCCGGGGATTAGCAACCTCATGCGCCGCCTCTCCGTGGGCTATGCCATGTACTACAACAAAACCCACGGTACCCAGGGAACCATCTACCACGGCAAATACAAGATGATAGAAGTTCCGCAAAACGATCTTGGCGTGCTCATCGACAAAGTTCACCACTACGACCAGGTAAATGATACGTTTCTTGCTTCCCCCCTCCACTCGAGCCGCTCCGACTACTCCGCAGCCCCCCGGCCGTGGCTCACCCCCATTCCGCTCACCTAAATCTCCACGCTCTCCCAGTGCTCTATCCTCGGCAATTCAGACTCCAGCCACACCCCGACCACATCCACGCGTACCCGCCCGGTCCACCCATATTCCCGGCACCACAGCTCCCCCATCCGCATGACTTGCTCCACCTTCCACCGGTTCACCATTTCCCACGGCTCACCGTACCGGTCGCCCGTCTTTGTCTTCACCTCCACAAACACTACCACTTCGTCCCCACGTGTTGACGTGCTCACGTGTACACGTGTACGCGCAATAATATCCACCTCTCCCCACTTACTCCGGTAGTTGCGCGCCAATATTTTGTACCCTTTTCTCGCCAAATACTCGGCGGCCAGCGTCTCCCCCCTGTTTCCCGTCACCTTGTTCTGCTGTTTCCCCATTTACGTTGTCTGTCGCATTTTTTCGATTATCCACATTCGGGCGAGAGTTGAGGTGTTCACCCCCATCTGCGTGGCCAAGCGCGCCATCCGCTGTTTTATACCGGATTGCAGCCGTACGGTCAACACTTCTTCCTTCGGCTTTCTCAGATGAACTATCGCCTTTACTGGCGTTAACTCATCCATAAAATCGGTGACATCATGTGTGTCCCAAAACTCCGCTTCTTCCTCCAATGATTTAAATTCAGGTATCCGGCTCTTCTTTTTCTTTTGCATATCTTTTCTCCTTTCGGCTACTGTCACGCGCCGTTACTACATAGTATGTTTTCCCCGCCACTCTGGCAAGAATTACTGTTAAATAACGTTTCTCTTTTGTTTTTCCAAACAACATATATCGATCATACTTTCCCGCCACAACATCAACTTGCCGCTCACACGCTTCTTCAACCTCTTCCCTACCAACGGCATGCCGAGAAATATGTATTTCATTTCTCTCCTCCCACAATAGTTCGTCGATTTCAATATTATTTGTCATACATTGTATTACATATTTTTATGTTGTCAACATCACCACACGTTCTCCCTATACTGTACCGCCTCGGCAATATGCGCAGGCAAAATGTCGGGCGCGCCTGATAGGTCCGCAATCGTCCTGGCAACTTTTATCACTTTAAAATATGCCCGTGCCGACAGGTCGTATTTTTTGGTCGCCGCCGTAAGCATTTGTTTGGCCTCGGGAGACAGCGGGCAGAACTGTTTCACCTGCCGGTTGCCCATCTGCGCATTCGTATACATCCCCCTTATTCCCTTAAATCTCATCTCCTGTACTTTCCTCGCCGCGACCACCCGCGCTCGTATTGTTTTGCTATCCTCTAGCATCTCTCTTCTCTCTTCCGTCGAGGTCAACTTCGTGACCTCGACCGGGTCCACCCATACGTGCAGGTCAATGCGGTCGAGGATAGGCCCCGACACCCGCCGCCGGTATTTGGCGATCATTCGCTCTCCGCAATTACATTCTTTTGTGGGGTGGTTCAGGTAGCCGCACGGGCACGGATTGGCAGAGGCCAGCAGCATAAACTTCGCCGGGTACTCCGCCCGCGCCGCAACGCGTGAGATAGAGACCGTGCCGTCTTCCATGGGCTGCCGTAAAACTTCCAAAACCGATCGGGGAAACTCCGGCATTTCATCCAAAAACAAAACTCCCAGGTGCGCGAGCGACACCTCCCCCGGCTGGGGACTGCTCCCACCGCCGATCATCGCCACCATGCTGGTGGTGTGGTGAGGGGAGCGGTACGGCCGGCGGCGGATCAAGGCACTCCCCGCCTCCATGAGGCCGGCCACACTGTAGATCCGCGTCACTTCTAAAGATTCGTCCGGCAAAAGTGGTGGCAATATCCCCGGAAACGCCTTGGCGAGCATGGTCTTCCCCGCCCCCGGCGGCCCCACTAGGAGCAGGTTGTGCCCGCCGGCAGCCGACAGCTCTGCCGCGCGCTTGGCCGTCTCCTGCCCGGCGATCTCGGCAAAATCCACGAGCGGCTCGGCGTCATCGAGCGCCGGCAAAATCTCGATATGTTGTAGCGGCTGTATCGCCCGGCCGTTCCCCGACAGGTGTTGTACCAGCTCCGCCAGGTTGCGCACGGGATACACGGCAACGCCGTCCACCACCGCCCCCTCCGCCGCCGAGAGCGCCGAGACATAGAGGTTGTGCACGTGTTTCTCTTTGGCAAGCATCGCGGTGAGGAGTACGCCCCGGCTTTGTTTTAGTCCCCCGTCAAGCCCGAGTTCACCATAAAAATACGTGTTATCACCCGTAGGGGCGACCCTCGCGGTCGCCCGTTCCTCCGTATCAAATTCCCCGTTTGCCAAGAGTATCCCCACCGCAATCGGCAAATCGTAGTTGCTCCCCTCTTTGGGGAGGTCTGCCGGCGCCAGGTTTACCGTAATTTTTTTGTCCGGATACGTCGCCCCGGAATTTTCGATGGCCTTCTTCACGCGCTCTTTTGCCTCCTCGACTGCCTTGTCCGCGAGCCCTACGATCTTGAGGCCGGGGAATCCCCGCTCCGCAACGTCCACCTCGACTGTCACCTCAATCGCCTGGAGCCCCACCGTCGCAACCGATTTCACCCGTGCCAGCATACACTCCTCCTTACTATCCTCTATACGATATACTATATACGAAATCTTACGTCACCACCCACACTCCCCGCTCCTCGGCTACCTCGCCCCGGAGAGACAGGCTCGTGAGCACCGCCCCCACCTCCCCCACCGGCATCACGAGCCGCCGCGACAGCTCATTCGTGCTCATCGGACCCTCGAGTGTCAAAAGAGTAACAAGTGTGTTCTCACTTTCGCTAAAAGCAACTTTACCGCGATGTTTACGTACTTTTTTAGAGTATTTTTTGTCGTCAAAAAAATCGCCGGTAAGCGGCTGCGCCCATCCCTTTGAAAGGAGTAGGTTGCACCCGGCAGAAACCGGAGAAAAGATACTTCCCGGCACGGCCAGGACCGGCTTTCCCAGTTTTCTCCCCCACGCCGCCGAGTTTAGGGATCCACTATGCACCCCCGCCTCCACGACAACGACCAGGTCGGCTAGCCCCACCACTATTCGGTTCCGTTCGGGGAAGCTCCACAGTGTTCCCAGCATGTCGGGCGGAAATTCGGACAAGAACAACCCTTTCCTTTCTATTACTTTATGATACAAACTCATGTTTTCTGGAATAATTGGTGCATCTATTCCCCATCCAAATACCCCAATAGTTCTTCCACCCGCCTCTACGGTCAATCTATGCATTTCTATATCAACACCGTACATAAACCCAGAGATCGTCGTATATCCGCGCGCAACAAACTGCGGCACAATCTCGGCAAGCACCTGCTTCCCGTACCGGCTCATCTTTCGGCTACCCACGATGGCGACCGTCTTATCAAAAAGCGATTGTTCCCACGTACCTTTGTACCAAAGCCCCTCAATTGGTGGCTTCACGCTGGCAAGGCGCGCCGGAAACCTGGTACTATCTCGCGCAACATACTGTGATTTTTCCATGATACTATCATACCAATTAGCCGTATTTGGCGAATTTGCCAAATAAGCCTAATATAGTAGTGTGAAGCGCGCCTTTACCCTCATCGAAGTCCTCGTAGTCGTTGCGATCATCGCCATCCTCACGATCGCCGTCATCGTCGGCCTCACCGGCCAGCGCGACAAGGCGAGCGATGCCAGGGCAAAATCTGACCTCGACCGCCTGAAGATTGCCTTCGAGGATTACTACAACGACCACAACTGCTACCCCCCGGCTGCCTGGTTTGCGAGTGCGGCCGACTGTAACTCCGGCAACCTCAAACCGTACCTAAACGCCATCCCCTGCGATCCCAAAACTGGCCTCCCCTACAAGCTGGAGACGGACACAACCGGCTGCACTTGGTTCAAGCTCTACACGAACATCCAGAGTACGAGTAGCACCGTGGTATTCAGCACACCCGTTCAGATTGGCAGCAAAACATATAATTACGCCGTCTCCTCTACCAACGTTACTCTTCCCTTCCCCACTAGTACCCCGACGCCTACCCCCAGCCCCTCACCCTCGCCGCTCCCAAGTTCGAGTAACACCTATTACTACTGTAGTAGTCTCAACAACTGCAGCTCCTACGACCCCGTCCGTTTCTCCTGTTCACCGTCATACACCAACGATCCCTACTGCGGCGGACGTGGCGGGATCATTTGTGGCTCAACTGGCACATGCACAAAACTCTGACTTCTGTTATAAATAATGACATATGGAAATTGTCCTGCTTGCGCTCACGGTAATTACCTCTCTCCTCATCCTCCCCTTCACCCCCAACATGTCCGCGACCCCGAAAGAGTTATTCTTCGTTATCGGCATCCTCGCGATGGGCGCCCTCTGGCTTGCCCCCCTCCTTGCAAAGAGACCCCTCCGCATCCCCGCCAGTAACAAGCTCCTCCTCCCCCTTGGTATTTTTATGGCTGCAATTGTGGTAAACCTCCTGGTCGTCTCCGAGGCCAGGACCGAAGCCCTCACCGGCACAGGCTCGCTTTTCCTGGGCGGAGGGTTGCTTACCTTACTACTCCTAACTCGAGATACCGGCAAACTCGTTCGTCGCATGCTTATCACAGTCGTCGGGATTGGTTCTTTGCTCGCCGTCTTCGGCCTCCTCCAGCTTACACTCTTGTCCCACCTCACCATCCTCCCGCTCGCCATGCAGACCAAGGCATTTACCCCCACCGGCGCGCCGCTCGTCACTGTTGTGTACCTGGTTATCGGCGCGGTACTCGCCGCAACCATGGTGGCAACCGAAAAAACCCGTTTGCGCACACTCGCTGCTGCTGCCCTCGTCATCCAAGTCATCGCCATCGTTGCATACCTTTCCCTCATGCTTCCCGGCGGGGAACTCGACCCCCACCTCTTATCCATTGCCGCCGGCTGGAGTGTCGCCCTCGACGCACTCAAGAGTCCCGGTTCGCTCTTCTTTGGTGTGGGCCTCGCCAATTTCCCCGCATTCTTCACCCACGTAAAACCACTTTTCGTTAACACCACTCCGCTCTGGAACGTCACCCCCTCCTCCGCAGGCCAAGAAATCCTCGATCTCCTGGCGACCACCGGCCTCGTCGGGGTGTTACCCTTCCTGTATCTCCTCATGGTACTTGGCAAAAGATTGTTGGCCCTACGGAAAAATCCGGAAGCCGGTGGTTTGGCGGCGTTGTCACTCTTGGCCACGATCGCATTTGTCACAACACCAATTTCAACTCCCGTGACACTGCTATTCTTCGTCTCACTCGGCCTCATTTTTAAGGGGGAGGTAAAAGAAGTTAAAATCCCGCCGAAATATACGCTACCCCTCGCTGCCGCCGGTATGATTATTCTTTTGGGGGTAGCCTACGGCGCCGCCCGCGTCTACGCCGCCGAATACCACGTCTATCGCGCCTCCCAAGCGCTCGCCAAAAATGACGGTAAAGCAGTTTACGAGCAAAGCTTGGCTGCCGTAACTTTAGTACCCAAAATGACCAGCTATCACCTTTCGTTCTCCCAAGTTAATCTTTCGCTGGCCGCCGCACTTTCACAAAAGAGTAGCCTCACCGATAGCGACCGTCAGCAGATTGCCACGCTAGTCTCTCAGGCCATAGCAGAAGGAAAGACAGCCGCCGGCCTCCGCCCCAGTCTCGCCGCTTCGTGGCAAAACTTGGGCTCGCTGTACAGAAATCTCATAAACGTCGCCTCTGGTGCGGACCAGTTCGCGACCCAAAGCTACGCCCAGGCAGTCACACTGGATCCCGCGAACCCTGTGCTCCGCGTCGAATACGGTGGTCTGCTCTACCAGTTGGGGAGTGCCGCAACCGACAAAACACAAAAGAACACCCTGCTCTCCCAGGCAGTACAACAATTCCAGACGGCAGTACAACTAAAGCCGGATTACGGAAATGGCTATTACAACCTGAGTAAAGCACTCGAAGCAGAGGGTGACATCCAGAGTGCCTACGCCGCCATGCAGCAGGTGGTTGCCAATGTGGCCCCAAATTCCACCGACTACCAAACGGCCACCTCAGCTTTATCTGAACTAAAAGCGAAGCTACCCACTTCTACCGCCGCCCCGACCATCACCCCCACCCCTGTCCGCACCAACACACTCTCCGCCCCCTCACCGCTCCCCTCACCGCTCAAGGGCGGCCCTATCATCCTCCCCGAGGCATCGAATACTCCTGCGCCCACTCCCACCGCTACCCCGACAGTCACCCCTGCCCCTTCGGCAAAATAAGTAAAGTATAGTAAAATACTCGCATTCGGGCCTGTAGCTGCACATCAAGTACAACGTACTTGAGAAATGACTCCAGACACACAGGTGTCTGGGAGTCGCAGCTGGCAGAACATCCAGATGGACACCTGGTAAAAAGTTAATATTGGGCTTGTAGTTCAGTGGTAGAACAGTTGCATGGCATGCATCAAACGGGGGTCCGATTCCCCCCAGGTCCACAAAGTCACAAAGCAAACTTAGAAAAGTTGTACCAGCTCCCCTACTTCCCCCATCGCCGCCGAAACCCACGCAATATCTTTTCCCGTTTCTTTCGTAAACATCGTTTCAATGGTTTGCCTATCTTTTTCTTCTACGAGTTCCTTTTTATTCACCACCACAATCTCTTTTTTGTCGGGCAACCCCTGCCCGTATTTTTCCAATTCCTTCCGCACTATCTCGTAATCTCGCACTAGCTGATTACTTAGATCTTGAATCTTAAATCCTGAATCTGCGAGCACTCGCTCGCTCGGCGCCAGCACGTGCACGAGCGTCTTACATCGTTCTAGGTGCCGCAGGAACCACGGCCCTATGCCCTTCCCCTCCCACGCCTCCTCTATAACTCCCGGTACATCGACGAGAACGGTGTGTTTGTCCCCCGTCGTCGTGACTCCGAGGTTAGGTTCAAGAGTGGTGAACGGATACCCGGCGATCTTTGGGTTTGCCCGGGTGAGTGCTTTGAGAAGTGAGCTTTTACCCACGTTCGGGAGCCCGATGATCCCCACATCGGCGACAACCTTAAGCTCGAGGAGCAACCATTTTTCCTCCCCGGATTGTCCCTCCTCATGCTCCATTGGGGTTTGATTCGTTGCACTCCGGAAATGGTAGTTGCCACGCCCTCCTTTGCCGCCCCACACAGCGGTGAAAGTTTTACTATTCTCAGTCATATCAACTAAAAGTTGCCGAGTGGTCATAAAATGCTCAAACGTTGCCCGCTCACGGATATTCGCCTCAGCGAGCTCCTCCGGTACTTCCCACACCACCGTGCCAACAGGCAGCCGCACGACGAGATCTTCCGCTTTCGCGCCATACATGTTCTTTCCTAGTCCATTACCACCAGAGTTCGCGATAAATCGCTTCTTAAAATTAAACTCGACAAGGCTATCGATATTCTCGTCGGCAACGAAGATGACGTCGCCACCCTTACCCCCATCCCCGCCGTCCGGACCGCCCTTAGGGGCATATTTCTCGTGACGGAAATGGACGGAGCCATCACCCCCATCCCCTGCTTTTACGTATATCCGTGCCAGATCTTTCACCGTGTCCTCCGTAGCACCTCCCTGCGTAGGAGGATATGCCTGGATTATACCCTACCCGACGGGAAAAAATGCTATACTGTGGCTATAAACAAGTATCAGAAAGGAACAGTATGGAAATTGTCCTTGGTGTTGTCGTTCTCGTATTTCTTATCTCCCTAAAGCAGGTCAACGAATACGAGCGCGGGGTTGTCTACACCATGGGCCGGTTCAGCTATATTTTAGAGCCCGGCTGGCGCCTCATCTTTCCCATTTTCCAGTCATTTAGGAAAGTCGATATTCGTACCAAAGCCGTGGACGTACCCAAGCAGGACACGATCACCAAAGACAACGTCACCTGCAAAATGAATGCCGTCATCTACTATCGCGTGACGGATGCGGCAAAAACAATCAACGAAGTCGAGGATGTGTATTACGCCATGCTCCAGCTAGCCCAAACCACCATGCGCCGCGTAGCCAGCGAGGCGACTTTGGACGAGCTCCTAAGCAATCGCGAAAAGATCGCCTCCGAGATCCTTGCCATCGTCGAGAAACACGCAGGTGCCTGGGGTATCGACGTACAGACAGTCGAACTCAAGGATATCGAGCTCCCCGAGAGCATGGTGCGTACGATCGGCAAGCAAGCCGAGGCGGAGCGCGAGAAGCGCGCGACCATTATCAATTCCGAAGGTGAGCTCATGGCTTCACAAAATTTGGCCAAAGCCGCCAAAACGCTCGCCACTTCTCCCGGTGCCCTACACCTTCGCACGCTAAACTCGATAAATGATATTAGCTCTGATCAGAGTAATACAGTCGTCTTTGCGGTGCCCATTGAAGTGCTAAAGGCAATCGAAGGCTTTGCGAAGCGGCGTTAGCGATTCGCTCATGCCCCTCCTCGAGGATTCGTGCCAGCACATGGGTGATTGGATTCTCCGAATCCGTCTCCGCTATTTTATCCTTTGGCAGTCGTCCCATCTCCGCACGTAGTACCAAGCCCTCTTCAGGCGAAATCCTTCCGACGGCAACTGCTCCCGCAAGCTCGGTCTCCATCCTTGAGACCGCATTGGTAAAAAAATCATTTTCATGGCGTTGTGTGCGGGCTAGAGCAGCAGTTATTGAATCAACGACTTGTAATAGTAAACAAGCCCGTACCGTTTTTCGGTCGAGATCTTCACCAGCCTGAGTGATCCCCGTTCGCTCCCATAAACTGCCTTCTCCCGGCGGGAAACCACGGATGAGGTGGTGGTTAGGTGCAATCCGAGCAATATGCGCCATTCCTGGTTTTTCACCTACAATTTTGCTCCAATAATATGAGAGCCCCACTAAATGAGACCGAGTCATAACATCGTGGAAGCTCGGATTTTCAGCTGATACGTCCCACCCCATCCGCGCCATCTCTGACTCAAATTTTTTCGCGTTCTCTCCCCATGTCTGCAGCTCATCAGGTTTGTCTAGGTTAACTGTCTTAAAAAGTTCCTTTGCTTCGCTCCACGGCAACTGCATGTGCGACTTGATGTTTTTCCGGTTTTTCGGGTCTTCTCGCTGCCAGTGCTCAAACGCCGTTGCGACTTTTTTTCCGGCCAAGTGAAAGTCTTTATAAAGCCACGTGAGCCCGCCGTCACCCACTACCTTGCCGCAATCTGAGAGGAGCGCTGAGAGCGCTTCCGTGAGACACCAAGATTCCTGCTCGTCTCTCGGTATCTGGAGGATTGTCCCCACTAACTCTCGATTGTTCACAAAAAATGCCGCACCCGCTACCTCCTCGTCAAACATACTAAAACCATTCTTTCCCTCCGTGCTGGATCGGATCTCGTTCATTTGTACAAACAATAGGCAAGCTTCCTCCGACAGATTTCCCAAAATCCGCTCACTCCACACTTCACCAATACCAAACAAGGCGAATTTTTCTTTCACCATTTTGAGTGCTGACGGCAACTCCACACCCCGCTCCAAAAGATAACTTTGGTCTCCCCCTACCATGCCCACCAGTATATACTAGACTCATGACATTCTTTTCCCGCGTGTATGCACTGGTCCAACAGGTTCCCCCTGGCTTTGTTACCACCTACGGCGATATCGCGATGGCCATGGGCACAAAGGACGCCCGCCGCGTAGGCCAGGCGCTCCACGCCAACCCCGACGGCGAACTGACTCCCTGCCACCGGGTCGTTGCGAAGGACGGCCGCCTCGCGCCCCACTACGCTTTCGGCGGCAGTGTGGAGCAATACGCCAAATTAAAAGCCGAGGGGGTAACATTTGTAGACCGCGAGCACGTTAATCTTGAGAAACACCGTTTTACATTCGACACGCCGACAAACTGACTTACTGACAATCTGATCAGCTGACTAGCTGACTTGCCGATTTGCCGATGAGCCGATCTACCGATTCTGGCACCCGTCGCTTCCACTCCTTACTCCCCTCCCGGATCATTTTCCGTATCTGCACGCCCTCAAGCTCGTCGCGGTTATAGAAACCGCTCCGATGCACGGCAAACCCTGCCTTCTCTAGTAGCTCATTCACCCACTCATTATTCCCCAAAACAACCACGTCTTTTTTTGAAAATTGAAAATTGAAAATTGAAAATTCGACATTCTTTACCCACTCCTCATCACTCGGTGTATCTGGTATCGCAATTATTTCCCGAATCATGATTCCTGAATTGTAAGTCGCCTGTTCAATCATTTTTTTCCGCGTCTCGTAGTCCCACGGGTTATCCGCTGTCCCCGAAACATTGCTACTCCCAATTCCCACAACTACCGCATCTGCTAACTTCTCTGCCTCCTCCACTTCCCACAAGTGTCCCATATGGAATGGCTGAAATCGGCCGATAAAAAGTGCTACTTTATACTTTTTCATACTGGCTAGTCAGTGTATCAGCAAGTCAGCAAATCAGCTAGTCAGCTGACCGGATTGTCGGCAGTTTCAGCAAGTCAGAAGTACAAGTCATTAATAATAAAATACCACCCTCGCCGATTCACCGAAAAACCGACCAACTGGCAAACTGACTCGCCGATATACTGATGTGCCGATGAGCCGATTTATTTGAGGAACGACAGCGGATCCATCTGCACCCCATCCTTCCGTATCTCAAAGTGAAGGTGCGGTCCAGTAGAGTGACCGGTGCTACCCATAAGCCCTATCTGATCACCGCGACTGACATGTTGCCCAACTTTCACAGCATAGGCCGACAGATGTGCATAGAGTGTCTCGTACCCATTTCCGTGATCAATAATAATGAGGTTGCCATAGCCCGTATTATCCCAACTCGCGTGGACAATCGTCCCAGAGTCGGCAGCTACTACCTGAGTACCGATCGCGTTCGCAATATCGTCTGCCTTATGGAACCAGCTGTACATCTGGGTGATACGACCATGTGTGGGCCACACAAACGAGCCCGTTGCAGACACGGCCCCCGCGTCTGGCGTCAGGAGTGCCACGTACGGTACCGAGGTAGAGATAACATCCGGCATCACCCCGTTTGGCACGATCAAGGTTTGCCCAGCGACGAGAGCAAACGTCTCGTCGTCGGCGAATGTGTTAAAGGGAAAGTCCACAATAGTCTGAGAGTCGGCGGAGAATTTCTTTGCAATAGAATATACGGTATCTCCTGGTTTTACAGTGTACACAATACCGGTGACAGGCGGCACCTGCACGCTGTCTCCGTCTTTTATCTTCGTCCAACTCGTGCTCGGATTAGCCCACTTGAGCGTATCAATAGAGACACCAAACTTTGAGGCTATCCCCGACAGCGTGTCGCCAGACCGGACGGTATAGCTCTCGACGCTACTTCTAGGTTTGTCAGAAGCGATGGTAACGACGCCGGTGTCGTTCAGAGACACGCCGAGTACCTGTCCACCCGTACCGCTATTGCGGTCAGCTTGATTCGCGGCAAAGCCGGTTTGGACTATCGAAGGACCAAAGGTAAAGCCAAAGAAGATGAGCGCCATCATGGTCGAGTGGAGGAACGGTCGAGTATACTTCCCTCGCTTATGGTAGAGGGCGCCCGCCACAAAATCTTTCCCCGCCTCAAATCGGAAAAATGCACGGTACGCGTGTTTTGTAAGATAGGTGGTAAGCTGCAGAGTAAACTCGCGAGCCTCCGCCCACTCGAGGGATGCATTAGTCATAAATTATGCGCTTGCAAGGTGCTATCCTAGCAAAACTAGCAGCGATTCGCAAATCCGGCTATACTGGAGGGATGGAACAGACTGCCTCCACTGCACCAGAGGTACTACAACCCACAATCGAACCCGCAAAATCGGGTCATCAATCTATCACTCGCGTTATGTTTATTATCCCAGTAGCCGTCATCGCGACAGCCGTCATAACCGCGGGAGTGCTCCACCTCCTTATCCCCCCAACTCCCCCAATTTCACCGGTTGCAAACGCCAACCAGCCTGCGATCGTTCGCCAGTCCTTGGCCGACTCCCACGAATCTTTGGCCTACTACGTAGCAGCCAGCCAAGAGTACTTGGGACAAGCCCGTGCACTATCTCAAAGATTGGGAAATAGCCAAACCGACAGTGACAAACAAAAGATCATTGACCTACTGAACCAAAGTCTCATCATGGCCAACGACGCCGTCGCCTATTTCCCACAGTCACCCGAAGGGTTCGCCACTCGCGCCGACCTCCTAGACACCGTCGCCGCCGTTGATCCGTCGGTCAAAGGTCAGGCAGACAGAGATCGTAGCGTTGCTGCCAAGCTTGGTAAAGGCACCGCCACAGCTGTCGCGCCAACCGACCTGGTCCGTGCCGCCCCCCTAGAGGAAGCGTCGCTTATAAAAACGGTTGCTATCGCCCTCCCCGGCGAGGTCTCGACAGCTCCAGTTACCGCAACAGGCGCAGACAACACCGCCAAAGGTACAGTTATACTAAAAGCCGGAGAAAAATCGGTGACCGTATCGTCGCCCGACGTGACAGCTGCCAATCTCGTGTATTACACCCCACAAGGAGATCTTCACGGAAGTATTTTGTCCCTGTCTGCCAAAAACACCTGCGACCTAGGTTCCGAACTTTCCAAGAGTTCGGAACCTTGCCGCCCCTCCTT
>JAJYKS010000013.1 GCA_021788365.1 bacterium
GCGAGGGTTGCCGCTGCCCAGACACATAGCCAGAACGCGAGACTACCGAGGTGGAGGCTGCCACCACGAAACCGCGCAATAGCGCGTGTGGCGGCAAACACGATAAAAAGTAAAAGGCCTAGTTGTATCGGCAATAATAATGTCATAGTCTGTAGAGCAATTTTAGCAGAATCTTGAGACCGTTGGCGTTCCTTTGCCCCTTTCCGAGCGAGTATTTTGTATAGCGGATATGAATGGGGATCTCCGCATATTTGAGATGGAGACGGTGAATCTCTCCGTATAGCTCGCTCGACACCTCCATGCGATTACTTTTTAGATAAATTGTTTCTATGGCGCGGCGTGAAAACGCACGAAAACCTGATTGGGAATCTGATGTCCAGACCCCAAAAAATAGGAACGTGACTATGTTGCCAGCAAGCAGTACAAAGCGACGAGCTCGTGGCATACCCGAGTGACTCCCGCGAAACCGACTCCCTACGACGACGTCATATCCGTCAGTAATTTTTTGGAGTGCATGGGGGATATCGGCCGCGTCGTGCTGGCCATCTGCATCGAACGTGATACACGACGTATATCCTTCTCGTTTGGCGTATTCCAGCCCAGTCATGATGGCAGCGCCTAGGCCACAATTTTTACGATGAGAGAGGACTACGTCGGCACACGCGTATGCAACCGTTTGGGTGCCATCTGTGGAGCCGTCGTCGACTACTACAATCGTGGCGGTTGGCGATACTCGCCGAACACTCGCGACCGTATCTTGTAAGACAGGCGCTTCGTTGAATGCCGGAATGATGACTGCTATTTTTTCTGCCATATTAGTCTTCTGTTAGGTACGCAGTATACCCCCCGGAAACAAATCGTACACTTTTCGGTGGTGAGATCTCATTGGTCGCTCCCACGTGTACTGTGTAATGCGGAGTTCCCTGGTGCATATCTTGCGGATAGAGCCAGCCGAGGGACGCGTCGGCGGAACTGGCCACCGGTTTGTAGCCGTAGACGGAAAAGAGGTAGCGCCAGCCACCATATTTGTGGCACGTTCCCTCTTCTACGAGCGCGTATGGAGCGCCGTGCAGATACTCTGCCACCATGTTTACCAAATGGTGTTTGGCGGAAAGACCAATAGTGCTGTCGGCCGAAAAAATGGTGTACCCGCTAGCGACAATCAATACGGCAGCACCAAGCGGTACCAATTTGCGGAGGAGAAAAACCGTGTCGAGGCGGGAGACGACGGCCAAGAGATACAGGGGAAAAATCCCTAGCGCGTAGTAGTCCGTTACTGCCTGGGGAAAGGCAATAAATGATATGGTTAGCACGAGCAGCATAGAGGCTATGACCGCGCTCTCCCTGCGCTGCCACGCGGAGCGAGAGACCAGAAACCAAAGGAGGAGTATAAAAGCGATGCCGCCTCCAACGAGCGACGGAATTGTATAGATACTTCCTGCACACCCCGGGCGAAGTTCCATCTGTATATCTCCCCACGGGCGTAGCCACCACAGGCGAGCGAGCGCAGCGGAAAACTGATGCGCATGATCCACCAGCGAAAACGACGTACCGGCGCCCCTCGTCGTTAAGAGCCGGTACGGCGTCGATATATTGCTTCCCGCATGATAGTAGTCAAAGACAATAAGGGGCGCGAACATAAGGGCAAGGGTCAGGAGAGATGTGAGCCATACCTTACGATTAATAGATTTGCGTACTTTCCAGACGAAATAGGCGGCGATAGCCCAGAGCGGAACGAGGGCGAGATGGACATGAAAGATGGCCCCCAACGCGGCAGCCAGAACGACAAGCCACCACGGACTCTTTTTTATTTTTACCAGTGCGATCGCGATTGCTACCGACAAAAGCGGGGCAGCCGAGGGGTTCCAGTATCGCTGGTCGAAAAAAACAAGGAGCGGAAGGACGGCATAGAGTACGCCGGCATATACCCCTACCCGCCGGCTCCATACGAGCGATCCAAGATACACGACCAGCCCTGCCGTGACTGCGCCAAGTACTGCGGCGACATAGCCTGTGAGGAGCGGATCACCGCCGGAGAGCTTGAGCCATAGTGCCGTAAAATAGGTCCAGTACGGACCGAGGTAAAATCCCGTTGCGCCAGCCGAGACACCGATCCAGATGCGATGAAAGTGCTGTACGATGGTTGCGGCGTAGGTCGCCTGATATTCTTCGTCGGCGGTAAAAACCATGCGGCCCGGTAGCTCATACAGGCGCATCCCGAGGGCAAGGAGCCCAACCAGAATAGGGCCACTATTTCGTAAGTTCGTAAAGCGCATATTCATTGCCCGTTACACTGCTTAATTCTGTTTGCTTTTTTGCGTGTAGTACTGCTATTTCCCACGGCTGGTTGATGAGCAAGTTTTCTCCACGAACTGCGACGACAAAAAGTGTATCTGCCGATGGATACGCCTCGATCCCCAGTGGCGGCTTGCGGAGGCGATAGGTAAGTATGTAGCGCATAACATACGCACGATATTCTGAGTCGGGTTTATATACAATATTGTAGGGACCGGTGACGTGCGCCGCGACGACTGCCGACATGGCGAGCACGTCAGGCGCGGTTATTTTTGGCTGAGCCGTACCCCACTGCACGGTCTTTGCCCCAAGATTTGCCACAATATATAGTGCCACAATCGTGTATCCGAGGAGCCTCCAGCGCTTGCAAACCCAATCGACTAGCATACCTCCAGCGATACAAAGCGCGGGGATGAATTGAAAGAAATGATAGATATTTAACCTTGTCTGCCCCGGGTGATGCAATGTGTCGAGGGTATATGTCCACAATGTGCGTAGCGTGTACCAATCATGCCGGATGTCGAACGCGATAATGGGTAGCTGTGGAACAAGGAAGCCCACGCCATATAGGACCAGTGCCTGCCATTTTTTCTTCGTAAAAATAAGGGTTAGTAGACCAACGATGATCGCCGTCCCCAGATAAAGATACTCAAACGCGTACCCTGTACCGGAAAGAATCCCCAGTGCAAGTGGTATCCACCACTTATCCTGCTTTCCTTCTTTGTATAACAAATATAGTGTTACAAGCCCAAGGAGTGGTACGGCATTGTGAATCCACAGTGTAAGCGATTGTTCTATCATCACCGTATTAAACAGAAAGAAGGCGGTGGCGAAGAATGACACCCTTCGTGATAGTTTCATCTTGCGGGATAGCCAGTATATGGCAGCCGCAGTCACTATATTGGTGAACAATGCCACATAGGTCATCGCGATGGGATCCCCGTGGGTTATAAGAAGCGGTGGTATGAGAAGGTAGTTGTATAGCGGATTTACCAGCACCATGTGACCGTCGTGTGTTACCCGCTGCACGTTGGCCATGCCAAGCAGCGAAAATTTGTCATATACATAACTGGCGGTTGTCGCGAGTGTCATCCCCTGTTCCATGCTGAGCGTAATGCGATTAGAAAAATGGTAGAGCCTGACCCATAGTGCCGCCACTATAAGTGCTCCAACGGTAAGTGTACGGGCGTAGTTCTCTAATGATTTATGCCGCATGGTTCCACATCATAAAATTGAAGGCATACATCATGACGGCGGGAGACATGAGGAGTGCAGCCCAGGTGACGGCCTTCTGCTCAAAAATGTCGTGGAACGCCACAAGGAAAACGGGTACCAGGGGGAGCGCGTAGCGTGATATATCGCTATGGCGAAGGAATATCAGTGGAACGAAATAGACAAGACCATAGACTGCAAGCCGCCAATATTTCGTCTTTATGAGCATGAGCGGGGCGGCAAGGTACAACACATAATAGAGCGCGTTGGCCTCCTGCCAAAAGGTCTCGATGTTGGTATTGGGGTAGGTGAAAGTCTGGAACGGTAGCCACGTTGTCGATTGAAATAACTTGATCGCAGAAAAGAAGGCATAAAAATCACCCGTTTGCGCCTTGTAGAACGTGAATACGGCAAGGAGTGTCGCTGGGACGACGAGGAACGGCACATAGCGGCGCACGACGGCTAGCCACTGGCGACGATTTTTTATTATTTCGACGATGGCTCCTATCCCGATGGCTATCATAAGTAGCGCACCACGTGGGTGCGACGCTTCGGCAAGCGCTGCGGCGCCCGCAGCCCACCCCATCTTCCCCTGCTGCCACCACATGAGAAACAATATAAGGAACGCCATGAACCAGCTCTCTGCCGTGCCAACGTGGGAGACAATAAACCATCGCGGCGGGATAAGCATAAAAATAATTGCCAGCCGTAAGGCGTATGGTTTGCGGCATACAGTAGTCGCAAGCTCGTAAAAAGCAATTGTGGCGACCAGAGAGCCTAATACTGATAGCCATAGCATCGCCTTGAAATAGCCCAAAAATGAAAAGAGGCGGATAGCGAGTGGATAGAGCGGGAACTCGGCAGGCAGCCATGTCCAGTAGGGGTGAATATCGACCGAGCCCACGATATTGTGCTCGTAGGCAACCTTTGGGACATACATACTCATAGCCGCCATGACATAGCCGGGACCGTCCCAGTTCTTGTACACGGTGACGAGGCTGTGATCTTTTAGGTAGAACGCGCCGTAGAGCGCGGCGGTAAACAACATAAAAAGCGTGGCGAGAATCAACCAATCTTTTTTTATATTCCCTATTATATTAGGTAACATAATATCCCTGTATAAATAACCCAAAATAGATTATATGCAAAATAATCATTACTCCCAAGATTGTATACTTAAATGGGCGTGATTTGAGCTCGGCTAAGACTAGCATAATAGATAGTGACATTAGTGTATATCGGGGCATCGCCGTTAGGGTACCCGTCAGAGAGGGAACGATAATGTTGGTCCATGAGAATAGGTTGAGACCTATGCGTAACGGCTGATACTTTTTAACTTTTAGCAACGATATGAGATCGTAGGCCAAGAGCAGGATGGCGATCGCAAAAAAGAAAACTTCCATTAATGCTACAAAATACTGGAAGGAGATGTTTGCCGTAAGGAAAATCCGTAAGTAGCGATATAAAACCTGAAATGGTGTGATGAGATGGCTCGAGCGGTGAGCGCCAAAAGATTCCTGTGCCGAAATGAAAAACAATGGATCGCCGACTGTACGCCATAGGTAAAGTGAGTACGTTGCAAGTCCTAGAAACGGCGCGAGGGCAACACATAGCGTACGCCACCCTGATTTGAGGAGGCCAAATAGTTCATGTAGGCTCTGTGGAAAAAGTCTACCCTCTCTGGAGATAAGTAACGCGAGAACCGGAAGAGAAATGAATACACCCGGAACTCTCGTAAGACTGGCGGCATAGGCAGCACTAAATGCAAAAATAAATTTTTTCTGCACGACAAAGTAGAGCGTACTTACCAGGAAAAGAAAGAATAAACTCTCCGTATACATCACCCCAAAGTAATACGAGGTAGGGTACGCAAAAAGAAAAACAAAAACCCATAGGTAGTTGGCACGTGCGGTAAGGCGGGGTAATAATTTGTAGAGTAAAAAAAGCCCTATTACCAGAGCGGTGAAGTTAATTACTAATCCCGAGATAATGGGTCTATGCAATCCCACACCCACTAGCCTGATCATAAGTGGATACATAGGAAAGTACGCCTGCTCCGTGTACGAGTATCCGTGTTCGGCAATGCGAATGAAAAATATCCCGTCAAAATTGGTGAGCTTGCGCAAGTATTCTGGGACGTGGTAGCGTAGCATCTGATCGCCGTAGGAAAAAAAATTGGCAAAAGGTAGCACTCGGGGTGCAACGAGCGTGACTACGAAGTCAACAAGTCGCCAAATTAGGAATGCGAAAACCATATTTTATTTTTCCGTAATTCCGCGACTACCTTGTAATCGAGGACGAAAGGAATAGTTTGGGCGTGGCAAATAATTTCGGTTTGGCCGTAGGATAGTCTATCGAGAGATGTCACCCAATTGGCCATTGACGGATGACGTAACCAACTAATATCCTGTAGATACGTGGTTGGCATTTGGTCTATCTTTCGTTTGTGCAGGTGGTAGTTGAAATTGTAGAAGATCAGGATAGCAAACCGCTTCCAGTGATATCGGAGATTGATGGAATGCGTGAGATCACTAACCTTCGATTTGCAGTGACGGACACGAGAAATACGATTTTTTTCCGCAAAACGAATGAACATTTTATAAACCGGCAGGAGGAGATGGATATGCTCGTGCGAGTCGAGGTGGGTTACGTGCAAGCCAGTATCCTTGAGCTTGGTATATTGTATTTCCAGCTCGGTCGCCACCCGAGTCATGGAGGTCCGGCTGGTCAAAATATTCCATGCCGTTCGTATGAGACCTTGAAATAGTCCGTAACGATCGGGGCGACCTTCGGTAATGTTAAAGTGTAGTCCTACTTCCACCTGAGGGTGTTTTTTTAGGAACTGAACGGCATCCTCAAATGCTGGCATATTTACCATTACCGAGACACTCGTAACCACGCTTGATTGAATGCCACGCTTGATTGCGTAATTGGTCCGCCTGTCCATCCCGAAGTCATCGGCGTTTACGATAATACGCTTTTTTCGCTCGTCCTGGATCATCTTCAGTAGTTTTTGGAGGAGCTGAAATTCGTACTTGTATGTTTTTAGCGAGAACATTTTTAGTTTTATGCCAGTTCGCAGGTGAACTGGGATGGCCTTGATGCGTAGACCGTTGACACGAGCGCGGTAGATAAATTCGGTATCGTGCATGAACCCGTCGATGCTGCTCCCTAGAAAATATTTTGCCGCTGTTTTATCGAACCCTTTCGTTCCCGCCTGTGTATCTGGTACCCCGAGGTGGAGATACGACTGCACAAATATACGCCAAAATTGGGTAATTATTGCCCGTTGATATGGCAATGCGCGGAGATATTCAACGCCACGGTCGAGGACCACCACCTGCGATCCGGCTTCGAGCTCTGCCAGTACGTCCTTGATTGTATATGACCCAAAGGGGAAATCCCAGTCTACGCAAACGTAGTAGTCCGCTGAGATTCTTCCCACTCCTGTTTTTAAGGCGCGCCCCTTGCCAAAGTTCTGTTTGTGGGAAACACGAGTATATGGTACTCCAGCTTTGTGCGCCGCGGCGTCCAGTTCTTTAAACATCCAGGCGGGAGAACCGTCGTTTACGACTGTAAAAGAAAAATCATATTGGGGACAAAGCGTTCGTAGAAGTAACATGTGTTCCAGGGTATTTACCCACCAATCATGCGGCGGATTGTACACGGGAATAATAACGGCAACTTTGGGCTTCGTGGCTTTGGCCATACCTGAGATTCTAACATAAACTCGTATCTAGTGAGAGAAAGTTTCAGTGAATTATCAGTTTTTAGGCGACAAACATACCTTCTGAAAATACCACGAGAATGTATGCCGCAAGGGCCAAAGAGACAATGAGACACACTCGCCATTTTATTGATATTTCCCCTGCTCCCACGAGCCACGGAACGAGTACAAGTGTGTAGCGCGGCATAGAAGATAATGTACCCGTCAGAGTGGGAAGTAGGAGTGAACCTACTATATACACTGATAACGACAGGTTAATGTTACGATACCGTCTTACCCACACTATTATCGCCCCGAGAAAGACAATGAGTTCGAGCCAAATGCGTGTATACACCCAAGTGTGGGGATTTACCGTCACGATCATTTTGGCGTAGCGCACCAAGACTTGTGGAAGCAGCACAACGGCACCGCTCGTGCGCTCTGCTCCGAACATACTCTGCACGTGAATAAACATGAGGGGGTCACCAAATTTTGCCCACAAATAGTACATGTAGTAGAAAAGGCCGCTTTCGGAGATAAAGAGAAGCAGCGGAGTAGATAGGAGAGAGATCCTAGACGAGAGGAATTTGCGGGATCGGAGAAGCTCGAGGGCGAGGGCAAGGCCGAGGAGACAGCCGACCAAACGGGTTGCTGAAGCAAGGCCGGCAAAAATTGCGGCAGTTGCAAAATGCTTGCGACGAAGCGACAGAAAGAACAGAACCGATAGACCAAAAAATAACGATTCTGTATAAATACCTGCGAAGAAAAAGCTCGTGGGAAATACGAGCGTTGCCACTATAGGAAACCATGCCTTTTTTCCGTAGAGCAAATAGAGTCCAAATAGTCCGGCAAAAAGTCCCATCGCGTTTATTATGCCAGCGGTTACCTCTGGCTCCATGTGGAATTGGCCGAGACCACGTACCACCCCGGGATACAGTGGAAAGAACGCTTGTTCACCTGTTCCGTTGTACCACCCCCGTGCAATGTGCAGATAGTGGATACCGTCAAAGCTGGCAAAGACGGCGTCGAATTTGTTGAGTCTGGAGCGGACCTCATCATAGTAGGGATACTGTGGGTTGTAGCCAAAATGGGAGACCACAAAAAATGATATGCCGCGAATCGCGGCAAACCATAGTATTATCAGCAGGATGATCTTAACGGCGGGATGCATCCAGAATCTTTTCATAGACGGCGTGTGTCTCCCGAGCAGTCCGCTCCCATGTAAATGTTTTTGCTCGCTCTGTTCCGCGAGCGGCAAGCGCGCTCCTCTTTGCGACAGAACCCAGTAGATCCCCCACTATTTCATCCATATTTTTTGCCGGATCGAAGTACGCGACGGCGTCGCCACCTACCTCGGGTAGACTGCCGCGGTCGCTCGTTGCCACGGGACAGCCGAAGCGCATGGCTTCGAGGATGGGTAGGCCGTACCCTTCGTACCAGCTGGGCTGCACGTAGAGTGTGGCGCGCATGTAAAAAACTGATAAGTGGTGCGAGGGCACAAAGCCGATTTCGTGAATCTTGTCTGTTTTGCCGGAGCGAGCGATGGCGGTAGCTACTGCGCGGTATTCAGGTATTGCCGGCTTGTCACTAAACACTTTCCCCACCAGCACGAGGTGGAGTTTTGGGTCTTTTTGAGCGGCAAACATGTCTACCAAGCCGGGGACGTTTTTGTTCCAGTTCACGTCACCAACGTAGAGGAGGTACCGATCTGGGAGTTGATATTTTTTGGCTATTTTTTGCGCTTGCTGGCCTGGCACTCGCTCGACTTCGTTTGGCCCGAGTGGTACTACCGTCACCTGATCTTCGGGAACATGTAGATACTGAACTATGTCGGCTTTGGAGCTAACGGAATCTGTCACAATAGCTGCGGCATGGCGCGCACGTGCACGCTGCAGCCGCCATTTGAGCCTCCCACGAATGCCAGCGGGAAAATGTTCGGGGAAGCGAAGCGGGATGAGGTCGTGGATGGTGAGCACGGTAGGGTGCACAAAACGGATGGGAAGGGTGAGAAAAAATGGGTCAAAAAATGGGATATGTACGATGTCGGTGGCGGAGGAAACGGGCTTGTCATTTGCTACAACGGTATCTTCGGGATACGCCCGCTCTAGGGCTGCGGTAAGGAAACGAGTATAGACCCCGATCCCCCTTGTCCGAGAGCTTGTGTGAAAGGACTTCAGGGATATCGTGATTTTCATATTTTTATTTTATACCATGTACCGTGTTAGGATATTTTTATGCGCAGGTATTTGTGGCTTTTCTTACTTGTGTGGGGCGCGAGTACAATGACCGTGAATTCGTGGAATGCACGGTCATTTGGTCTCCAAAATGCGACGGTAGCCGGGTTGGCGCAACACCGGACCTTTGCCCTCCGCGACCAAGTATTTCCGGGATTTAACCTGGTAGAGGGGGACGAAACGCTCCGCCATGGTTCCCTTGTCTACCCCATAAAGCAGCCTGGGCAAACCATCGTCGGTGCGCTTGTGTATGCGCCACTTTATGCGCTGCACATCACCTTTGCCAACCACTATGACTATGTCTCGAACGTCATAACAGCAGCGACCTCTGGCGTATTCATCGCCTGCGTGAGCGTGCTCCTAGCTATGCTTGCCGAGAGCGTGTGGGCAGGGCTCCTGTTTTTCTTTGCCACCATTGTTTGGCCATATGCGGGCGTATCCCACCACGACATCTATGCGCTGCTTCCACTCACCCTTGGCATCTACGCATTCTCCCGAGAGCGGTATGCACGTGCCGGCCTCTTTTTTGGCTTGATGTGGTTCTTTTCCATGCTCCCGCTCACCCTCCCAATTGTTGCAGGACTGGTTATTCTACGCATACATCGAACGTCGGCAGTGCAATACGGGATTGGATTCCTCGTGGGACTGGTGCCGACTATCCTCTACAACTGGATTCTGTTTGGCAATCCCCTGTTGTTTCCTAACTTGGCCGGCGGCGTTATTGATACCATTCCAAAATTCTCCTTGGCAAATCTCCTCTCCCATCTCTACTACTATGTGGCTGCACCTGCTACATCTCTTATCTTTTTCTCGCCTGTACTCGTATTCGGATTTCTGGGACTCTTTTATCTACCAAAGCGACTACGTACACTATCGCTTGCAGTTATCATCTTTCATATCCTGCACATTTCTAGCCAATGGACATACGGTGGCTACGAATATGGGCCGCGCTACTTTCTCCCTCTTATCCCCTTTTTTGCTTTGGGAATTGGCACTTGGATGAAACTACGGCACCGCACCGTATCAACCATTTTGTTTGTAGTTGCGGCCATATATTCTAGCTATGTAGCGATGGTTGGTGCACTCACGACGGTCATGTATCCGCTGCCGTATGCACCGGTGGACGGGCCCGCGACGTACGCGCCGTTTGTTGCGTGGGGAGAGATAGTATCGAGAAACTTGCCTACGTTCCGGTTGTGGCCAGTCGGCGTTATTCTTGTTGTAGCAGGCCTTGCTGTACGGTACCTTCGAATACGACCTTCCAGTTTGGTGCCTGAACCACGAAATCACGGTGCATATCACCCGGTAGCGTCGCGAAACCGTCGATCATGACGAGCTTTCCCGCATGTCTTGCAACCAGCTCAGTGGGTGATTGTAGCCCGCCAAACGACGTGAAGACATATTTGTCGAAACCGTCGACATGCACCCACCCTGTCGGATCTGTTTCTCGCTGTACGGGACCTTTTTGATATTTTGCCGGATCGTAGTGGGTGTAAAACAACACGTAGATGTATGGCTCGCCATAGGAGCTCGTCATATAAATATGACTTGCCGATTGATAGTGGCTACCCGCAAATGCCACTGCCTGTTTGTACCCATAGAGCCAGTCTGTTGAATACTTGACCGGATATTCCATCCACAACTTATAGGAAAAGTAGCCGATATCCCATACGACAAACATAATGGCGAGCGCCGCGGCAACACGTCGCGACCGAAACCATGGGACCAGCGCCCCGAAACCAACCGACTCTATAAGGAGTAGTGCAGGGAGGAGGCCCAAGGCTCGCACCGACGAGGGCGCGTCCGTGGTTATCGCGGATGGGATGGGCGCCAAAAGGAGCCACGGCAAGAGCACCTTTGCGACCATCGGCTTTTGTTTCTTTAGCGCGAAGAAGCCGGCGATAAGCAGCGGCAGCTCGAAAAGGTATAGAAGCCCAATACCCTGCACCGACCGTTCTGTGTTGGCGCTCCCCTTGAGGAAAAGAAATTCTGTAGAGAATGTCTCCACATAGTTCATAAAAAAGGTGTGCACGTAGTGGGTGTATTTGTTTTGGATGAGCGTTGAGACGCTATCGCCCAAAAACGGCAGCATGTACCCCCGAGACTCGGAGACGGAATCATAAAATCCTTTTTGGGTAGTGATCGCGACTGTCCCGAGACGCACCCGGCCGGCAGGATTTGCTAGTTCGAGCGCGATGGGAAGGGCTAGTAACACGCCTACCACACAGACTGCAATGGCCGTCTTTTTTGCTTTGCCTAATTTGATGACACCAAGAACCAGGTATGCCACTACCATGAGCGGCAGGAGGATCCGGACTGAATTGTAGGTGTAGGCGCCAAGGACCGCCGTACCCATGGCTGGCCATAAATACATGACATTTTTCTGGCTCCGCACCAGAAAGTACACCGACAAAATGATAAACAACATGGCAAGCCCAGCCTCGAAGCTGGCACGGGAGAAAAGGACTCCCCACGGAGAGATGGCGAGCAAGCCGGCAGCAACTAGGCCATAGGAGCGCTTGCCTAAAAGCTCGGCGCCAAGAAAATAGAGCGCTACGACCGAAAGCAAACCTATTACGGCTGGCGTTACCCGCACGCCAAAGTCTGTCTCGCCAAACAAGGCGATACCAGGGATAGAGGCATAAATCATGCCGGGTAGTTTTTCTTCCCCAAAGGCCTTGAACGATAGCGGCATAAACTTGCCCCATTCGTCGCGACCGGTTTTGAGGATACTGTAGGCGTTGTAACCAATGCTAACCTCGTCCCAGTTGAGGGCTGGGGGGGACTGGGTGAGGCCGATAAAGCGGAAAAGTGCGGCAACGACAAGGATCAGGAGTAACCATTTTTTCATACAGCCATTAGTCTACCCTATTTTAGCGAATACTGGGTACTAGATAACGTGGGGCGACGCCGGCTCCGGAGACATTGCCCACGTCCGCGCTAAATACCACACAGACCGGGGCCGTGACCCACACGGGCCCGAACGCTTCCTCGTGAACCCCATTTGTTCCCAGTGTATCTTGTACATAGCCGGATAGAACCCGATTCGTACAATCATGATCCGTAATCGTGTATGCGATGGGGGCGGAAGGCGGGGCGAGCGGATACCAATACAGTCCCACCAATTTGACTTTTTCTCCCGGGAAAGGAAGCGGGTACGGCACACCACGAACCAGCTTTGCCACTCCGGAGCCTGCCACCGGGACAACACGATCATTCTCGCCCCAAGCGCTCAGGTTGTAGTACCGATTCCAGAGGCTGCCCACCAAGCTTGCGAGGAAGATGGCGGCAAGAACCACAGCGATGACTTTGCCATACCGCTTTGCTTCCGCCAAAAGGAGCCCGGCAAAAGGGACTAGCAGTAAAAAGTAGCGTCCCTGAATGCCGCCGATTGCATTTGCCCCGACCGGTGTCCAGATGAGGTAGAGAGAATACGCGACGGCTACAACTGAGGCCAAAAGGAGCATGGCGAGGGCACCAAGGCGCTTCCCCGAGAGGACCTGTTTGCCCCGGTAGGCGGCAAGCAAATAACCAAACACAGCCGGGACGACAAAGTACCACCCCTCCCACAGCTTGTAATCCAACCAACCGAAGTTGCCCACAAGCCCCTCGTAGAAGGTGACGGCACTTCCGACAAACGTCACCCACAGCGCCGAGAGCACGTGGAGCGGGTGGGTAGCAGACGCGGCCAGCTGGAGACCTGGGTTTACCAGGGGTGAGAGCCCGGCATAATATGACGGGCGCAGTACCGGCAGGAGTGCGGCGAGCGCGAAAAATAGGTAGAGTGCGGCGCGGGCTCGATAGGCTTTTATCCCCGGCGCCATGACCTTCGGGGGGACAAGAAAGAATAGTCCCAAGAGTGGCAGGTACGCCGGCTTTACCATGACGAGGAGAATCAGGGAAAGCGCGAAGATCATGATTTGGCCAACAGGAGCGCGACCTCTCGATACCAAGAAACGAGTAAACAGGCCGTAGGCGATAGGGACCGTAGCAAGCTGCACGACGTCATAACTCACCGCCGAGGCCTGATGCAGTGTCATGGGGAGGAGGGCAAACAGGTACAACCACGACCTAAACTGGGCGGGGGTAAGCGAGATACCATAGATGAGCGCAGCTATGAAAATGGCTAGCCCGAAAAGGCGTGCCAAATAAAATTCGACGAGGCGGCTGCCGGAGACCCGACCCAGGAGCATCCCTACCGCGTTTGGGATGTATCCGACAGGCGACCACGAGCACCAAGACGTCTCGTGTACGCCTGGGTCGGCGGAGGGGTACCGATACCAGCCGAAGCTCGAGAGGAGGAATTTGACCGAAGGGGTATGAGCAATTTCGCCGGCTTTTAGCGCGTCCGGGAAGGTGGCGACGCTTGTTGGCAGCGGCAAATATATTTGTCCGGAAGAGTTGACGCGGCAACCAACAACTCCGCGTGAGAGCGCTTCTGCCTGATAGTAGTGCCTATTTTCGTCTGGTTTTTGGAACGGTGGCGGACCAAAGGTAAAGATGAGCCCAACGATTGCAGCACTAGCGAGTAGTATTTTTTCGAGTGTATTCATAGATTGCCATCCCGATGAGTACCGTGCCAGACAGAACTGACAGCCAATTGGCCATTGTCTCGAGTGGGGTGGATCCCACCCACACGTGATAGGTATGCTCACCTTGCAACAAGTGAATCAGGATCTCACCGGTTGGTGTGGGGGCGAGGGTGAGCGGCTTCCCATCCACTGTTGCCTGCCAACTGGGAAAATAATTTTTGTAATAGATTGCCGTTGCGTGGTCGTTTTCGCCAAACGCCGTAAAGGTGAGCGACAATCCGGTATCGGTAGCGGTGTGGATTTGTGCCGCGCCCTGCTGCATACCAAAGTATGGAGTCACGAGACGAGTGTTGTTCTCCGACTTCCAGCGGACAACGGGTGCCCAATACGGCACCACTTCGTCTCTGATACTCGTTGTCGTGCGATCGGCAAATAGTCGATTCTGCTCTGCAAAATCTGCCGGGGACAGTGTCCGAATGGGGTCGTGATAGTTGCGAGTGTTCACCAGCGCAAGCACGATAAAACACCCAGCAAAAAATATGGCTGCTCGTGGATATTGTTTGCGAACGTCGGTGAGAAAGTAGCCAGCCATCATGCTCGTTACAAACGCCATAACGGCGAGGAGCCGCCAGGGGAACTGCATAATCTGTAAGACTGGTACGAGGCGCCAGATGAATATGCCGGCAGGCACCATCATAAGTGTTACCAACGCTGCCGCAGCAATCCACATAGCCCGTATGCGTCGCGCACGGGCGGAAAACTTTTTCCACAAAAATACACTTGCAACTAGTGAGCCAAGTATTGCGGCAATGTTGGCGAAACCAAGTTGGAAGGTGAAGCCGTCTTTATCGCACCCGGGCATGGAGTACCAGTAATCCCACTTGGAGTACACGAGCTGCCAGGGACAGACGAAGTGGTCGCTCCAAACAAATGTATAGTTGTGCGTGGCGTTTGAGAGAAGGAGACCTGATTCCCCTACCATGGGGACCCAAAAGAAGGCGGAAAGGGCTAGTGAAATGGCTATCGCCATGAGCGGTAGTTTTATTCGTTTTATGTTACGTACTACGACATATATCAGTGCTGCAGCTGCAAGTATCATGCCGAGGAAGTTATGGGCGAGGAGCGCCAAAGCAAGGGGTATTACGTAGTACCACCGAAACTTGCCCTCGTCCTGCAGGCGACGAAGCGACACCAGTACCCACGGAGCAAGGCCCAGTACCATCGTTTCCCCGATATCCCCACGGACAAAAATATTCACGAGCTGATACGGTGTCACTAGGTACACGACTGCGGCAACGAGCGCGAGGAGCGACGATTTTTTCTTAAACATTTGATACATGCCGAGACCACCGAGCATGTAGAACGCGATAGCCACGATTTTGAGCGATGCAATCGGCGAAATGTGTGCGTACATGAGGAGCGCTGACAGGTAGTACGGCAGCGGATAGACAAAGGTAAAGAGCGGGATGCCGAAACCGTTGTCGAGATTTACCGCCCAGCGAACCGGAAATTGTCCTACCCGCAACATGGCAAACATCTCCGCCGTGCGTTGCACGTGCCACAGCCCATCGTGTGTTGCCATCATGCCACTTTTGGCCATCGCATGCAGTGACCAGGCAGCGAAACTTAGAATAAGAGCGTATGGCAAGAGGCGAGTGACATGGCGAGACAGATGGGCGCGCATGTTTTTTAGTTCCAGTCGGAGGTAATATCGATACTCGTATTGGTCACTTTCTTCTCCCAGTATTTTATATACGAGCTTCGGATATGGATGCCGGAGTAGACGGCGAATACAAACCCGGGGAAGCCGTCCACATACCCACGATGGCGAAGGTAAATTTCGACAAAACGAACAAAGGGCTTCCAGATGGTATATAGCAGGATTGTGGCGGTATCTATCCCGATATCCCCTTCTGTGAGCCAATCCGATGCCTGCAAGGTGGTGTAGCGGTTGCTGCGCCTCAAGTATCGCGCGAAGGTGGGGTCGGCGATGTGCAAGAGATCCTCTGCCAGCCACTGGGTACCGCCATCAACCGTCATGAGTTCGTGAATATTTGCCTGGGGCAACCTTGCCTTCCCCTTTTGGAAAAGGCGAATAACTGGATCTGGATACATGCCACCCTTGGTCATCCAACGGCCGAGGAAGTAGTTGCGGCGACGGAGATAGTACGCGGCAGGTTTGCCTGTTTGATCACCATCGACGATCCCCCGGATTTCTTTGCCGAGCATCGAGGAGACACGCTCGTCTGCGTCGAGCTGGAGGATCCAGGAACCGTGGCAGGCGTCTATCGCGTGTTGCTTGTTGATATGAAAATTGGTTCTGTTTTCCTCGACGATGACCGTGGCCCCGTAGCTCTTTGCGATCTCGACCGTTCTGTCGGAGGAAGTGCCGTCGACTATGACAATTTCGTCCGCGATATCCTTAATTGTTTCGAGGCACGCACCGAGGTTTTCCTCTTCGTTATAGACTGCAAGGGCCACAGAGAGCATAACCTTCTTTTGATCCATAGGTGACAGTATAGCTTACTTTATATCTATTTACCCTTGTTCGCCTTATCTAACATTAGTTCGTACCTAAATTTTCTCATAGAGTCGTGAATCTCAAATCTGAATTCCGGATATCGCTTCATTCTTGAGTGCATATTATCCATAAAACCAACCATCTTCTTTTGTAGCCCATGCCAATAATTCAATTCTGGGTTAACAGCTGACCTCGGTAACGTTATGTGTAGATCGGTTGAGAGCGATATTGAATCCTCGTTGATAGGTATTGTTCCCATACGTATTTCGTCACTATTATCATCAAGCACGATAGCGACTTCCATCCCTAGATCGGTAAAAAACCCGATTCTTTCGAGCTTTACATATTTTTCTTCGCTTACTTTATTGTAGATTGAGATATAGTATGGTTCTCGTTTTTCTCTAGCTGCCATGTATGTTTTTTCTGCCGCTTCCAAATCCTGCTGCAACGCTTCTAGCGGCATACTACCAAACGATTCGACAGAGTGTTGGAACAAGTTACATTGGAATCTACGAACTTGTGTATCGACTTCATGGCTAAATTTCTCTAGACTGGCTTGCATGGCTACTTGTCACCTTTGACGAGAAGGAAGGCAATCGAGCCGTCGGGGTAGCGGACGGTATCTACAATATCTGAGTCGGGGTAGAAGTCGTCGGCTTTGCCGATATACAGGGTATGGGGGTCACGCGGTTCTTTGGCCCAGTCGATGTACTTGAACGAATATTTGCCTATCCCATACTCCGGTAGCTGGTCCAGCCACGGGCGCCCCTCGGACTCATACCCAAGATTTTTTATATTTTCTTTTTGATACGTTGCAGGATCCCATGCGTTGTAAAACGCGAGGAACAGTTGGGGCTCGCCGTACCACTTAGTCATGACAACCTGGTTATACTCACCACTGTGGGCGGCAAGGTATTTGGCAACTTGCTGATACCCATATTGCCAGTCGCGAGCATAGGCAACCGGATACCAAAGGAAATACATAGTCATGTAGACTAGTATTTCAATTATCAAGATCCAATTTACTATTTTCAAATGTTTAGGCTTCAAGGAAGCAAAGCCGAGGGCGGCGAGAAAAATCCATCCGGGTGCGGCAAGGAGCGCACGAAGAATGTGAAAGGTATCGCGAGTGACGGCCGCGGGAATGATGCCGATCGCGATCAACGCGATCGGAAGAAGAGAGACTCTAGATTCTAGGAGAGAGGAACGTTTCATTTTATTGCTACATAGCAGATAGAGGCCGTAGAGTGCGGCAAAAAATTCGGTCACGTATAGGACGCCGTGGAAGCGAAGGTGTTGTTGGTATTGGTCGCCGGCCTCGATGGAGAGGAGTGCCGGGTTGAAATAGCCTGCGTAGTTATAGACAAATTGTGAGGCAAAAAAGGTTGCTTTATTGAATAAAAGTTTCCCCCCTATTCCGGATATCGGAAATGATTTGCGGTTGTCTATGAATTCGTTTAGCGTTTTTGTGTCGGTGGTGATGCCCACTTGTGAGAAGCGTGCTTGTGCCTTGAAATCAAGGAGTATGGGTGCGGCGAATAGCGCGAGCACACCGAATAGGACGATCATTTTCTTTTTATCTTTGTACAAACGGGTGAGCACTACCAAAACCACAACGAGGATAGGTACCACTGCTTTGGCGCTATTGTAGGTGTGGGGGGCGAGGCCGAAGGCTAGAGCAGCGAGTAGGATTGAGCGGACTGACACACCTGGTGTGTGGGCACTTTTCACACCAGGTGTGATGGGTGCCATGGAGCGGAGGAGGAAATAGACGCCGGCGAGCATGAGGGTGAGCGCAACGTTTGCCTCGTAGGCGGGGCGGGAGAGAAAAAATGTCCAGGGAGTGACCGCCATGAGAAATGCTGCCCACAAACCCACTCTTTTTGAGTAGGTCATTTCTGCAATTTTGTAGACGAGCCACACGGCGATTATGCCAGCCAAGGCTGAGGGGATGCGCACGCTCCACGCGTTTAGCCCAAAAAACTTGACCATTGGGACCAGAAGATAGATGTACACCGCCGATTTCCATTCCCCATACGAACGGAAGAAGATCGGCATAAATTGTCCCCACTCGTCACGACCGGTTTGGCTAATAGAGTAGGCGGTATAGCCTTGCGAAACTTCATCCCAGTTTAAGGCAGCAGGGATTTTGTCCAGCATAAGCAGTCGTAGGAATGCGGCTAAAACGAGAATTTGGAATAGTCTGTTTGTCAGCAGTTTTTTCATACCTTATCCAAACCACCACCCGCGAGTAAAGAGGATAATACCGATTGCGGCGATACCGATACTTACACCATAGTACATGGTGCGCGGAGTTTTGGGGAGGAGCGGTACCACGGCGTAGAGCGGGAACAGTGTCAGATAAAAGCGCGGCATGGAGCCGAGGCTGCCGGTTGCGAGGGGCAAGGCAAGATTCCCCGCGAGATAGACGAGGTAGCTTAGATCAAAGAGCTTTTTCTTGGCCGTGTAGAGGAAGAGTGCGAGCGCCGTCAGTGTTACTACTACCTCGAATATGACCACAAGGTGCGTTAGGTCGGGGTGAAAATCGACCGAGATGGCGCGGAAGTACGAGAGAGCGGTGGTAACGGGGGAAGTCGCAGTTTCTTTGCCCCACGCCGCTTGCGCGTGGTACCAAGCGAGGGGGTCACCGGTCTTTGACCACAAGTATCCCATATACGCGAGAATCCCTGAGGTGGCGATAAGCAATCGACCGGCTAGGCGGAGGAGCGAGACGCGGTGTTGCCAAAATTTGATGGCTAAAAAGATCACGAGCAAAAGACCATTGACCCGAGTGGTGGTGGCAAGCGCTACGGCAAGCGCTGCCCTCCCCCACCAACCTCGCTCGGCAAAGTAAAAGGTGAGGGCGGCGAGCGCGAGGAAGACGCTTTCGGTGTAAGCGGAGGCGAGAAATATTGCACCTGGGGCGATAAGCAGGAACCATGGTGCATACGTACGTTTTATTATTTTTGACCATTTTCCAAGCATGGTGAGCGCGACCCACAGACTTCCCTGGGAGACGATGAGCGCGGCAACCAGATAATCGCGAACGACTAATGAAACCGCTTTTATCAAGAGCGGATAGAGCGGAAAAAAGGCATATTGTGGGAAGCCATTCCGAACGTGGTAGCCATAGGCGGCAATTGAGAGATAGTGCTCTCCGTCAAAATTGGCAAATGACCAGAAAATAAACTTTGAGCGAAGGAGTGGCGCGATAAACGAAAGCGGGGCGTAGTGCTCGGGTAACAGTGGATAGCCAATCGTAGCCACAAGACGGATAAGTATATTAAAGGCAATAAGATACAGCAGTGACACCCCCCACGATGAACGGAAAAACCGCGCTAACGTTCCCATAGGGCTAGTATATCGCGATCTTGGCGTACCCAGTGTTTCTGCTCAGCTCTGCGTTTTTTTAGCGCCATCGGCAGCATGGTGAGTGCGCGAAGTACCGGCATGGGATATTTCACCAGGTAGTAGGGAAGGCGTAAGGCATGGCTCATAAGAAAGCCGTCGTCGGCAACATTTTTCCAAATGAATAGGAATTGGTTACGCTGGGCTGTTGCCATCACAAACTCTTTGGTAAAGTTGCTGGCAATGACACTTTTCTGATGGTCGTGAACGACGTGGCACTCCGGCGCCCACAACACCTGCCATCCTCGTTTCCACGCCCGAAAACCCATGTCGGTATCCTCCCAGTAGAATGGCTTGTAGAGGAGATCCATCCCCCCAAGCTCCATCCATTTTTTACGGTCAAATGCCGCTTGGCCACCGGATGCCCATAGACTCGGATTGGCTTGATTTTTATTTTCTTCTGTTGGTTCTACCTTAAAATGGTGAAAGAGACCACTCTTCCACTCGCCACCCATCCACGCTTCGCCGGAATTGAAGCCAAGCGCATAAACCGATGGATCTTGAAAGTATTTTATGGCTTGCACAAAACAATCTTTTGAGGGCCGTACATCGGTATTTAAGAGCATAATGAGGTCGCCCTTCGCTAGTTTGACCCCGCGGTTTACGGTATAAGAGAATCCCTCATTTTTATTATTCTTATACGCACGCACCTTGTTCCCCAACGATTTTAGGTATCCCCACGAGTCGTCATATGCCGAAGCATCATCTACTATGACTATCTCTGCTTTTACTGCTTCGGCTGCGGCAAAGACGTAGCGTAGATTTTGCTTCATTTGCTTTTCACTATTCCAGCTTGGAATGACTACACTTATTGTTGGCTTTTTTGCCATACTAGCTCCTTCTTTTCACGACAATCCGTTCATTTTACACCAGTGACTCCGGCGGCGCGAAACCCACCTACCCTGACAATGTCGTGTGCGAGTTCTCCATGAATATAGAGTGGCCCGTCCTGCTTATCCGTGACCAAAACTGCAAAACTTGCCGAGTTGTCTATGACTACGTGCTGTACCGATAGAAGCGGGATGATACCCCCCTCCCGTCCGGGGGGAAGGTCAAATTGTAGCGAAAAGGGACTCTGAGGTGTGAGGCGACTTGCCAATTCTTGCTTGACTGCAAGCCCGAACGGCAGTGGCGACCATGATAGATGTACTGCAAGGTAGATGGTGACAAGTATTGCTACAACACCTGTAATCCAACTGCCAAAAAAACGTCTCACGAGCCCGAACATTATGAGTAATGTGGGTATGTAGGCGGCGGCAAGGTAATACTCGGGAAAGCCCGTATCGCGTAGGAGCACGGCAAGGATGACATTCCCTATGATTATGAGTGCTGCGCCCTGATACATGGCGGGAAGTAAAAACGCACAGAGTGATGCGAGTAGTACTGCACCGCCAACGGGGATACTCATGCGAAAGTTGCCGGTAAGGAGTCCTAATGTATTTTTCCCGAGCTTGCCGACAACGTCGTTTATGGCGGTGGCCCACGGCGTGTGGACTATCTGCCCTGCCGTCCAGGTGGTAAACATGAGCCGGCTATTAAACCACACATGGCGCAGGTCGAAGAAAAAGAGCGGTGAATAGACAAGGAAGGCCGCGGCGGCGGCAAAGACGTACATCTTCCAGTCACGTGGCCAGCGCACTATCGCGGTGAGCGCGAGAAGTGGGACAAGCGGGACGAGAGATGCGTGAATGTGCCACGACACGCCAAACATGGCGCCGAGCGCAACAAATGCCCACTTGCTACCCTGGCGCAATTTGCTCCACGCGACGAGCGTAAGCACTGTCCATAATGGCAAGAGTGCTACATTCCAAGAGACCCGTGCCCAGTCGACCGTAAAGGGTGAGACTGCCCAAATACCCGCCACGGCGAGTGTCACCACACTCCCGGCAAGCGGGCGGAGGAGCCAGAGTATGGCCACTAGCGCTATAAGATCTATACTCATCGCCGTCACCACAAATGACGCGGGATTCCCGTGCGAGAGGATAAATCCGGGGAGTAGCAGATAGTAGTAGAGCGGCCCTAAGTGAAAACCGCCATCGCCGCGAGCAACGGGGCCTATCAAGGTAGGCTTGCCGGCGGCAAGTGAAGCTACTGCCGAATAGTCTCTATTCTGGTCCCAGTCAAATGGAGCCCGGGCAGCAAAGTGATAAAAACGAACAACGGTAGCTACGAGTATGATTCCCGCGGCGGCGGCGAGGTACCATTTACTTTTTGTTGCCATGGCGATTCTTTATAAGCATCCACATGACTGTCCCGAGCAGTACTATGTAGAGCACAATAAATACGGGATCTTTGGTAAGCCGAACACCTAGCTGTGCTATTGATTCATGAACTGCATCTCCGACACTCTGCTCGTAGAATGACTTAAAGTGAAGGTCGTACTCCGTTATTGCGCCGTCCAGATATGCTTCTCCCTGGGGGTAGTCACCACCGCCATTTACTTCTATCGATAACGATTCCTTTTGATGAACGAAATCTTCAGGCAACGTATCTGGAGGCGGCGGTAGTACCTCAATTGCTGCGCGATATTCTTTGTTCGCCGAATTCGCGATCGGCGTAAACTGGAACCGTGTGCAATCCTGATTGTCGATATTGCCTCCGGAGAAATCGATTGTCCGGAGTGGCGTTTTGACGCCTCTTTCGTAGAGCATGAAGCGGAGCGGCAGCAATACGCGGTCACGATTTCTAATGCAAATATCCACGCGGTTCAAGCCGTTTTTGTGCGATAGAAACGTCTGCGAAATAGTGTTTGCAAAGGCATAGGAGAGGTCTTTGACTGAGAGCGGCTGATGATTGTCTAGGCGGTTGCAGCCACCAAGAACCACCGCTGCACCGATTACCAAAAGTAGTTTGTTCATACGATTGCCTTCTTCTC
>JAJYKS010000020.1 GCA_021788365.1 bacterium
GGTTGAAGCGGCGGGAGAGCAGGTCTTTTCGTGCTCGGGCAAGGAACGATTCTATTTGTTCTTCGACTGTAGCGCGGTTGTATTTGGCGGCATGAAAATAGCGATTGTCGATCTTCTCGGAAAAATCTTTGTTAACCGAGAGGCAGAGGACATGTTTTTTGGCCTGAATCGCAAGTGTTGCTTCGTGACCGAGCTGAAAATCTTCATTACTTATCTCTATGACAATGGCGTCGGCCCAGAGGATGCCCCGACGTATGGCGTTGTAATGCAGCTTCTGTGGGTGCGATTCCAATTGTTTCCTAATACTTGGCGGGATGAGTGAGAGATAGTTCCCTTTTTCGGGTGAGACAACCTCAAGGTCGGGCTGGGCGTCTATCGCGCGGCTGACTAAGTCATAATACTTTTGATATTTTTCTTTTCCCGAGTAGCTTGCCGTCCAGAAAATCTTCATACGTATATATGTATATCATACTATTGCGTATATAGCAATCTAATTATATATTTCTTATTTATTATATGTATATATTGGAGATACTATGATCAATACAATAGGCGTTCATATTAAGGCCAGAGATTTTGCAAAGTCGAGAGCTTTTTATGAGGGGTTTGGTTTCCCCATTGTTTTTGAATATGGCCCGGACAAGAGGGTAAAGGAAGACTACAACGGGGTAACCTTTGCGGTGGGAGCGGCAAAACTCGAAGTTGCTGATGGACACCGAGCGGTGAAGCCAGAGACTTTTAAGGAAGTGGTGACGTCATCTAAGATTTCGCTCATGGTAGAGGTTGAGTCGCTCGCCGATATCATTGGACGAGCGGAGAAAATGGGACTGCCCCCCACTACCCCCGTGCGTCATTACTACTGGGGTAAGCTTGAGGTGGCGTATCGCGATCCAGACGGAGTTATTGTTGTGTTTACGCAACCATATAACGACGAAGATGCGCGCGTGTTGGGCGCAAGCGAGGAGTACGGGAAGCCACCAAAAAAGTAACATTGCTTCGTCGCGAGGTGCTTGGGATAGAATTTTTTGTCGTTTAGCTAAGGTACAATAGCGAAATGGGAATATTTTTTGCCGTTCTTACTGCGTTGTCGCAGTCAATTCTGTGGGTTGCCCTAAAGAAGAGCTATGAGAATTTGGCCCCCTCAATCGCCTTCTTTTTTGACATGCTTTTTGGCCTACTTATTTGGATTCCCTTTTCACTTGTTGTCGGAGTGAGCTTCTCACACATGGGAGAGGTTTTCTTTTACGCATTTTTGAGCGGTATTCTTTCGGAGGCTTTTGTTTTTTATGTTTTCTCGAAGGGCGAAGTTAGCTACACTAGCACAATTTTTTCCACGTATCCGGTTTTTACTATCTTTTTTTCCTTGCTACTGAACCACGAGCGGCTTTTGCCCATCCAATGGGTTTTTGTGGCACTTGTGATACTTGGTACGCTTATTGTTTCTTCTCCAGAAAAGATAAACAAAAAAGAGTTGGCACAAAAGTCGTTTATTATCTGGCCGCTTTTGGGAGCCTTGGCAGTAGGATTCTCAGACACCTTGTCTAAAGGAATTATTAACAAAACGAGTGCGGAGTCGTTTCTTTTTGGATTATCTTTTGCACAAATTCCCGTCGCGCTTGGCTATTTGTTGTATGAGAAACAGCGAATCCCAGATTTGAGGATTATTAAGAAACAGTGGCAGATGTATAAGTTCGCGCTTTTGGGATCGTTTATGAATGTCATTACCGTATTATTTCTTTGGCTCGCGTTTGCATATGCGCCAGCTTCTGTGGCATCGCCCATTACTGCGTCCTACCCTGGTTTTGTAGTACTATTTGCAGTTCTTTTCTTGAAAGAAAAAGTTGTAGTAAAGGATTACGCTGGGTTCGCATTGATTATTTTAAGTGTGATGGGGATGGCGATTTTTGCACCTTAGCGTCGTGAGTCCCGTAGGAGCCTACGAGGACTGTCCTCGTAGGCTCCTACCCGGGACTACATCTGACTACCTCGCGGCGCTGGCCCACATGACGTCGAACCACACCTTAACGGATTTGACTATGGCGGGATCTTCTATGACTATGGCGTAGGGATTCTCTGGGTTGTAGCTTACCACCACAGCAAAGTCATCGCCCAATATAAGGTCGGATTCGGCAGAGTCTGCCAAATAGCGAGCCTGATTTTTCACCCCGTCTTTCTTGGCGCCGTAGGCGCGGTTGTCCGCTGTGTCTGCGACAATTTCGCGTGTTACAACTTGCGACTTAAAGAGCCGGGGTGAGTAGTCCTCGTCGTACCAGTCTCCTACCACCTGGGTGTAACCGGTGGACAGGCAGACAAAATCCCCCTTTTTCCCTTTTACTATCCGCTCATAGACGGATTTGATCCCCTCTGCGCCGGGGAGTAGCATGACTGCGCTGTTCATATATGTCCTTTCTCTCTCGACGAGCTCGAGACTATAGTGTGTCCAACTATTGGACTAAATAATTATGTTGATAGTGTATAACTCATGTGGAAAAGTGTATAATTGTTGTCCAGTTGGTGAACATATGCAGAAAAATGACCCCTTACATTACCTCCAACACCTGGGATTTGCGGACGAGGAAGCGCGGCTCTATCTAGACATGCTAGAGCATGGAGCTAGCACTCCCCTCACTCTTTCGAGAAGGACGAGTATAAACCGGACCAAGGTATATCGAGTACTTGAAGAAATGAAGCGTCGAGGTTTCGCCATCGAGGAGATTGGCGATGGCACCACTGCCTATTCCCCTGCGCCCACCGAGCGGATTGTGCAACTCCTTCGCGAGCGACAGCGGGCGACAGCTGAGCTTACAGCCCAGTGGACTAGTGTCGACTCTCAGCTACAACAGCTCACCCTCTCGACCAAGGCGGCGACGAGGGTTAAGTACTATCGCGGACGCGAGGGAATCGAACAAATGGTGTGGAACGTACTCAAGGCTAAACACGAGGTTGTCGGGTATACGTTCCGCGACCTCGTGCACTTTGTGGGAAGTAAGTTTATGGCCCAGTTTGTCGAGGAGTTTACCCGGCGTAACCTTTTTATGCGGGATATATACGGCGACGAATACCTGGCGAGCGAACCCATACAGTATGGCTGGGGAGGCCACGTGTCGTCCCGCTATTTGCCAAAGAAAGTTTTGGCTATCCCCCACCAAATGGATATTTATGACGAGGTGGTAACCTTCTACTCATGGGTGGGTGATGAGGTATGGGGAACGGAGATATGGAACCCAAGCGTTGCCCAAATGCAGAAGCAGCTGTTTGAGCTCGCGTGGGAGAAGGCAAAGAAATCTAGCGCATGAGGTAGATGCCACCAACGGCAATAGCGGCGGCGACAAATTTTCGAGCGAGAAAGTCTCTCTCCCCAAGAAATAGTAATCCAAAAAGAACAACAAATGGTGAAGTTGAAGTGATTATTGGCATAATATTGCTGGCTGGGCCTATCGATAGCGCTTTTAGTTGCATGGCGTAGCCCGCCAGGTTAAGGATGGCGAGGGTTAGAAACTGCCAGATGGGAGTAAGTCGTAGCTCGCGTTTTAAGTCTTTTAGCTTTAGCGCGGGAAATAGTCCACTTACCAGACTGCTAATCCCAAACGAGAGCGTACTAAAGGCGGCAACGCCCCAATTTTTGATATTAATGGCGTCAAAGAACCAGGCGAAGGCGATAATTCCTGAGATCAGCAAAGAGTATTTTAGCCCTTCGGCACTGATTACTTTCCGCCAAGAGTGGCCGGCAAACAGTAAGTAATTGGCTACCAACATGAGAATGATGCCGGCGAGTTTCTGCATAGTAAGGGTTTCGTGAAGAAAAATTGTGGCAAGGATAAATGTGCCGACTGGCGCGATTTTGGTGACAATCGTAAAAGTGGAAATCTCGGTGTGTTTTTTGGCATAGTACTCAAAGCGACCATTTAGACCCCAGAGGGCGAGGCCGACTATTGAAGATAAAATGGCTT
>JAJYKS010000021.1 GCA_021788365.1 bacterium
GAAATAGGAGAACCATGTATCGGGGTTATGATCCTGACCTCCTGTCGTATCGCCCTGGAAAGTCCCAAACAAAGAAAATTCCTTTATCTTCCTTCGTACCCCAAAGACAGTTGTGTCGAACATCGCGCTGACCCCAACGTAGGGTTCATTGGTGTCTGATCTCCAGTAATCGCCTGTTTGTGCCTCAACACGATAGCGGTCTATTAGGGAGTCCAAACAACCGAAACAGTATTCATAAACATATCCAGTGGCAGTATCTACGATAAACACAGGTCCTCTGTAAATGTCTCCGCTTATATGAACCAACTTTCCGAGCGGATGACTGAGAACCGAATCTATTTTTATTGTTTTGAATTCACCTTGCGTTGGCGAGTATTCGACATAGTAGAGCCATTCGTCTCCGGCATCGCAGGGAAAGTATTTGAGAGAGTCGGAAGCTTGAGCTATCGCGGAACCGTGTAGAACCAACAAGCAGAGAAAAAGAACTGCTCCACAATTAATTCCTAACCAAGTCTGTATCTGAGTTTTCATTTTGCGCCTCATTACTGATCATCGTGCGTTACTTCAGGTAAACTGCCTTTTTGGTCAGTATACCATGCTCTGTTATCAGCCTGTAGAAATACATACCGGAACTCAGATGTTCTCCTTCTTCATTTGTTCCGTTCCAGATTACTGTGTAGGTTCCGGGTGTTTGTCTCTCGTTATTCACCAGTGTTTTCACCTCCCTTCCGAGGACATCGTAAATCCTCAATGTTACGTTGTTGACTGCCGAGAGCTGATAGCTAATTGCTGTAGTCGGGTTAAATGGGTTAGGATAATTCTGCTTGAGCTTAATCACTGTGGGAACAACGGGTACTCCCGGTTGATCTATCCCCGTCACTTGCGAAAGCGGTGCGCGCCATATTCCTCCTTCTTGACTGATTCCTACGAAAATACTCGAATCGTTTATATATATGGAAGAGATCCCCAATATTGGCAAACTCTGCCCAGTATTAAGCCAGTTGTCACGGTTTATGGTTGACGAATAAAACGTTGACGGATAAAAAACCGCGGCGCCCTGGGTCGTCAAGCCGGTGAAGACGTCCATACCACGGACAGCGACTGCCCATACCTGCGGGTACCCGTATCCGGGCAGACCATTTACATACGGTGACCAGGTTTGCCCGTTATCCGTTGAGAGGAACAAGCCCCCCGGAGGGGGCAGGATAGAATCAGTAAGAGGCACTGGTGGTATATATCTTCCTGCCACGACAGTGGAGCCGCTTGCGGCGAGCGAGGTGATATTTACCAGGTTGCTGTCGACGTCATCCCAGTCTTCACCGTTATCGGTAGATCGATAAATTCCACCATCTCCAGCGGCGAATACATCTGTGCCCGTAGTTGCCAAACAAAAGATTCCCGAAGGACCGCTATTTGAAGGGCTGTCATTTGCAAGCAACCAACTCTCACCTCCATTTGTAGAAAAATACACCCGACTTGAAGCTAAGACTAAGTTGGTTCCACTTTTGACAATGGCCCTCGCCCACCCATAAAAGTGACTCCAGGTTTTTCCAGAATCGGACGATGTGAATATTCCACCCTCAGTTGGGACATAAACCTCTGTGCCTATCACAGTTACTCCCCATATGTGACCTGTACCTGTTAGGCCGGTGTCTGCGACCCATGTGTTGCCATTGTCTGTGGAAGAAAAAATCGAATCATACCTGAATACTGCATAAACATTTGATCCTTCTCCTGAGATCGAAGTAATATCTGACCCGACGATTCCGTTAGCAGCATAAGTCCAGTTTGCACCGTTATCAGTTGAAGCATAAACACCATTATCAAAGCTTGTGGCATACAAGTTTGTGTCCGCAACAGCAATCGACAATACGATATTGTCGGGTAATCCATTACTCGCGCTGTGCCATGTTACACCTCTATCTGTGGATAGCATCACTCCGTTATTCGTTCCTATATACGAGTAAGCGCTGTCCATAACAATACTCATAACAGTTCCTGAATACATTGGATATTGCGTACTTGGCCAATTCCATGTATTGCCACCGTCAGTCGATCTGATTATGCCGCCGTTCCACCCAACGAGTATGGTGGAATCATAAGCGGCAATGCAACTCGTAAAATCATTTACTGATCCTGTACCAGTAACCGTTGACCAGCTATTTCCTCCGTTCGTGGATTCTATAACTCCAGCCCCTGTTGCAGCGAAAACATTGGTACCGACAAGCGCAAGACCGTTGACCGGACCCAATACCAACCCGTTTTCAATCGCCGTCCAGGTCGCACCGTCGTCTGTCGACCGGAACAAACCGCTGCCGCCGGCGTAGATGACAGAATCTTTTACGACCATATGAAGAATATTTGCATTTAGCGAAGAGTCAGGGTTTGTCCATGTCATTCCGTCATCTGTGGACTTGAGTACACCGTAATAGCTGCCAGCAAGAATGTCCGAACCTTTTTGTACAAAGCATTCCGTAAATGCACCGTTTACGTTTGTCCAGCTTTGGCCCCCGTCGGTGGAACGATAGGTGCCCGCAAACGTCCCTGCAAAGACGGTGGAACCAATTACCGCAACCGACCACACTTCCCATGGACTGCCGACATCGAGCTGCATCCACTGTGCGTGAGCCTGCTTTACCTGGCCGATTGTCATCAAAAATACCGCCACAAGCAATATCAGAACAGTTCTCTTCATGTCGTGCTCCATCTACTATTTGATCAACACCAACTTACGCCCAGATGCATAATTTCCACCCTGCCCGAGAGACTTGCAGACAAGTCTGTAGAAGTGAGCTCCGCCGGCAAGATACCACCATGTTGAAGTGTCATTTGTGATTAGTGTGTCCCGCCAGTAATCCGGCCCTACGTAATTCTTGATGGCTGCCTGGTTTAGAATGTAATTTTCGCTTTGGTCCTCGGCACTAAAGTATACCTTCGTGGGTATTCCAGCCAATTCAGGATAGACACTGTCGGAGACTGTTATTGGTATTGTTGGGGGCTCGGAAATGACGACGTACGCCAACTCAATTTTGAGTCTCGAATATTGCATCACGTACCTCCATGTTTTGTTAGTTCTTCTTTAACTATGTTTATCGCCTGCCGATTACGGCAATGGCTTGGCCTGAATTCAACGAACCGACCGCAACTATCATATTGCCTTTCATGTCGACGCTGTAATAGTTGCCCAGGAAGTTCGGCAGGTCATGCCCATTGTATTCTCTGAAGCTTGATCCGTTGTAGTGTACCAATAATCCAAGGTCTCCGGCTATCACAAAGTCGTTCACAGCGTTTCCGCGTATACGCTCGGTGTACTGGCTACTCTGATAAGAAGTCAGCCTCCAGGGAGTGTCCAAGGAATAATCCTTGAAAATTCCATCTCCGCAGATATAGTAGAGCCACCCATCCGGTGACCAAATGCTATGGATACTCCAACGTAAACCTGCGCTGTTTACCGTATCTGCCGACCTTGGTGTAACCTCAAGTACTTCCTTCTGGTTGGGAGTCGAGAAATCCGATGCTACAGCCATTACTACTTCCTTTCCTGTCTTTGGATTCACCTTTCCCCAAATATCCTGTATTGCCAGCGTTGCGGTAGTTGGTATCTTTTGCCAGGTGTAACCGTCGTAGTATGCGACTCCACCTCCATAGCCTGCGACGCCTGCCGCATAGATCGAATTT
>JAJYKS010000001.1 GCA_021788365.1 bacterium
TTTGCAAAGGCATAGGAGAGGTCTTTGACTGAGAGCGGCTGATGATTGTCTAGGCGGTTGCAGCCACCAAGAACCACCGCTGCACCGATTACCAAAAGTAGTTTGTTCATACGATTGCCTTCTTCTCTTTTTTTGCCGCGAGTTGATACCCTATCCAAAGGGCAGACGCCATGTAGAAAGAGTCGACAATGTTCCTGACTTTGTGGATGTCGTAGAGATGGCCAACTAATGTGCGAGTCTTCGGAAGATCGTCTATGGCTGGCGCTAGCCAAATGAACATCTCGGTTGTGACGTTTGCTTGGATCTCAACCAAGCGTACAAAAAATAGACCGACTAGCCACGCATAGAATACAAAAAAATCTTTTACTTTCACGGCGTACAGTGTGAGGAACGGCAGTACCCACATGAACCACTGGTGGTGAAAGTTTGTTGTTGCGTAGTACCACATGAGCGACATGATGATGGGCGAGGTAAAATCTTTGTTCTTTCGTGCAACTTGGAATGTCCAGAATGCAATGATCGTGTATCCGATGACGAAGGGATAGATACCGTCGTCCCCGCCTATGCCCCACATGAAATCCAACATCTTCTGCGATTGCCACGAAAAAAGAACCGTATCGCGGAAGAACTTTTCCCCTGCGTACGGGGCTACCGTCGCGATAAATGGCAGCACCCCGGCGAGGAACATGGCGATTCCCTGCTTCCAGTTTTTGGCTATGGCAAGAATAATGAGCGGGAGAAAAAGGAGCGGATAATTCTTGTACGCTGCGGCAATTCCCATGAGGAACGAACCGAGGTAGACGTTCTTTCGCATATGCCAAGCGCCAAGTACGGTAAAAAACGCTGGGATAATGTCAAACTGGCCCCACACATAGGGAAGAAAAATAACAATTGGGTTGAGCCACCAGTAGGCGAGTAATTTTTTCTTTTCCTTATCCGTCGAGCCAAACTTTACCAGCGTAATGACCATCAACACGTCGAATATCAAATAGGGGATTTTCATGAGAAAGAGATAGCGGAATACGTCGGGATGGGTAATCACCCGAAGTATATCGTTGCCATATCCGTTTATCCAACCAACAAATCCTGAGCCGTAGAGTGGTGAGAGGAGCCACATGACTGAGCCTAAGGTAAAGTAGGTCAGGGGCGGATAAATAAAATATTCACGGCCAAAGTTGACGTTCACGATGTAGTCGATGGGACCGGACTCGGCTATTTTGTATACGTCAGTTACGTGATGAAACGGCAGCTGGTATACGGCAAAGTTGATGCCACGAATGTCGTAGTGGCCGGTAAACGGCATTACTGCAAGGCGAATTAGCAGCCCAATCAAAAAAATCTTGTTCGTTAACAATTTCTTTAACGTATTCATGCAAGCAGCGTTTCCAAACTCTTTTTAAGATTGTCTCGGGAAAAAGCTGTTGTGTCAATCGCGGGCGGGGCAATAGTACCAGCGGCGGCTTGGGCTGTTTTTTCGGCGAGTTCTCCGAGCGATGACCAATAGTACGTCTCATCTTTTACAATTTCGCGCTGGCCACCCTTGCCAACTACGAGCGGTGTACACCCTGCCGAGATTGCCTCGACCGTACTTATGCCAAAATGTTCGGTAAGCTCGGGGTGCAATAACTCATCAACCTGATATCCAGCAGCATGCCAATACACTTTGGCTTTTTTGTAGAGTGAAAGCAACTTTTCGTGGGCGACGTTTTCGTAAAACTGTACAGGAAGGCCTGCGGCAGCCATTTTTAATTTGCCCAACCACTCATAGTCGTGCTCTCCTACCCCACCGGCGAGGGCGAGACGCCATCCGGGAAGTATGGGCGAGACAAGGCGGAATGCCTCTATCAAAGCATCCTGTCGTTTTACGTTTAATGAGTGCTCGAACCGACCAACCGAAAGGATGAGATTTTCTTTTCGGCCGGGCATAACCGGTACAACCGGTGGATACACAACGGTAGCGTCTATCCCATACTCTTTGTCCACGACAGTTTTGGTAAAACGAGAATTGACGATCACGGCATGGATAGATGAGAGCTTGATTTTATTCACCAGCGATCGGCCGTGCACCCCGTGGAACGGGACCTGCATATGCATAATATTTTTCTTGCCACCGAGCCAGGGGATGGAACCGTCGGAGAGATACACAACGAGATCGTAGCCGGATGTCGCTTTATGCATGGCAATCGGGTTGTGGCTAAAATAGTGTGGAAGTACGTGAATATCTATTTTGGGGTCGCGAAGAGGTATGACGAGGAGGTTTGCGAGACTTGCGACGGTATCCAACGAATTCCATGCGAAATGAACGGTAAATCCTAGTTCTTCTACAACGCTGGCCACAGAGAGCATATATCGCTCCCCCCCGCCAAGGTGATCTAAGTACGGGCTGACGATGAGAGCTTTTTTGATTACAGGTGTGATTACTTGTTTGTCCATATGTTTATCCTAGCATGTTAAAACGGTTGTTCAGAATTACTTTTTTCTTCTTCTAAGTTGCGTCGCCAAGATGCCCAGTCTCCACCTTTCGGAGGAAGAATGGATGAAACTTGATAGCCGATGGCGTTGAGAAACTCGACAAATTTATCTTCTTTAGCTATTTTTTCTAACTCTTTTGGGACTATTGGATCAGAGGCTTTTATCTCGTTCGCAATTCTGGCTACCGTGCCGTGGCTAACTTTCAATTTGTCTACGATAAAGTCATAGGTATAGCCCTTTACCAACATAAAAGCGATTGCAACTCGTTTAGCAATCACAATCTTTTCGGTATTGGTAAAAAAGGTATTTACCAAAGATTCTTGCTTTCCAATATTTATCATCCGATATAAAAATTGTGGAAACAGAGAAAAAATCTTGTTATATACCTTATCGCTTAGTTTGTATTTGGAGACTTGTGACATATATTTACTACTATGATTCGAATTATGGTAGTGTTCGAAAGTATTCTATTTCTAACAAATGCTCCATGCTGGTGAAAATATCCTCAACTATTTTTCTAGTTTCGTCGCTATTTGCATATTCACCACGAACGTAAATGTCTATTAACTTTGTGAATCCTTGCGGTAAGATCTTAAACGTTTGCGCTTGCGTTATATAGGAGCCTAGCGTTTTGTACGGAGTCTGATTCGCGTATGAAAGAATTGTCAACAGCTCGACAACCATTTTAGGAAAAGCCAATGCCAATAATTCTGAATCCTTTGAGAGACATGCATTTAGCACCTTCGCAGTTATTTCCTGATATCCACTCCAACGAAGTTTGACTTTTGTGCGACATTTTTTGGATATGTTCGTGGGTTTATATGTATTTATAGCGTCTATAAATTCTTCATTGTAAATAGACAAAAGACCTCCTGATCCAGACGCGTACCAAACTTCGGAGATGTCCAAATACTTTTGTATATATGATTCTTTTGTTTCATATACGATTACGGTGAGCATACCGTCTACTATTTCGTGGGATGTTTCTACGTTTGTTGTATTTTCTACAAAAACTATCATTTCTAAATCGGAGTAGTCCAAATCTGCATTTCTGGCACATGAACCATCGATGGCGATAGCAAGAAGGTTTTTGCCCAGTTTCGCCTGAATTTGTGAAACTATTCTCTTTACTAGTTCCATTCGTTCTTGGTGGGTATGTTTCTTTATGCCGTCCATCGTTTTGTTTTTACTACTATGATTCGAATCATGGTAGTGATTGTTATTTAGCTATTATTATCAGTCTTACTGGCGTGTAATTGTTTTTCGTACAACTTGGCGTAGGAAATGAAAACGGAGTAGCCCTGGTAGAGGGATTGGATCAGCCCGATCGGTCCGTCCAGAAGACCACCCTTGAGGATGCCCCGACGAAAGGTTTCCATACATTTCTTGCGTGTTAGGGTGAGTGGTGTCACCGGGGGTAGGCCACCCACAAAAAATTGTGTGGCTTCGACGTTGGAGTAGCGATTGGTCTTTTCTACCATTTGCTCCAAAGAAGCATCTTTGTGGTGCTCCATATGGCTACTCAGCGTACCGAACGTGCCTTTCACGAAAGGAAGAGCATGTATATCGTGCGGCCAGTCGACGAAATCAAGTTTATGGAAAAGTCGCGCAACAAGATCGTTGCCGAAACCACCATGTCGGAGTGGGTATCCAAGAGAATAGTTGCGGCGGGGGAGATAAAACGCAGAGATACTAGAAGAGCGATGAGAGATTCTAGAAATAATTTCCTTGGCGAGGGCGGGAGTCACAATCTCGTCGTAGTCCATAACCAGGACCCAGTCCCCTGCCGCTTCGCGCACCTGGCGGGCACGAATTTCTTCGACGACTTTTGGTGTTCGCACTTCTACAACCTTTGCGCGGTATTTCTTGAAAAGAGTGCGGGCGGCACTATCGCTGCGCTCCATATTGAAAATAATAAGCTCGTCGGCAAAACGTACTGATTCGAGCATCCTAGCAAAGATAGTGAGATCGTCCTCACGAGCTATCTGGGTGCTAACGGTGAGCATAGGCTGCCCTTCGCACACCCACATACGTTGGCGTTGTGACAACAACGCGATCACCCGTGGGAATGTACTTTTCGTCTGCTGTGGCCATTAATGCGTTTACGTCGTGCGCGCCAAGATAGGCGCGGAATTCGTCTATGTTGTAGAAGAACCGCACCGTCCCAGCCGTGTAGTAATAGGTAATGGCGGGCATCCCACCATAGCGAAAGCTGCTTGATAAGCGTGCTGTAGTTGGCAAGACTGCCATTGCTTCCCGCTCCGAGGGAGGCACAAGGACGGCAAGCTCACCACTTCCCAATTTGCTCATCTCCATGGCAACTTCGATACGGTCTGGTGCGGGGACTGAGGCTTTTCCAAACTCAACAGATTTCGATGCGATAAATAGTGCTTGCACTGCAACGCCGACTGCAAGGATTGTGACAACACGGTGTGCAGCAACGCTTTCACCCCAACGGGCTATAGCCTCGGCTATAACGAGTGCGATGGCTGGGTATATGGGGAGAATGTACCAAAAGAGGCGAGTTTTGGCGAGGGTGAAGACAGCGAGTGGCATGAGGAGCCACCATAGTAAAGTTATTGGAAATAGATTACGGCGGACTGTATCAAAAAATGGTTTTTTGCTACGGAGGCGTAGCAGCAAGCTGGCAACTCCAATACTAAGCACCGTGAGCGCCCCAATGCCAAGGTTTTGATAGAGATATACGAGATAGTACCACCGCGATTCAAAGTGAAATTCTATTTGGGTACTGGCACGCTGAATGACTTGTTCTAAGAGGTATGGCTGGTAGAATTCCCGACCATACGCAAAAAGAGCATAAAGGTGCCAGGGAAGGGTGAAAATTAGTATATAGAATATCGTATTTCGTATATAGCGAAAACTTTTGGGGAAAAATAAAGGCGCGGCAATGATGACTGCCAGGAAGCCATCGAGTCCCTTGAACCAAACGGCGCCGGCTACGGCTGCTGCCACCCACCATGCGGGCTTGTTTTCGAGGAGGAAAAGGACGGTAGTCGTAATACCAGCTAGTAGCGGCATGTCGGTATTGACTGCGCGTGTCCGCTGCAAAAATAACGATAGCGTCGCGAGTATCCCAGCGGCAAGCAGCCCGTGCCGCCAAGAGCCGAGGTGCGTACCAATGCGATAGACAATGTACAGTGTGTAGATTGCAAATAGTGGCATGAGGAGCCGGGCGCCAAGCGCGGTAGGGCCCGTGAGGGCAATGCCGATCGCAGAAACCCAGGCTATACCGGGCGGCTTTTCGAACCACACGGCACCATTCCAAAATGAGACAAAAAGATTTTTGCGGATGAGGAGCTCGCGGCCCAGTTCGCCGTAGATACCTTCGTCCCAATCGAAGAGATAATCGCGACCAAGATGGGTATAGAGGATGGCGGCTAGCGCAACGAGAAATATGGCAAAAAACCAATAGTGCCAATTACTTTTTAGTTTTTGCCACAAGGGCGAAGATTTTGTCATTCTGATTACCCATTTTACCAGTAAGATAATCGAAAAACGCCATACGGCGAATGGGGCTGCTCCAGTTACGGGTTAGTGCTTCTTTTATGAGTGCCAAAAATAGGCGGAAGGTGCCATACCGGCGACCGATATAAAAGCGGTTGCGGGTAATGTAATAGTCGACGAGCGGGCTCCCCGCGACGGTGGAAGAAGAGTTGCGGTGGTATACCACGAGGGTGGGATTGTACATAACCTCTATCCCTGCTTTCTTGGCTTTGAGGCAGTAGTCGGAATCTTCGAGGTAGAGAAAAAAGGGCTCATCCAAGAAACCGATTTTTTTGAATACCTGTCGAGGGATAGCGATGAAACAGCCGGTAATAAAATCGACCGGCTTTGCATGATCGTACTGGCCATTATCCACCTCGTCTACACCGTAGTGGCGGGCGACAACACTCGTCCAGTCGAAGTAACCACCCGCGTACCAGATGATATTCCCCTGCCCTTTTTGCGGTTCATGGTATTCGAAACCCTTGGCGTAGTAGATCTTGCCACCTGCGATTCGATTCTTGCCGGCCACATACCGATAGGCGCGGAAAAAGAGATTGGGATCGACCACCGTATCGTTGTTTAAGATATAGACGACCTGGGCGCCCATTTTCAATGCCTTCTTGGCTCCGATATTGTTGGCGACGGAAAAGCCGACGTTTTCGCCGACGATGAGGTCGATGTTGGGGCAGGCAGCTTTTAGTTCGTCTACACACTCTTTGGACGAACCATTGTCTACCACGATTATGTAGGGTGCGTCTTTGCATTTCTCGATGCTACGCACGCAGAGGATGGTATCCTCGGCTTTTTTGTAGTTTATAAGGACAACGGCGTGTTTTGGGCCATGGGCCCATCGGCCTTTGGCCGATATTTTCTTTTTCTTCATAGCCCCTTCGCTAGCTTTAGTGCTTTACGATGTGCACGGTGAAGAAGCTTGGTGGCGCCGGTGGTACTTTCAATCGCCAAAGTGGTAAGCCAGTAGGTGAGTTCGTTACCCTTGCCGCGAAGCGACGCAAATAATGTTCGTGTTTCTTCGGTTGTCAGTTCTTTTCGCTTCCCTTGTAGCTCCCACAAGTAGACGTACGCCAATAGCGTCTGCGCTCCCATCATGGCGGATAAGATGAGGCCATACATACCGTCTTTCCACCCCTCGGTGAGGAAGAAGCGGCGCATAAATTCACTCATGGGTTTCCCCAGCAGGTCGAGTGAGGTGAATTTCACCCCTTCGGTATTTAAGATGTTTGCGTACTCGCGGGGATACTCCACCATGTTCTTGACGACAAACTCCGACACCGTGTCGTAGTTGTGGTGGGCGAGATTTCCTGTTGCCGTTGCCGTGGTGCCGTTACCCTTTATAAAACCGGCCCGCTCGTGTACATCACCCGTGAACTGCACCATTTTGGGGCGGAAGAAGACAAGGCGATAATCGGGATACCAGTCGCTGTGCTCGATCCATTTCCCAAAGATTTGGTTCTTACGCGGGACTTTGACGCCGTCTAAGTAAATATCTTTAGCGAAAAACTGCAGTTCTTTGGCGAGTTGCTTCTCTACCACTTCGTCAGCGTCGACCATCAAGACCCAGTTGTAGGTGGCCACCTTCGACAGTGCAAAATTACGCTGCGCGGCGAAGGTATCCAGCTCGCGGGCAAGGATGGTAACTTTGGGAAATTTCTTTCCGCCATAGGCGGATCGGCCTATGGCCGAGGCTATTGCCAGGGTCTTGTCCGTACTGCCCGAGTCGATTATGTAGATGTCCGATACCCAGGAAAGTGATTTGAGGCAGCTTTCCAGATCCTTTTCTTCGTTTTTGGTCAAAACAACGGCCGCAATTGTTGGCTTGAGCGTCTTTTTCTTCCATGAACTGGCCTGGAAGTGATAGGAATAAGAATCCTCTGCGGTCCCGAACTCGTAGCCTTTTTTGAGTGCGGCCTGCACGTAGAGATAGTCGTTTGACACGGCGGTACTCGTGCCAAACTTGCCGGCCGTGGGGTAGTGACCGAGTGCGTCGTAGTCTTCTCGCTTCTGCAGCATGGGGATAAAGAACCCATCCTCGACGAATCCTGTTGCTTTCCGCCCTTTGCACCAAGCTATGAACTCGCTCTCCTTAAATTCCGAGGGGAGTACGCCAAAGTCTTTTTGGATGTTGGTTTTGTACACAGGGATGATCCCCGGCTCCACTAATCTGCCGGAAATGAGGCGTTTGGGTTGCCAATACTTTAAGAGATTACTGTCCCAGTGCGGGGCAAAATATTGGTCGTCGGTCGCGAATACTAGCCAGTCGGTCGTTGCGACTTCGGCGCCACGGTTCCAGTTCCCGTACGGCCCAAGATTGTCTTTGTTTACCCACGCCTTGACCCCATGTTTTTTGCAGACTTTGAGAATATCCTGATTTACTTTGCCGGTGTTCATGTCTGGGTCTACGACAATCACGAATTCCACTTCGCAATCGCTGTTCTTCTTGATACTTTCTATGGCAAGGTCCAATTCTTCCCAGGCGTTGACAGTGGGGATAATGACGCTCACTTTTTCTTTTTTCATATACGGTGCTCCTCTTTTTCTAGCGTGGCTTCAAGTTCGGCGGCTTTGTTGCTTTTTCCAATCATCCCCCACCAATTTACAAATTCGACTCTAATCCGCTCACGATCTATGGCAAGGATGACCAGTGTATATGTTACCACCCCTATAACAACGGTGGCTACCAGTGTCACCAGGTCGTGCGTGATCACCCTATTGGCGAGATAGGTGACCGCGGACATGACGAGTGCGGCATACAGCGGCTTTTTAACCGAGTTCCATGTTTCTACGTGTACCACCCTATTCATTGCGTAGACGACGAACGGTAGGGTCGTGTAGGTAATAATGAGGCCTGCAATCGCGATACCCACAAAGCCGTAGCGGTGGATGAGCGGGAGCCCTAGTCCCCATGTCATGGCCGTGTAGACAACCATAAATAGGAGCACAATCTTGGGACGACCCAGGGCGTAGAGCGCGTTGGTGTATGTCGTCGTTACAATAATCGGGAAGGCTCCCGCCAGGAAAAGAAGAAGTGTGGGCAGGGCCGGCAGCCATTTGGCGCTCTTGTCGGCGTACAAATACTGCAATATGCCAGGTGCGACTATGAGCAGCCCCGCGATCATCGGCATGTAGATGTACGCCATGAACGATACCGATTTTTCGATCCAGCGCTTGATACGCGGTTTATCATGCTGGATGCGGGAGTAGGCGGGGAACATAACACGAGAAACAATATCGATGATCTCCATGGGACGTGTGGCAATATTTTCTGCGAGGGTCACGAAGCCAACTGCGGCAGGCCCAAACCAAAAGGCAATGACGGTCGGGGTTATGTTGTCTTTGAGGAGGGACAGCGCGGAGTTGAGCTGGTACGGGACGCCGAAATGCAGAAGCTCGTGAGCGGAGGTGCGCGAGATGTGCCACCCAATTTTCCATGGACGTAGTAGGTTCAAGGTCACCGCGCCTACAACGCTACGCACTACAACGGCGATGACCAGACTCCACACACCATAGCCAGAAAGCGCCATGACGACGGCGATCGCGTCGTACGTCAACGATTCGACGATGTCGGGGATTATGAGTATGTCGAATTTGAGCTGACGCTCGAGCATAATTGAAGGAATAGTCTTGAATGACGTCACAAACAGGGAAAGCGAGAGCACGCGGATGAGCCAGACACCTTGTGCTCCAAGGTTATACGCGCCAGCCAGGTATGGTGCGGCGATCCATGCGGCAGCAAGGAGCGCAGTCACTAAAAGCTGTTGGATGGTAAAGGTAGTCTCCGCATCTTCCTGGGTAATCTCTTCTTTCTTTTGGATAAGGGCAGCACCGAAGCCGACGTCAGAGAAGAACGAAAGGAAGGTAAAGACGATAAAGCTGACAATACCAAAGATGCCATATGCACTTGTCGACAGGGCGCGAGCTAGAAATATGACGGCGACGGTGTCAAAAACTTTAAGGATGAGCCTACGAAATGTTAGGGTAAATACCCCCTTGAATGCGCGAGATTTAAGATGTTCTAGATCAATTGATTCTGCCATTATTCCAAAATCCCCCGAGCCGATAGCGTAAACTCACCTGCTCTTGGCATATTCCCGTATTCTACCTGCAACGAGGCATTGTTGCATAGGACCCGTGGACCGTTTTCCCCTGATAGTGCGTAGGAGACTTCGAGCGGCGACGTGCCGGTGCCTACAATATCCCAGGAACTTTCGCTACACGCGTGTGTTGCTTGTATCATTTGCTCTGCCCGCACCGCCATGTCGGCACGCTTTATTGTCCAGTGTGTTTTTATGGAGAGCTGCACGGCAACAGCCGAGACCACGACCATTCCTGTAGCGATCGCAAGTTGTCTCCAACCTTTTAGTGGCGAGAGCAATAATATGAGGAGTGGCACTAAACCAACATCCAGGTAATGAGGATAGTAGTGAGCAGGAATAGCTACGACCGGCGCGATCCCGACGAGCCACCATAGGAAGAGTACGGCGCTTTGCCGGCGAGCCACTTCGTCCCCCCTTATTACCAAGAGCGCGGTCCATATCATTACAATGGACGAGATGACGAGGCTCCATACGGTGACGACTCCAGCCTCTATACCAAAATCGCTAAAAAATTGGCGGAAATTTACCGCTAAGTGCGGGGCAGCGTAGGAGGTCACAAGTTCGGGGAGGCCAAACGGGAACCACCAATACCAACGCAGACCGCCGATTACGTTGGTGCCAAAGATCATGTGGTAATCGGATTGGACGTGGATGCCGGCGGATAATCGGAGAAGTAGGTAGCAAGTAGCAAGAATTATGTAAGGAACAAAATTGACAAAATATTTCTTATTGACGATGCGAAAGCCATTTTGATATTGGGTGAGGAGGAAGGCGACTACGGGTGTGACGATGGCCGTTTCTTTGGCAAGCAGTCCAATGCCAAAAAACAGGGCGGAGCGCCAGAATTTTTTATCGAGAAAGTAGTTTAACGAAAGGAGGCTGAAACAGGCCGCCAAAAGTTCTTGCGTGGCGGCGATGTAAAAAAGACTTAGAAAATGTACTGCCGAGGTCGCGTACAGAAGACCTACCAGAACCGCGAGACGTGAGTTTTTTGTCAATTTCTCTACTAACCGCAATACGAGGTAGGCATTTGCTGCTTGTATAAGCACCATGAAACCATGCATCGCGAGCGGGGCGCGGCTTAGACCAAAGAGCAGCACACTCAGATAATAGTAGAGTTGGGTACCTAAGGGACGATAGAAGGCAAAACCTGATTGTGCAAACGGCGAGAAAAACGCAAATACCTCACCGATATTTTTGGCGTGACTAATGGAGAGAAAATAAAAATCATCCTGGGAAAAGCCATACTTTAGCGATAAGCCATACATGGCAAATGTCGCAAGTAGCATGAGCAAAAAACGCTTTATGTTAGACATATTCGCTATCCTCCCACCAAGCGTATAGCCAAATCAGTGTCACCGCCGAGACCGCAAGTCCGACCCACTCCAGGGTGGTGTGCCCCTGCCAGAGCGTTAGGGTGTGTGAACCCGTTGGCACGTAGAGCGCAATCAAGCCAGACGAATCCGGCGCGAGGGTGACTTGTGTGTTATCGAGCGAGGCAAACCAAGTGGGATAGTAGGCGCGTGGCAACGAGATCCAGCCTGGACCGGTTACTGTTTTGGGAATACTTCTGGCTGCTTGTGGCGGTGTCTCCGGCATCCATCGCGGCATATATTCGGGAATAACATTGGCGACAGTTGCGAGGTATACTGAAGACGTATACGCCGAATCTGAGCCAGCAAACGTTGTTTGTGGAACGAAATATTTATAGCCAAACCAGAAGCAGGAGCCGATCGTGAGGATTGCTACTATCCCTTTTACGGATCGTGGAAGGAGCGCTACTACCGCCCCGCTCGATACGGCGACACCGAGGCCAACAAGCGTCAGAAACCGCCACGGAAACTGCACCATAGGTAGGAATGGCACGTGATCCCACACGATCTGGGAATAGCTTGTTGTCATGTACGCGGCAAACGCTGAGAGCCCAACGAAAAACGCCGCTCTTTTTGACCTGCAAAATATCGCGAGTACAGCTGCTCCCGCAGTTGCCAAAACCTGTACTTTGCCAATCTTGAATGACATGCCGTCTATCGGGCCGGGTGCGGAGCCCCCATAGCCCCACACACTATTCCACAACTGGCTGAGATAGACAAAATGCAGGTGAAAGTCGGAGCGTAATGCGACTGTATCCACCTGTACGAATGAGCGCTCGAATACGAGACTTACCCAATACCAGGCTGTAATAAGCAGCGTAATGGCGCCCGCAAAGAATAATCTCGACATACGTTTGCGGTTGCCCCCTATTGCCCATACTGCGAGAAATGGCGCAGCCATAATCGGAATGAGGTTGTGGGACAAAATAAACAGCGACCCTACGACTATCGCGTTCCTTACATCGCTTCCCGAGCGAAGATGTTCCCAGGTGGCGAATACCCACGGCAGGAGTGCCATTGCGGCATATTCGGCGAAGGCACCACGGACATAGATATTTACTGCGGCGTACGGCAAGAGCATGTACGATGCGGCGGCAACCGTTGCTGCCCAGCTCCCCCACCGGCGAGTAAGGTACGCCGCGCCCGACCCGGCAGTCACAAGCAGTGCAAATAGTATTATTTTTAGCGCCACTATATAGCTCCCCACCAACATTTTTACCGCTAGCGTTAGGTAATAGACCAGGGGTGCATAAAACTGGAAAAGCGGATAACCGTAGCCGTTGTTTATGCCGAATGCCCATAGGGCTGGGATTTGACCGCTATGAAGCGTTTGCTCTAAAAGGTAAGTTCGGGCGATGTGTGTGGTGTCGTGCATTGGGTACCAGGTGCTGTTGAGGAGCGGGCGCATGATAAGTAGTGCGAGCACGACTGCAGTTATGTATGGAAGGGACGATTTAAGACGTGCAAACATAGTTTCTATTTTGCAGCCGGTAGTACATGATACAAACGCATGGGGTTGTCGCGGAGCTTGGGGTATGAGGCTACGAGTTCTAGGCTGGCAGGAACGGACTTGGGTACCGTATTATTTAGGATAAAATATGTTTCCGGGTCTGTTTTGGCATGCGCCGAGGCTACCTTTGGTGGAATTTCGTTTATTGGGTATATGCCAATTATAGAGAGTCCCTGAACTCTGCCATCGGTATATAGCTCCAACCCTTCTGGCAAAATGCCAAACGTGCCCTCGGTATAGATGGTCATCGGCCTGCCCGTTTCGTGAATGCGAGCAACCGCCCAGTCAGCAATTTGCTTGGTGCCGTTCCCCGCCGACCAGCCGTTCACGTACCCTTGGTCGACGTCGACAAAGGGAAAATGGATCGGGTCGGTAATGAGCTTTGTCATGAGTATTGCAGGATATATAGACAAAAGGATAAACACCCCTATTCGGAGGCGTACGGACTTTATCCAGCTGAGCGCGTATCCGACGAACATGAGCAAATATGGCGTTGTAAACACCATATAGCGGGGTGAATATAGGCGGGCGAGAAGAACCGTGCCAAGGAGTGGGAGTGCAAACCAAGCCTTGGCTACAACCATTTCTTTTGGCTGCTTTCGCCAAAATAGCCACATACCCCAGATCCCGAATAAAAAGACGGGGATGGTGGTGTAGGCGAAGTGCCAGCGAAAGGTGTCGAGAAGATTGTTCCACACTCTCATGGGGTCTTTAAAAATTTCGCTGTACGGGACCACAAAAAAGCTATTTTTGTCGGCGATAACATGCATCCAGGGAGATAGCCGCTGGACGTTGTAGATCACTCCTGCAATCCCCCATCCAACGAGAACGAGAGCGATATATTTGGCGGTTTCTTTGGTGAAGATGTCTTTCGGCCGGCGAAGCTGTATAAGGTAGGCGGCGGGAATAAGGAGTAAAAAGAACAGTGACGGCGACTTTACGAGGAGCGCCAGACCCGTGACCATGCCAAGTATAAGCGCGACATCGAGACGACGCGTTTTGGCAAGGAGGATCGCGCCGTCAAATACTAAAACCCCAAAGGCAATCATCATCGCTTCTACTACCGCGAAGCGATCGTAGAAAAAGAGAAATGGTGAGACCGAAATAACTAGCATGGTCCACCAAGATGCCGATTTTTTGCCAGTGAGGAGCCAGACGCCGTAGCCGGACGCCAGGATGGTAACCAAGCCGCAGAGTACGTTCATAAATCGGCCGGCGACGAGTGGGTCCTTAAAGATTTTCAGGAACGGGATCACCAGCCACATCCACAGCGGCTGTTTGCCGTCTGTCAGACTGATGAAACGCCACGAAGCGTCGTGCCAGGCGATTTGCGCCCAACGAAGGTACAAAGATTCGTCGACAAAAATGGGTAATCTTGTAAGGTTACGCGAAGCAACAAACAGAAACATTGCCGAGAGTCCAAGTATCCACACCCATTCTTTGCCTTTTAGCTTTGGAAACCACTGCATGAGCTCATTATAGACGGTTTCGCCACGCTTTGGCGAGCGTCATGCTCCCACCAATGAGGGCTACGACTGCCGGGAGTGTGAATGTAGATAGTACAAGGGTTAGCTGATTTGTCTCCCAGAATCCCGTACCCACATACGAGAGATAGCGAGAGAGGACGGATAGCGAGTATGCAGCCACTGTCCACCGTACCCACTTGGTATCCACGAGAGCCGCAAGGGGAACGAGCCAGGTCACGTACCACGGCTGGTATTGCGTGGTGTAGTTATACAGGAGTGGAGCTGCAGCCAAGGCCGCCAATAATGTGTAGTTCGCAAGATACGTGGGAATTCTTTTTTTGAGAATTATAAACGGTAGGTATAGCACCGTAACAAATTTGATACCGACAGAGAGCAACAGAGTAACGATAGATAGCACGCGCTTGCGGCGCGATAACAGGTAGTACATTGCTAAAAGAAGCAATGCAATCATACCCGCATCGTTGTGAGCATTTATCAGCCATTCAACGAGAACCAATGGGTTGAGGGCAAAAAAGAGCGCCGCTTTGTTATCGCTTAGCTTCCGTATACACCAGACCGTGAGTAGGTAGAATCCCCAGTTTTGTATTTTCAACAAGAAAAGTGCTGGAACAAACCTTCCAAGACCTAAGAGGTAGGGCGGGATGGCGAGGAGCGTCTCCACCGGCCCGTACGGCGAGGGGGTGTGTACCCAGCGCATAAAGCGAATCCAGAGATCATCGGGGAAGGCGTTCGGTGGCACGACGTGCGGATTGGCGTGATAGAGCAAAAGCTCTTTGGCAGCAAAAAGATACTTGAAACTGTCGGCGGAGAGCATGGGATAGGCAAAGACGAGTGGCAGTGAGATGGCTAGTAGCCATTTCCAGGAAAAAGTGAACGAATGAAAGAATGAAAAAATATACGCAGCAAAAGATATCGCGATAAGCACCACAAAAATTTGCACCGACAGCGGTCGATTGAAATATATTAGGTGTTGCAAAGGCGAGAGGAGCGCGAGCCAGTAGTGGTTGCTGGAAATAGTGAGATTGAGATCAACAAAACCATATGAATAGATAAGCCAAGAAAATGCGAGGATGAGCCACGCTACATTAATCATATTTTCCGAGTAGGTCATTTACACGGACGCGAAGGATCTCGAAGAGCATTTCTATGGATTCTTTTATAAAATTCCTCCGCTTACTCGAACTAGTGTCTTCGTCTCGCCATGCTACTCGTATTTCTTTAATAGGATTCCCTAGTTTTTTGGCGATGTGCAGGAGCTCGACGTCATACGCGGTTACCTTCCATCCTTTCACGTGATTTTCCCGTTTGAAAAGCATCATTTTACTGAAAATGGTCCTCGCAAGTTTGGTATCTAGTAACTTAAAACCGCACTGAGTGTCCTTAATTTCTGGTAAGAGAATTACACGACGAACTACAAGAAATATAACTGACGCTGTTTGCCGGAGGAGAGATGCACCACCCCGACGTGCTCCGCGAGAGCCAATAACAACGGGAAATCCTTTGTTTGTCCACGGCAATAGCTTGCCGAGCTCTTCGATGGGGGTCGATTGATCCATATCGGTGAAGAGGACATACTGCCCTTTGGCAGCTTTAATCGCCGCACTAAGCGCGTATGGCTTGCCGGCATGGGGAAGTTTGAGTACCCGTACCCGCTCGTCACGCGCCGCAAAACGGGATATCGCTGCGAGGGAACTGTCGGTCGAGCCATCGTCGGCTACAATCATCTCCCATTCGTAGGATTGTTTCTTTAGATAGGAGACAATGTGCAAAAGAACGCCGCGGGAGACGTTTTCTGCTTCGTTGTAATTGGGGAGGATAATGGAAATTCTTGGTTGCATAATGTGTATCTTATCAGGGAGTGCCGGGATTCTCCAAGTCTATTTCGGCAACCCAGATACCGTACGAAACGTGTTCGTTGCTCACCATTGTTCTTTTCCCACTAAAGGAATTGAGTTGTGGGTGCCCAAGGTACGAAGCGAGTGCCGGATGCGATGGACCGGTTAGGAAAAGGAGCGTTGTCGTCTCATCGTCTTTGGGGCACGGCGCGCCAACACAAATGTCAAACACTCTCTTTTGCAAAGTATTTGATGGTGGATTGTCCGAGATTGCAAGAAAGTACTGGAAGGGAGAGGTGTAGGTCCCCTGGGTACTTACAACGTTGTAGGGCATTGACCCGGCGTGCGCCGTAATGTAGCCTGCTACGGCTTTGGCTTTTTCTGCTTGGTGGGTAGGACCGGAAGTAATGTAGCCGAGTGAGTATTGTACGGACAACACCAACACGAGTAGGAGTATCGCTAGGTTTAGTTTTTTTGCAAAGAGTGGCGAGATGAGCAGGATAACCAGCGGAATACCGAACTCTAGGTAATGCGGATGAATTGTCTCTTGGTAAAAGCCGAGTACTAACATACTGCCTATGAGCATGAGTACGAGCGCTATGTACGCTCCGTGTTTTTTGCGACGCGTTACCCATAGCGACACCCCAACCACCAGTAGAAAACCGACGAGGGCGGGCAGGCCAGCCTTTACGTTACCCATATCGGTTCCTACAAGGGTATTTTCGATAAGCATGGAACCCGTCCCTGCGAATTTTTGCCAGTAGAGCCATAAGGGAGGGTTGTAGCGTAGGTTGTGCTCGCGTGTTGCCGTCACAAACCCGACGAGCGCTTTGGTATCTACCCAATGGTTGCGGACCTCGAATAAAAAGAAGGGCGACATAATCATGGCGAATCCAACCAACGCGAGGAGTGTCCCTGCCAGCAAATGTTTGATCTCGCGACGCCCCGTCCATATGAGGCCGAGTGTGAGTATTCCACAGAAAACGAGCGCCATATAATGTAACTGCATCATGGTGCCAACACCGACCCCGAAGGCAAACCACCACCTACCGAGTCGTGATTTCTCAAATACGAGCTTGTCGAATACGAGGAGCATAAGAACGCTCGTCAGGGGCACCAGGTTTGGGTTCCATGAGGCACGCGTTACAGCCAAGGGGTATGGGAGAATCGCAAATAGTAGTGCAGCAACATACCCTGCACTCCTTGAAAACCATTTTTTGCCAAGTACGTAGAGAAAATATGTGGTGAGCATGCCTGAGATGGCGATTGCGATCGCGGGCCCGACTGGATCCATGTGCGACATGATGAGCGCCGGCGTGATGAGGTAGTAGTAAAGAGGCCCCAGGTACATATTCCCCGTTGAAGTTTGTGGGCCCAAGAGAACCGGCAGATGTGTGTCGAGCATGCGCTTTACGATCAGCAGGTCGCGACCCTCATCCTCGAGAAATGTCATGGTGGCAGCGATACGATAGAGGCGTAGACCCAGTGAAACTGCGAGGATTACTAAAAGAGGCCAGTTATTTTTGATCCACCGCATCATGTGCTTTTGTGTAGTTCTTTGTAGAGCCGAAAACTCTCACGCGCAGCGCGGGCGATGACACGCCAGTTACCGCCCGTTTGGGCGCCAAATTGACGGGCATAGTGACGGACCGGGAGTTGTTTGATCCGATACCCTCTTGCTGTCGCTTTTACCAAAAATTCGGTGACGGTGATGGCACTCTCTGTTTGGAGGGTGATACTGTCCCGCACTTTTCTCGTAAAGAGCTTGTATGCGCAATCAACGTCGCGGACGGTAAGACCGAAAAGCACATAGTCCCAGACTTTGAGGAGTACTTGGGCGACGAAGACGCGGTGGAAGGGGTCCATGCGCTTTTTGCGATAGCCGATGACGAGATCCGCGCTGTCTGCGGCTGCAATAAATTTCGGTAGTTCGTCGAAGCGGAATTGGCGATCGCTATCGGTAAAGAAGATCCAGTCGTATTTTGCCCCCTTCATCCCCGACTTTACTGCGGCGCCGTACCCTTTATTTTCCGTGTGGCTTATGAGGCGAATGTGCGCGTCTTTTTTGGCAAGCGAGCTAACAATCTTCGCTGTGTTGTCGCGGGAGCCATCGTTTACCACGATGATTTCGTATTGCCGTGCTACCTGGCGCGCGGCTACTGCTGCTTCGTTTACGACCGTCGCTATGTTCTCTGCCTCATTGTATGCGGGCATAAAAATCGAGAGCGAAGAAAGTTTTTCCTGCTTCTTTAGCATGAGGATTATTGTACACGAGATTTTAGGAGATACGCGAGATAGCCAACCAGAGTGATCGCGGTAAGGTAATCGGCGAGTGCCCGAAGTGGAGTTTCACCAAAGTGGAGATCGACGGTACTTTTACCTGCTGGTACGGTAATGGTTATGAGACCATACGCGGGATCGGGTGTAATAGTCGTTTTACGGCCATTTACGGTACCTGTCCACCCAGGGAAATAAAACTCCGATAGCGTGAGCGTAGCCGAGTGTTCGGCAGTTACGGTTACTACAAAATGGTTGGAGGTGCGCGCGTAAACTGGCGCGGCTGTCACCCCGTCTACTTTGGCGTAGAGCGGGCTTGATGCGTCGTTTTCTGGTACTTTGTGAACCGTGTCGGGAAGATAGTCGTACAAACTTGCGGACATCTGGTCTTTTGTTTTTGATCCTGCAAGGTAATCCACATCGGTGTACTGGTCATAATAGCGCGGGAAGAAGAAACGGTAGGAATATATGGGAAGTGCAACGAACGTAGCAAAAAGCAGAACCATCGTCAGTTTTTTGGGTAACGTTGAGAGCAGCAGGATTATTGCGATCACCAAAGGTATACCAGCCCAAGCAACGAAGCGCCACGGGAACTGCACGTATTGCAATTCCACGATATGTTTCCACAAAAATTCACTCTTGCCGTGGGTCAAGAATATGAGAAAACCGAACGCGGCAAGTGAGAACGCAACGAGGCCAAGTTTCTTGGTATTTTGTTTTTGATATTTTTTGTCACGTAGGAAGAAAAAGACCGTAAACATGAGTGCGACGCCAAGTAAGATCGTGTGGATATGTCCCACCATAAAGGGCATGTCATCTTTGGCAATACCCCAGACGCTCGCGTTGTAGTTCCATACATACCAGGTAAATAGCTGCCCTAGCGAAACAAAATGGTTGGAATAGGTAAAGTACCCTGAGATCAGAGATCCTGTCTGTACCAACTGTTTTTCTACTATGACTGGGATAAAGTAGAACGCCGCTATCCCGATACCCATCACGACGGCTGCCGTAAAGCGGATTATGTTACGGAACATTGGTTTTTTGTGTACGATGAGGAGCGCAATGAGCCACCCTGCTGCAATACCGGTCACTACAAACGATGAAATTATATGAGTCACGTAAATCGCTGCAAATAGGAATGGGAGCGATTTCTGCCACTTATTTGTACGTACCAGCCGGTAAATGCCGAGCATGATGAGGGGTGCCAGACTCCAGCATAAGTTCTCGGCGTACACACCGCGAATGAACGCGTTAATTGCATGGAACGGGTATAGCGTATAGAGCACCGAGGCAAGCGCGGCAAGATCATCACGCTTCGTTAGCTCTTTGGCGAACGCATACATTGCCCAGGCAGCAAGGAGAAATGTCAAAAACTCGAAAAGATTGAGACTCGCAACCAGCGAAAAGCCAATAGTGTGGAGGAGCGATGGGACTACATAGATCATGGGCGCATAGAACTCGAACCACGGATAGCCATATCCCTTGCCGAGATTTGCCGACCATCGGCAGGGAATCTGCCCATCGCGGAAGCACTGCATAAATTCGTTCAAGCGAAAAATCTCTATGTCGTCGTGCGTATAGAAATGAAGACCTGTCAGGAGCATACGGCCAGCGAGTACGGCAACGATAAGCGCGAGAAGTAGCCATTTGTATTTTTTGACGAAATCCCACATGCAGTTATGCTACCATAAACACATGTGGAAACAGATGGGGATCGTGGTAGCCGTTGCACTTGCCTCGCTCGCACTTTTTTGGCTACCCTTTTTTACCAAGACGGATACGTTCTGGGGTATCACCTTTGGTGGCCAAGGATTACAGGTCATTTCGCAAAATTTTGACGGAGTGAACTTCCTTATCGTTGCCAAGACCCTGTACGATCCCGCTAGTCTCTCTACCCTTACTCACGCCATGGGCGTTGCCAATACTCCCCTCTATTTTACTGCTCACTACCCCCTCTTCCCTTTGCTTATCCGATTATTTTTGACCATTTCTCGCGGGCCATACGCGCTTTTATACGCGATCATCGTTTCCAATATCCTGCTCTCCGTGGGCCTCGTAATGTTTTTCCACACGGTGGTACCCAACAAAAGATTGGCGTTGTGGTTATCGCTTTTTGCGCTACTTCTTCCTGCTCGCATGTTATCTGACCGAGCGGTGGGAGCAAACGAGCCACTCTTTCTATTTTTCTCACTCACCTCCCTTGCTGCGGCATATAAAGGAAAACACTTCCTCGCCGGTGGTTTGGGCGCATTGGCCGTCCTCACCCGGAGCCCTGGAATCTTACTTTTTGGTGGGTACGTCCTGGCAGCTATTGCCGCTTCACCCCGAGATATTCGCACCATCGTGAAACGAATAGTCCCCTATTTGACGATCCCGGTGGCACTTTTGGCGCTTGTCGCATTTTATGGATGGCGCTATGGCAGTCCCCTCGCCTATCTCAACTCCGGGGTGAGTCTTAACCTGGAACTCCCCCCTTTCCGCGCGTTTGGCACGAATGAATCGTGGGTCTCTGGCATGTGGCGAGATGACATCTGGTACGTATACCTACTGTTTGGCATGGGGATGCTGCCACTCGTCTCCAAACTAAAACTGGGAGAGCGCTTTGAGAGTTTGGTGATCCCGCTCTATGGTGCTATCTACTATGTATCGCTCTTTTTTGTAGCACATCGAGATATTGCACGCTACTCACTTCCCCTCGCGCCACTTGTTATCCTTGGATTCTCGCCGTGGATCGCGCGGCGCGAGGTGCGGTGGCTACTCCTTCTCCTTCTTATTCCCGTCTACCTATTGGGGTGGCAATTTGTTTTGCAAAATATCCAGCCGATTGCAGACTGGACACCGCTGCTGTAACGATTACTTCTTCCCTCGACCTTGCTCGGGACCATGAGCCTTCCAGATGATGCGGTCGTAGGCGAAGAAGTTCCAGAACATACCGACAAAGATGCCGACCACGGCGTACATGACACCGGTGTCGACCGCTAGGTGAATTACGGGAACGGTAAAGAGTGGGCGTAGACCTATTGTAAATTGGCCCACTATCGCGATGCCCTGTTGTATGAGAATGCTCCCAGCAGAGGCTAGGTTAAATTGGATAAATTTGGATGGTATATCGATTGCTCGTAGTTTGCGATCTGAAAATGTGTAGAGATTGCTCCAAATGAAATTGCTTACGATGGATGTCTCTATGGATAGAAAGAAAGCCAACTGAAATGGCATAACCTTGCGATAGAGATATAGAAACGTAAACTGCACGAGCGCCCCAAAACCACCGACCACGACGAACTTGAAAAGACGATTGTTGAGAATGTCGTGGAGACGTAATTTCATAATAAAGAGTAAGTTGTTGATAATATATTCCGGCCCGAGTTTCGACTTTCCTTCTGTTCGATCCTTAAATACAAAGGGAACCTCCGCAACCTTAAAGCCTGACTGTAGTGACTTTACGAGAAAACCTATCTGCCACGTATAGCCGGTAAATGTTTGGCCGCCTAGCTCGGGGATAATCTTCTCCACCACCTTGCGGCGGATGGCGCGGTAGCCACTGGTCCAGTCGCGGACGTGTGGGTTGAGCATGACTGTTTCTATAAAGAGATTGCCGACTACCGAAAGAAATTTCCGGTGAAAACCCCAGTTTTTCGGGATACCACCACCGTGGATATACCGACTGCCAAGGACGAGATCTGCACCGCTCTCGATGGCTTCCAGCATGGCTGGAATACGGGAGGGATCGTGTTGCAGGTCGGCATCAAACTCGAAAACAACGTCTGCATGTAGTTTGTCGAGCGAATAAATCATTCCCTTTTTGTACGCATGACCTAAGCCACCTTTTCTCTTGTTCATGAGGATGTGAACCCACTTGTACTTGAACATGAGATCACGTACGACCGCGGCGGTGCCATCGGGCGAGCTGTCGTCTACGAATAAAAGCTGCATGTTGTACGAGCTCAGCGACTTGAAGATGGGTGCAAGCGCCAGGACAAGTGCTTTTACATTGCCTGATTCGTTATAGGTGGGTACGATGACAACAACATTTTTCATATGATTATTTGTTCCGATAATACTCAATAGTCTTGCTAAGACCGGCCTCAAAGTCAATTTTTGGTTCCCAGCCGAGCAAATTTATGGCTTTTGCTATATCAGGCTTGCGACGGGTAGGATCATCCGGGAGTATTGGCTTTTTCACTAGCTCCAGTTTTTCACCGGAGATTTTCTCGGCGAGTTCTATCGCCGACAAAATCGTGAATTCGCCGGGATTGCCGAGATTCACCACTTCGCCCACCATTTTTTCATTCTGAAAAACCCGAAAGATACCTTCAACGAGGTCGTCGACGTAGGTAAAAGAACGGGTTGCAGAGCCATCCCCGTAAAGGACAAACGGTTTTTTGTGTACAACACTGTCTACGAGATTTATGAGAAAGCGGCCGTCATCGAGGCGCATACGGGGGCCATAGGTGTTGAAGATACGAACAATCTTAATTTTCGTCCCGCGCGATCGGTAATAGGCAAACGCCAGGGCTTCCATAAAGCGCTTACCCTCGTCGTAGCAGCTCCGGACACCTGTCGAGGAAACGTTGCCCCAGTAGGTTTCTGGTTGTGGGTGGACTGCGGGATCGCCATATACTTCGCTTGTCGAGGCAAAAATGATGGGGCAGCCGGCAGTGGTTGCCAGATCCAGCATGTTTTTGGCACCGACACTATTGGCGAGCATGGTCTCCACCGGGTGATTGACGTAGGAGTCGGGAGCCTCGGGGTTTGGCGAGGCGGGCGAGGCAAAGTGGAGGATAGCGGTGAGAGATTCTAGGAGAGAGATTTTAGATTCTAGGGGAGTAGTTACGTCATGCTCCAGCAGGGTAAAGTGGGGATTGCCGACAAGGTGGGTGGTGTTGTCGCGGGAGCCACTCGAGAAATTGTCGAGACAGACGACGTCGTATCCCTCCTGTATAAACCGATCACACAGGTGGCTACCGATGAACCCTGCTCCGCCGGTTATCAAAATTTTATTCATCATAAAATTTAATTTTCAATTTTCATTTTTTCCGAGCGCGAGATCATTCCCTCGACTTCGCTCGGGATGGCTATATCTATATTTTTTCTAATTGTAAGTCAGCTTCGACCATTAAGCGAACGAGTTCGTCGAAGCTGGTTTTGGGCACCCAGCCCAGCTTTTCTTTGGCTTTGGCAGGATTGCCGATCAAATGGTCTACTTCTGCCGGCCTGGTGTAGCGGGGATCGTTCCAGACCACTTTGTCTTCCCAATTCTTAATACCTGCGACGGTAAAGGCTTTTTCGGCAAACTCACGAATGGCGTGCGTCTCGCCGGTCGCGATAACATAGTCATCAGCCTCTTGCTGTTGCAGCATGAGCCACATCATCTCTACGTAGTCGCGGGCATAGCCCCAATCACGTTTACTATCAGGGTTGCCAAGGTATAGTTTGTCAGCTTTCCCGTATTTGATTTTGGCTACGGTGCTACTAATTTTGCGCGTCACAAACTCCAATCCTCGGCGGGGAGACTCGTGGTTGAAGAGAATGCCGGAGACGGCAAATAGATTGTACGACTCGCGGTAGTTTACCGTGATCCAGTGACCGTAAACCTTGGCTACCCCATAGGGGCTCCGTGGATAGAATGGTGTTTTTTCTGTTTGTGGTATTTCCTGTACTTTGCCAAACATTTCACTACTACTCGCCTGATAGAACTTCGCATCCGGTTTTGCCATGCGCATAGCGTCCAACATTCTGGTGACACCGAGTGCAGTACTCTCACCGGTGTACCCTGGTTGTTCCCAGCTCGCTTTTACGAAACTTTGGGCGGCAAGATTGTATATTTCATCGGGACACGCCTCTTGTATTGCTTGGTAGAGTGAGTATTGATCGATGAGGTCGCCCGACAAAAGATGGATTTTGTCTACAATACTCTCTATACGTGAGTAGTTTGGTGTTGATGTGCGGCGCGAGAGGCCGTAGACCTCATATCCTTTTTCGAGCAAGAACTCTGCGAGGTAGCTTCCGTCCTGGCCGGTAATACCGGTAATTAAAGCTTTCTTTGGCATATTACTGTTTTCTCCAAAAATCTAATACATTTATTATAGTCTTGTCTAGGGGTATTGTGGGTGTCCAGCCGGTTGCCGCTACAAATTTGCTATTGTCGGCTACTAGAATTGGCACGTCGGCAGTACGCTGGTTCCCGACATCTATACGTATAGGTATATCTATTTTGGTAACTTTGCGGAAGAGTTCGATGACGTCGTGGATGCTGACCCCATGCCCTGAGCCTATGTTGTATACTTCGCCACTCTTACACTTCTCTCCGGCCAAAATATAGGCATCAACCATGTCTTCCACGTCGGTAAAATCCCGTATCGTGGCTGTATTACCGACAACTATTTCAGATATTTCACCTCGCTCGGCACTGACAAACTGTTTTGCAAGGGCCGGGATCACGAAATTTGGCGTTTGACCAGGACCAGTGTGGTTGAACGGGCGCAAGATCACTATATCCATGTTGTATGCGAGGTAATATTCCTGTGCCAGGAGTTCTTGTGTTACTTTGGATACAGCGTACGGATTCAGGGGGCGCTGCGGACACGTTTCTTTTATCGGCGTATCGACAGCTGCGACTAAGCCGTACCCATTTGCTGAGCAGATCGCGACGATGCGGGTTCCTGGCGCGTGGAGTCGCACGGCTTCGAGTATGTTGTATTGCAACACACTGTTTGCGGTCAGGATTTGCGGCGCATTTCGCTCACTCCCCTCAACCACGGAGAGCGCCGCCAGCTGATACACAACGTCTGGCTTTGTCTCTTGTATAAGGCGCTCGGTGTAGGCAAAATCGGTGAGATCGGTTGTGGGACTATACACGGATTGACTGACGGTATATCCCTTTTTCTCAAGTTTCGCCACCAAATGTTTTCCTACGAATCCCCCTGCGCCGGTGACCAAAATTTTATGCGTCATAAAATTTAATTTTCAATTATCAATTTCCAATTTTCAAATACTTACCTTCCGATACCTTTATACTGCAGGCCGGCGGCAGTAACGGCAGCGGGATCGTATTGGTTGCGGGTATCAAAAAAATATTTTGGTGCCACCATACTTGCTGCAATTTTCCCTAGGTCAAGTTTTTTATATTCGTCCCATTCTATAAGAAGCATAGCAATGTGTGCCCCACGGACTGCCTCGTAGGCATTTTCTACATAGGTTACGCTACTTGGTAGAAGTGGTTTGCTTTCGTCTATGGCTTTGGGGTCTGTTGCGCGTACTATTGCACCATGTTCTATGAGCCACGGAACTATTTTGAGTGAAGGGGCAACGCGTGTGTCGTTGGTGTTTGGCTTGAACGATAGACCTAAAATCCCAACCGTTTTTCCTGCAAAGCCACCTACCAATTTGTCGTATTTTTCCATGAGGCGCGGGATTCGTTTTTCGTTGAGATCGTCGACAGCAATAAAGATACTTTCTGTCTCCCCCACAGTACGGGCATATGCGGCGATTTCCTTTACGTCTTTAGGGAAACACGATCCACCGTACCCCAAACCGGGATACCAATAGTGGGTGCCGATACGCTTGTCTTGACCAATACCAGCCAACACTTCTTGAACATCCGCGCCATTCAGCTCGCACAGATCAGCCATTTGGTTGGCAAAGGTTATACGCGAGGCAAGGTAAACGTTTGCTGCGTATTTTGCCATCTGTGCTGACTCTGGTCGTACAATAACAACATTCTTGGTCAGCGACTCATGCAGTTTCGTGAGCGTCGCTATTGTCCGTTCGTTTGTCGCTCCTATTACCGCTCGATCTGGATGGAGCGTATCCTCTACCGCTGTCCCCTCTTTTAGAAACTCGGGTACCGAGGCGATATCAAAGAAAACTTTCGTACCTCTTTCAATGATCTCATGAACTTTGCTGTTGGTGCCAGGTGGAACGGTGCTCTTGACGATGACAATTGCCCCCTCTTTTAGATAAGGAGCCATCGCTTCTGACGCTGCGTATACATATTTGAGATCGGCCGTGCCATCCGCGGCCGATGGCGTGCCTACCATAATCATTACGATGTCGGCACCCGATATCGCTAACTCGTATGAAGTAGTAAACGTGAGATGACCCTCTGCCTGCGTTTTTACCAACAGTTCCTGCAACCCTGGCTCATAAAATGGTACAACCCCATGCCGGAGTGAATCGATCTTTTTTTCGTCGATGTCGAGACCAACGACTTCGTTCCCTAGGCTAGCGAATACCGCGGCCGTCACCACTCCGACAAATCCTGTGCCGATACATGCGATTTTCATTAGCTTATGATATCAGGATTGCAGTAACTTGGCGACCGTGGCGGCGAAATCTGGGTTCTTTTTGATCTTTGCAACCCCTTCCTCAATTGGGAACCAACCAGCATCGTAGTACTCTTTTTCGAGATACTGGAATGGTTGCTCTGGTATGTGTACTAAGAACCACATGTCGTAGTGGACCATACAACCTTGTTCCGGCCGGTCGATGTTTTTGACCGAGAGAGAAAACGGTTCGAGCATAGACTTGATTATCGTAGTTGCGAGCTCCTCCCGCATCTCACGGATTGCGGTCATGCTGGGCGTCTCCCCAGGCTCGATGTGACCGCCAGGAGGGATCCAATCGTCCGCTTTTTTGTGATGGCCGAGATAGATCGTCCCTGAGTGTTTGTCGTATGGTAAGAAGAAGGCGCAGTAGTGTGCCTGGGCTCTTTCGCCCTTGGTGTGAAATGGTTGTTTTTGCTTAAATTCGCGAAATTGTTCTACTACTGTGGGAGTGACATGGGGAGCGATATAGAGGGATTCGATTTCGTCCCATGCATCCTGTAGCATAAGTGCATTATAATACGTCGTATGCGGATTGATATTGTTACTTTGTTCCCCGAATTCTTTGACACACTGAAAACTCACAGCATCGTGGGGCGGGCGTTGGCAAATAAAAAAATAGAACTGGTGACGCATAATATGCGCGACTGGTCGCACGACGCGTACAAAACGGTGGACGACCATCCCTACGGCGGCGGTGTGGGCATGGTACTAAAAGTAGACGTCGTTGCACCCGCGATTGCCGATGTACGAAAGGAAAATCCTGAGGCGCCAGTACTCTTAACAACGCCGCAGGGCGTGCCGTACTCGCAACACGTTGCACGTACCTTGTCGAGTAAAAGCGGACTCATTATCGTTTGCGGACACTACGAGGGATACGACGAGCGGATACGAGACTACGTGGACCTCGAGATCTCGGTAGGTGATTTCGTCCTCACCGGCGGAGAGATACCGGCGATGGCTATCGTTGACTCTGTCGCGCGGCTCCTGCCCGGCGTACTCGGGCATGACGAGAGCAGCCAGGACGAGTCGTTCTCCGAGGGACTATTGGAATACCCCCAGTACACGCGACCGCCCGAGTATGACAATAAGAAAGTACCGGAAATACTCCTTGGCGGTAATCACAAAGAAATACAGCAGTGGCGAACTCAAGAGTCCAAACTTCGCACAAAGAGTCGACGACCTGATTTATAACGGTTTGGCGACAACAACGAACCGCTGACTATCCAGGAATCCGGCGCAGGTGTAGAGCGTCAGCGTCTCTGTATTTGTTGGCGAGAGTAGTTTCGTGTTTGCGGGGTCTACTTGCTGCATCGATACGATTTTGTAGGAACGAGTGGTACCATCCGACAGTGTCAGTACGATCGTCTCGTTACCCTTTAGTGCGCGAATATTACCGAGGACGGTCCGTAGGTTGTGCCCGTAGATTATCATGTTGCCATCCGTACTGGGACGTGCAGATTGTGCGAGATAGGAAGCCTTGTCAGGAGAAATGGTCCAGTGATTGTCGGTGTACACCTCTTTCTCTATATCGACGTCCACGAACCATTTAATAAATATGTGCGTCGGCACTGGAAGCGGCGCGACGGCAGGCGCTGCGTGATATTCCGCAACAATTTTTTTGTCTATGGAAAGTGCGCGAAAACGCACGATGTTATGTACCGTGGAGACAGTCACCATCCCTATACCAAAAATAATTAATATTTCTGGAAGATATGAGAAGCGTGCACGATGAGACGATTTTTTAGCGGGAGGAGTGTGATTTCTTTTTCTTGCCATAGAGCACCGAGCCTGATAGCGTCATGAGACCGCCGACGGAACCCAGCGCATTCATAATAACATCATCTACTACGCCAGTCTTTGCATAGGTTGAGGCACCTAGCACCTCACCTTGCGGCTCGGGAGAATTACTTGAAGATGAGCTCGAGGAGTTGGAACTTGAGGAAGATGAAGAACTGGATGATGAGCTAGAGGAGCTGGGCGATGGCGAAGGAGATGACTCTACCGACGCGGATGGCGAGGGGGAGGCTGACTCGGAGGCCGATGGCGATGGTTCTAGCGAAGGCGACGGTGAGGGAGAGACACACTCTTCGTCTTCTACGCATGGGTCTACTGATGGACTTGGTGAGGGTGAGGGTGACAATTCTGGCGACGCGCTTGGAGATGGGGATGGGGAGGGACTTGGGGAGGGACTAAGACTAGGTGAGGGTGACGGACTGGCGGGAATATGACAGCCGTTGTTATAGATCTCCTGGCCTTCGCTTGTCCAGTTCATACCTGGATAGTTGAAACTACCATTGATATAGGGAGGAATGATATCTCCCCAATCGTGGCCTGGATAGATAGGTCCTGTGTGGTTGAGATGTCCACCAGAGAGCGAACCATCGTTTTGAATATTAGGGGTGTTCACTACGTAGGGATTGGAGTTGGAGTCAGATGCATGACAGATGGTTATTTTATCGTTGTCATTGTTATCATCATTATGGGCAAAGGCAGGGGAAGGGTTTACCGAAAAAAGATGCGATAACGATACGGCGGCAAAAACGATTGAGATAAAAACAAATAGCGACGTCAACCTTGCAAAATGCTTTCTCATTGCGGCTATAGTACTATTTATAGGACTTAATGTCAAGAGGTGATTAACTGGTTATATCCGTCAAACCTTCGTCTATAGTCGCAAAATGGAGGCCTAAATCTCGTGTCGCTTTTGCGTTGCTCATTTTTACCGTGCGAGCAAAGGGCCGCGCAGCGGTCTTTAGATATTCGGTGAGGCTCCCCTCTTTGACCACCGCTGGATCAAATCCGTAGGCGACGGCGACTTTTTTTGCCAGCTCATAGGGCGAGAGCGAAGTGCTACCTACGACATGATAGATGCCGGATACTTTCCTCTCCGCCACAACGTCTAGGGCTCTTGCAATGTCATCGATGAAGGTTGGCGTTATTGCCGTATCGGTAAATTGTGGGTAGAGCTTGCCCGTCTCCAAACCTATTTTTATCTTCTTGATGATATCGGGCTTGAGATCGTAAGCCTTGCGGTATGGATAGCTAATGCGAACGATAGTATACGACGCGCCGCTCTTTACCACTTCTTCCTCGGCCATTGCCTTTGTCTCACCGTACCACTCGATTGGGGATACTGCGTCATCCTCGGTGTATGGCGTTTCTTTTTTGCCATCGAAAACAAAATCAGTCGAAATATGGATGAGATGCATCCCACGGGCTTTGCATACTTCGGCAATATTTTTTGTTCCCATGACATTTACCCTGTAACAAATCCCCTCTTTGTTTCCCGCCTCGGCAAACGCTTTGTTTGTGTCGGTAAAGGCAGCCATGTGAATGAGGACTGGGGCTGGGCCCACCTTCGCTGAAGCTCCGGTGGGTAAATGTGCGTCGACAAACGACTCTACACTAGCCTTATCGGTGATGTCTACCCCGGTGGTGAGATCGATGTTGCCGACCTCGTATTTGTCCGCAAACATTTCTACGAAACGAGAACCGACGAGGCCGGTGGCGCCGGTCATGAGAAGCGCTATTTTTGCCATATTTTTACTCCTCTTTTAGTAACTTCTGAAACTCCTCGTAGTTCTCGCAATAATCCGCGCGGACGGGATCGTAGTTGGTACTCGTGATAGCTACAATCACGCAGTCTTGCGACATGTCCTTGAAGCCGTGCCACACCATGTGGGGGACGGAGATGGCGTTTTGTGGACCAGAGAGGACCACGTCTTCCAGACCATGTCCGTCATCGACAACTATTGTCGACTGTCCCTGAAGCTGTACAAAGAGCTCATCTTCTTCTGCTCTGTGGGCGTGGTTGCCGCTTTTCATCTCTCCCTTGGGACTGGTGATGAAATAGACTCGTTTTACGGTGAAGTTTATGTACTCCTTGAGCTCGAGAGCGGTCATGGTAAAGGTGGGCGCCTGAATATTCTTTAGCGTAAACACTTTGTAGCGACGATCGTCTGCCATAGCTATCCCTTTTCGGCCAAAGGCCGATCAGCCTTTGGCTGAAATGTGCTGATTAATCTCGCTCATGCGAGCGTGAATCTTGTGAACCCATTCGGAGTTGTCTAGGTACCATTGCACGGTTTCCTTTAGTCCCTGCTCAAATTTATCCCGAGTGTATACCGGCTCCCAGCCGAGCGCCAAGATCTTCGTGGCGTCTATCGCGTAGCGGCGGTCGTGGCCGGGTCTGTCTTGTACAAAGGTCATAAGACTCTCTGGCTTGCCCAAAATCTTCAAGACCATTTTGGTAATCTCCAGGTTATTTCGCTCATTATCTACGCCAATGTTGTAAACCTCTCCTGGTGTACCTTTGTGAAGCAGGAGGTCGAGCGCACGGCTATGATCAACCGCATGGATCCAGTCACGGACGTTTAAGCCATCACCATATACTGGGACGGGTTGGTCATCCATAGCCTTGAAAATGAAGAATGGGATCAATTTCTCTGGGTATTGGTACGGGCCGTAGTTGTTGCTGCAGTGGGTGACGATGACCGGTGTCTTGTGAGTGACCCAGTAGGCGTGGCACATGAGGTCACCGCCAGCCTTGGCTGCGGCATAGGGCATGTTCGGCATAATGGGAGTGTCTTCGGTAAATTTCCTGTCCTCATCGAGACCAAGAGCTCCGTAGACCTCATCTGTCGAGACCTGCAACATGAGTTCGAGATTATTTGCTCGGGCTGCATCCAGGAGCATTTGCACGCCGAGACTATTTGTCAGGACAAAGTCTTTGATACCCCCGTGGATACTGCGATCTACGTGTGTCTCAGCGGCAAAGTTAATGAGGTGGGTGATGCCATATTTTTTTATAACTTCGTTTACGCGAGTCAGATCGGTGATATCGCCTTGCTCAAAGTGGTAGTGAGGATTTGTCTCGATTGATTTGAGATTATCTAGATTGCCTGCGTAGGTTAGTTTGTCGTAGTTGACGATCTCGTAGTCAGGGTACTTGCCCAGCATGTAGTGGATAAAATTGCTTCCGATAAAGCCGGCACCGCCGGCAACCATCAGCTTTACCGCTCCGCGGTATTTCGCACTATCTGTATTTTTTATTGAGCTCAACATACATTCTCCTATTTATGTACAATTCTTTTATGCGTCAGTTTTTCGATCACTCCTAGACCGAGATGCGACAGCGCAATGATACCAAGATTTAGTGCGAGCGTCACCCCCAATACGATATTGAGCGAGGTGAGTGTTGTTGTGAGGACCGACCCCTCTGCTATCTGAAAAGAAACACCCGCACGGTAGAGCGCAAAGATAATGCCGCCGGACAAAACGAATATGATGGGCCAGGACCGCCTATCTTCTTTCGAGATCATCATGCTGTTGCCAACTACCATGATCCCGTATCCTAAAAGTGCGAGCGACCACCACGGATACCCTCTTGCCCACCAGGCTGAAAAGAGATAGCCAAAGAGCGCCAGGAGCCCTAGTCCGCTTACAAATGGGGCTATGCCAATGACAAAACTACGAAGTGGGTCTGCCGAAGCAGTCATGACGTGCCCCAGTTTTTGCCGCTTTTCTTCACCGTTTGAAAAATCTGGAAGGATAGAGATTTCACCGGTCGGGACCTGTAGCACTTCGGCTACTATCCAGTGGGATAGCTCGTGAATAATGGTGCCGGGCAATACCATAACGCTGTATACAACAACGCCTGGGCGCGTTGAGCCGAAGAGCAACAAACTAATTCCCGATAGCTCGAACACGAGCCGGCTGCGCACTGCCGAGAGGACGATTATCAGTACAATAAATAGTAGCGCGCTATACACCTTTACAGGCCAAATGTTTTAATACTCGCGTTTTTCTTCACCTCTGCGAACCAGGTGAGGAAGGCGCTCTGGAGCTTGTTCTGCTTCAACGTGTCTACGATCGTTGCTTTTGCCTGATCGAGTGTCTCGCCTTTATAAGTCGAGTCCTTGTTGGTGTCGTATTCTTTTTGTACCTCGGCGTCTGTCGGCGTCACCTTGTCTTTTAGGATCTCTTCGACTGCAAGCTGTGTGTACACCTGCTTCTGTAGATCACTTCTGGTCATACCGCGCTGTTTAAGGGCTATATCAAGGCCACCAACGTCTTTGAACTGATCTTCAAGGGTTTTCATCTGTGCGTCGACTGCCGATTGATCAATCTTTACCCCTGATTTGGCGATGGCGTCATCCAAGACCTGCTGGTTCGTCATGTCATCCAGCGTCTGAGCACCATAGCTAGACTCTAGTTTGTTCCAGAGCGCAAAACGGGTGATGGGATGGTTGTCCACTATGGCCGGCACCAACCATGGGCCTGCCTTATAGGTAAGGAGCGCAACGGCGAGGATTACCACGGCAGCTGTTAAAACCTTTGTGTTGAGATGAAATTTCTTTGACGATGCCATGGGAGTAGCGGATATCGCAGCCATAGCTGGCGTGGAGGCGACCACTGGAGATACTTTCTTTGTCGATTTTACTGCGTGAGCAACGCGAGCAGACTTTGCCGTTGCTTTTGTTGTCTTGGTTGTTTTTTTCGCTGTGGCCATGGTACTCCCTTCAATCGTCTATTGATAACTAGAATTGTAGCATAATTTTTAGCTAACCTTTTGCAAGGAATACCATGTATACGACAAAGAGCGCGAGGAATGCGAATGCGAAGCGGTATGGGACGACCTTACCTCTTGACTAAAGACGCTTGTCAAAAGTTCGGGGAGTGATGTAGCTACCGCTGTTAGTGAGAGGCCGAGAACGGTAGTGGTAACGCTCAGCGACGTGGAAAGACCTTCCGTCGCGTTTACCGTCATAATGCCACCCACAACCACCCCAATCACCGATCCCAAGAGCTCCAAAATACTCATAAACCCGTCATTCATTTTTTTCACTTTGCGAAAACGAAAATAGTCCTCGAATGATCTACCTGTAACCCCCCAGCGATACTCCAGGTAGGTAACCAGTACGGCTATAGAGAGTAGTAGCATACCGCTCCCAAACGGTGCGGGGCGCGGGGCGTAGAGCACAAGAAAACCGACGGTTACCCCGAGTAGTACCAAGACAGTTCGTTGCGTCTTGGTAGTACCTATGCGGAGTTTTCCCGCGAGGACGGCTGCGGGAAGCACGAGCGCGATGTTCACAACGTTAGATCCCACAATATTGGCTACAGCAAGGTTTACGTCGTGCTCGGCAATCGCGACTAGCGATACAACAAGCTCAGGTATGGAAGTACCGATCGCAACTAGTGTAGAACCGATGACGAGGGGCGAGATACGAATGCCGCTACTAACTCGCTCTACCCATCGCACGAAGAAACGGGTGGAAACGAGGAGGATAGTGATACCGATTGCAAACTGGATCGCCGACGAAAGGATGGGCATAGTGCTAGTTTAGCGCGTTTTAACGTACTTTTGATGCATTTCTTCAACACGTGCGACGATTGCTTGCTTCACATCTATTCCGAGCGCAAGGCCGAGAAGAATGAGCGAGTTGAAAACGTCGCCAAGCTCTTTTTCTATATTACTCTTATCGTGTCCTTCGTATTTTTCTGGCCGTTGCAAACCGAGTTTGAGAAGTACTTCCTCCATGAGCTCACCCACTTCTTCGTTGAGCTTTGTGGAACGAGCGAGAATAACTTTTTCATTATCGCTTTCCAAATCTGGATGTATTTTTTTGAGCGCTTCTTCTATTTCCGCAAGCTGGCTAATAAGTTCATCGAGTTTCATGTTTACTCTTTCTGTACAGAGCATAGAGCAAGTACACGCTCATGGTGTAGCCACAATTTGCCGTACCTGCTTCTATCATGGATGGTAAGGCTGTTAGTTTTATTTTTTGTACTTCCATGTCGCTTTCCGTTTTTTCTCGATGGGCTGTGCCTACCGTAAAATCGGTAGCGAGGTATACGTGCATGTGGGCCGATGTCATTCCCGGATCAGGCTTGAATGTGCCGAGTTTTACGAGCGTAGCGTGGGTGATGCCCGTTTCTTCTTCCAGCTCTTGCCGAGCTGCCTGTTCTGCAGATTGGCCTTTTTCTACACCCCCCATGGGAAATTGCCATATAGATTCGTGTATGGGATAGCGATATTGTCGTACCATGTAGACGCTGTCGCCAACTACCGGTAATATCGCAACGCCATCTCTATTTGTTTTTGTGACGTACACTTGTTCCCACCGCGTACCGTTGAGCTCAACTTCGTCTACCATAATTTCGGCGTGAGGGTTCTTGTACACTGAGCGGGTGGATATGAGCTTTGGCGGCATGCGGTTATTTTACTCTATCGATTGTCGAGCGTGTGCCAGAGCGCAATGCTCCCATATGACTTATACGGGGACCAGTGGTCAACGATTCGCTTTATTTGTTTGTCGGTAGGTTTGTCTTTGCCGTATAGTTTGCCAAAACCTTTACGAAGGCCGAGGTCTCCATACGAAAAAACGTTTTCTCGCTGGAGGGTAAAGAGCAAAAACATTTCGGCTGTCCAGCGGCCGATGCCCTTTACCTTCGTAAGTTCGGCGATTACGCTTTCGTCGTCCAATTCCTCGAGATTTGTGAGCACTACCTCGCGCGAAATGACCTTTGTCGCGAGGTCTTTTATATACATTACTTTGGCCCAGGAAAGTCCGACATCACGTAGTGACTGGTCGGGGACGGAGAGGACTGACTCCGGCGTTACTTTAGTGCCGATTAGGTTCTCGAAGCGGGTAAAAATAGCGGTCGCGGCGGCACCGGCAAGCTGCTGAGAGACGATCTCACGAGTGAGATTGTAGAAATGGTCAGATACTGGTCGCTCCTCCACCCAATCGCTCAGATTGACTATTGCGAGCACAGCGGCAATTTTGGGGTCGTATTTCTCAAAATGTGCGTGGACTATGGAAAATGGAGTACGTGACATAGCTACTCCGTTCTAATAGTCCGTCGTGAGCGTGAGGTGATATGGCTCATCTCGTGCTGTTTTCTTCTGGCTTTGCACCCACAATATGCCATCTATCGTCATGGCATTTGTTTGGATGCCTCTTTCCTGGAGTTTTTCAACAATGAGATGAATCGCCCAGAGCATGCCGGCACGTATTTCTATCTCCGCCGTGGAGTCGGCTGGGAGCGTGGTGCGGGAGGCGATTATGCGAGACAGCTCCTCGTCGTACTTAAGTATGCCGAGCTTATGCAGCTGCCAGGGTATCTTGTAGTCTGCTTCACCGATAAGGTCATCTACCCCCGTGATGGCACCGTACGGTGTATCACCAAATCCAACCGAAAGGTCGTGAACTAACAGTTGTGCTTTCTTGTAAAAGGGAATTGTTTTCCCTTTGTAATGTGAAATATCGTTGAACGTTGGAAATGTGTCGGCGAGTGCGAGCGTGAGACGCGTTGCGTCACGCGGAGATGTGGCAAGAAAATTGTGAACACAACCATCGTAGTTGTCGGTCAATATCTTGCCGATTTGGCGAAGTGCTGCAATTCTCTCCTCAAATAGTGGAATTTGTGGAGTGCCGGCGAAAAGTATTCCTCCGTCTTTACTTGTGAGATTTGCGAGATATTTACCATCTGTAAACGGAACACCTGATTCTAGTGCTCGCTGCACTGCCGCCAGAAGGCCCCACCAACCATCAATTTTTTCTCCCTGATATTCAGTCGTCCATTTTGCTGGATAGCCCCAGAAACAAAAAGCCATGGCATCGGACAAGAACCAGCGTGCAACTTCGTCTTCCCTCTGCGGCAGCGGGTGATACGCAAAGGGACACGCTTTCATCCAGTGGTCGAGCGAAATCGGTGTGAAATCGGTAGCGTAGCGTTCAAGGGCCGCCTCATCTACAGTTACATGGTCGGAGTGGGTAACAACATGGTGGATGGCGTCTATCCAGTTCATTTGAGATACCTCTTCCCCTTTAGTTTTTCTGGCAAGTAGCTTGTTTCATCGTATTTTTTATACCCCTTACCGTATCCGAGGTTTTTCATAAGGCGAGTTGGGGCGTTTCTGATGTGCAGCGGAATCTCGAGGTTACCATATTTTTTAACATCTTCGAGCGCAGTCATAAAAGCGTCATAGGCGGAACGATCTTTTTTGGCGAGGGCGAGATAAACAGCACCATGAGCCAAGTTCTCCTGACACTCGGGGTACCCAATGGTCTCCACCGCACGGAATACTGCGTTGGCAACGACCAGCGCAGTTGGCTGAGCGAGGCCAATGTCCTCTGAGGCAAATATCACCATACGGCGGGCAATAAATACCGGATCCTCTCCTGCTGCGACCATGCGCGCGAGGTAGTAGAGGGCTGCGTCTGGCTGACTAGCCCGCATACTTTTTATGAATGCCGAAATAGTGTCGTAGTGTTCGTCACCAGCCTGATCATAGCGCAAGTAGGGTGATTGTAGTGTGGCAACTAGCGCGTCTTTGGTGATTTTTTTATAGAGTCCGGCGGTAGCTTCCAAAACGTTTAGGGCTTTTCGGGCGTCGCCTGAGGCGTACGTCACCAAAAATTCACGAGCTGCTTTGTCTATTTTTACCTTTACGGCAGCAGCACCTTCGTCTATGACTTTTCCAAGATGTTCCTCTGACAACCCTTTCAGCACGTACACGTGACAGCGTGATTGCAAGGGACCAATAACCTCAAAACTGGGATTCTCGGTGGTCGCGCCAATGAGTGTAAGTACCCCTGACTCGACATAGGGTAAGAGAAAATCTTGTTGGGCCTTGTTGAACCGGTGTATTTCGTCGAGAAAGAGTACCGTGCGATGCGTGGGGTCAGCGTGCTCCACTATCGTTTTAACGTCTTCTTTTTTTGCCGATACTGCGGATAGGTAGTGGAAGTCGGCACCCACCGAGCTCGCGATTATCCTGGCAAGTGTTGTCTTCCCGCACCCTGGTGGTCCCCACAATATCATTGAGTGGATATCCCCCTCCTCCACCATGCGGCGGATGGGAGCGTGCTCCCCCACCAAATGTTCTTGACCAATATAGGCAGCGAGCGATGTGGGCCGAAGGCGATCCGCTAAGGGTTGCATACCACTAGTTTCGTCTATTATTCGGTAAATTGCAAGCTTTATACTTCGGGGATAGCGTTGCCGGCAACGACTGATTTATATTTTGTCCCGAGTCGTTTTTGTGCCCAGAAGCGGCTACTGCGAAATAGCGAATGAAACGTCCCGGCGTCTGACCAAAAACCCTTGAGTTCTTGCCACATCAACTGATTTTTCCGGAGATACCAGTTGTTTACGTCGGTAATCTCAAGTTCCCCGCGGCCGGATGGTTTTAGGGTACGGATGACGTCGTAAACTTGCGCATCATAAAAATAAAGTCCGGTAACGGCATAGGGAGAGGTCGCTTTCTTTGGCTTTTCTACGATTTCTACGATTTTTTCTGGATTATTTTTGTCGAACACTGGGTTGCCGAAACGCTCGGGGTCTATCACTTTTTTCAGAAATACCATTGCTCCCTCACCAGCCTGTGTGTAGTGCTGGACAGCACCAGAGATATCGGCGTCCGTGGTGTTGTCTCCTAAGATTACCGCTATGGGTTCGCCGTCGGAAAATGATTCCGCATATTTTAAGGCATCGGCGATGCCAACCGATCCCCCCTCTTGGAAAGCGTACTCAACATGCGTGAGTCCCAAGTCCTTGCCGTTTTTGATCACATTGATAAAGTCGCCAGCGTGAATGTCACCTGTTACAACCATGACTTCGGTGATACCGGCGTTGACGAGTGTTTGGATGGGGTAGTACACCATGGGCTGGTCATAGACTGGTAGCAAATGTTTGTTTGTCGCGTAGGTCAATGGATATAGCCTCGTCCCTTTTCCACCTGCCAATACTACACCCTTCATACCCACACTCCTTTCATACTTATACGAGCAGCGTACTCACTATGACCACTGCTAGGGCAGCAACAAGGAAATATTCTAACACAACCTTGCTGTGTAATGACCGCGTGTGGTAGTGATGCCATACCCCCCAGGCAAAATATGTCGTTGCGAAAACGGCGGTGGCAATAATGATATATATAGACTCTGTTTGATACTTTAGCACATAGAAAACATATACCGCGGCTCCTAGTGCAAGTACGCTGTAATCTGTCTTATATCTTCGAATGTCAATAAACATAGACTAGAGTATCCTTCCTGCGTTTATGATTGTCGTGACCAAGAGGATCACGTTGATAAACACGATGTGCGCCCAGTTCTTCCCAACCCGGCGAGAGAATTTTTGCGACTCGGCTATTGCCAAGTCTAGGACTAGCGCAAGGATAAACAGTGCGGTTGTTGCCAGATTGACAATCCGCTGTACCGAGAAGGTATTGTACTGCGAAACGAATTGTGGAGTGGTGTGTGTTGCCGTCTGCTGCACCTCGGCTATTACCGGTAATGCGGGGGTGGGCGCGGGTGTTGCGGCGGCTGGGACAGGGCTCGCTGCGGCGCCCGCTACCCGCGGAGCGGCGGAACTTTCGCCACGTGGCGCAACTGATCCGCCCGCGGTTGTCCCAAATTCTTGCACCACGAGCACCGTGTCTGCTCCAAGGAGCGACCCGGGGGAGACGGCGATGCCGATATCGGTGTAGTGGGTATTTAATATATTGTCCCGATGAGTGGGCGAGGCCATCCAGGCATCCATAAGCCGGTTGGTGTTTCCAAAGTCTTTGGCCAAGTTTTCACCAGCGTAGGTGTAGTTGTACCCAACTGCCTGGAACCAGTGCCATGGTGTCAAACCAGATGGTGAGTTGTGGGCCCAATAGTTCTCGGCAAACATGTCGGCGGCTTTTCGCCGAGCAGCGTCTGATAACTTACTGCTCAGTGAGAGTGGGCCGAGTCCGTTTGCCGCGCGCTCTTGGTTTGTCGCGGACAACACCTCGTCTACTGTCACCGATGAAGTAAACCCAAGAATGTGCAAGCTCGACCGGTCGAGGAGGCGGATAAAAAGGCTACTGCCTATGACAATACCGATAACAAAAAAGATGCCTGAGTTATGGAGGAGGCGCGCGCGGAAATTGTTCGTATGGTGAGGGGCAAACCAATGATGAACGGCTCGGGCAATGCGGGCAAACATACCTCCATTATGCGAGGTTGTGTGGCGCGGCGCAAGTTTTTAAAATTCTATCTATATGATGCATTATTTCTATATACTGTAATATAGTCTGTACAGTTGACTAGCCCTACGGCAACTACTATATTGAAACTGTATGCTACCGAAAATTGTTTGTAATCCTAGAGGGTGGCCATGCAAGGACTTATAAGTAGTTTTGAAGAGTGTATTCTCTCTGCCGTAAAGATCCCCGCCGTGAGCGGGTTTTTTGTAGCCGTTTATCTGTTTGAAGCATAGAGAAAGGAGGTGAAAACAATATGATTATGCAAAAAATTTTGGCTGTGGCTGCGGCGGGTGGCATGATGCTGTCCCTTGCAGGAGCGGCAGGAGCGACTTCCTGCTTTGGGTGGTGGTGCCCAAGTCCCACACCTACTCCGACGAGCTCGATTACCATCAAAAACGAAGACGTAAAAGTCATCGCTGAGGTGCGCGCAGTTTCGAAGACGGGTGGTAATACCCAAACGGTGACTGGAAGCGTCACACCGACCATGTCGTGGTGGGGATGGACAACGCCCAGCACAACGGTAAGCCAGAGTATGACCACTGGGCCAGCGGCGACACAGGCGTTGGTTGATAAAGTCCAGGTGGGTACGGCACTCTTACCAAGTTGCGGCTGCACGAACCCAATGGACGTATCGGTCACAAACGAAGATATGTTTGTGAAAGCCGAGTCCTCGGCGCTCAGCATGACCGGCGGTAGTACCCAAATGGTCGCGCCTATGGCAACCATGACCTCGCAGGCTATGGTGACCGGGGCGACCTCGTCGCTGTCGGGTGTGAATCTGGTTTCTGTCGGATACACCGATTTTAGCGTCAACTGAGATCGTCTCCAGGCATAGGGGGTGAGAGGCGAGGGCTTCCGCCCCTTTCCTGGAAGGAAAGGATACGGCAAGTGTACAAAAGGGCGAAGCATTTTTTTCGGGGGGCGGCGCGGAGAGCGTGTGTGGTGGCTTTGGTGTGGCTCCTAATCCTGCAGATGGTTTCGCCGGCACTCATACTTGCGGATGATTTGACTAGCACGCCTTCGGCGGATGTGGCAGCGAGTGTCTCTCCCTCCCCGAGCGAAGCTCCCACTTCCACCATGGATACGGGGGATGCGTATGCTACCGCTGTTGCCACCGTGCTCACCGATACCACGTTGATTGACTCTACTGTGTCGGCTGTCCAAGGAGACGTTGTGGACCCGAACCAAGGCGATATCGACCTCACCACCCCCTCCTCCAGTCCGTCTGCATCGCCTGAAGCGACAGAGAGCGGGACAATACCGACACCTGCCCCCGCGGAGATTGATATCGAGATCGATAATACGGCAACCAGCACGGCGAGCGTGGCAGCATCTGCCGTGACCGGCGGCAATAGCCAGGATACGCCCGGTGAGGCCGACATGCACGCCGGGGACGCGGCGGCATCTGCCTATGCAACGACTTTGACCAATACCACTCTCGTTAACTCCACCATCCAAGTAGCACTTCTCTCTATTTTTGCCAACTGGAACGGGAACATCCTCATAGACCCATCCTTGGCTACTCCCAGCGCAGTACTCTCACCCATGACCGGCTACCTGGAGATATCCAATACCGGCGACGTTATATTGACTGCGGATGCGAGCGCCCGGACGGGAGATAACTCACAGACGACCGGCGGTGACGCGACTACGCAGACCGGGAGTGCAATGTCTGTAGCTAGCGTTCACACACTGGCGGACACGACACTAGTAGATGTGGATATATTTGATTTTTTCGTCCAGAATCCATGGCTCTGGACCGGTGGGGTATACAACTGGCTATTCCCCGGCAGTCGACAAAGTCCGGACGAAGTATTGGGTAGGAATATTGCCGCATCCGGAGGTAGCAGCTGCGACGGCTGCACCGTAAACCTGGCTATCTCCAATAGCGGTGATGTGGCCACAACAGTTACGGCAACGGCTGATACGGGCGGAAATACACAAACGGCAAGCGGCAGTGCCTATATGACCACGGGCGATGCCTATGCCTCTGCACAAGCGGCAGTCGTCGCCAATACGACACTCATAAACTCCAGATATCGGCTACTATCCATCAACGTCCTGGCGCCGTGGACCGGCAATCTCATCGTCCCCTATCCTGATCTAGCCCTCATGGTCTCGGCTCCCGATACGGTTGCGGAGGGCGAGGATATTCCCTTTACCGTCACCGTCACCAACCAAGGGTACGAGGCGGCGCGGCCGGTGCGGCTCGGATATGCCATAACCAACGACACCCATCCGGTGGTGACAAGCGCAGTAGACGAGCCAGACCTGCCACCAGGGGCATCGGTCAGCCAGACTTTTACGTTCCCCACCACCGGACGAGGCGGGGCCACCATTCTTTTCCAGGCAACGGCGAGTACCCCGATGGCCGAAGAGTCGACATCTAACAATACGGCCTCGGTGTCTACACTAGTACAGACGACGCCTGGTGGGGCGCAGCCGGCGGCGCCATCGGACGAGATCCCCACCCTTTCTTTGACGGCAAAGAACAATATCGCTACCTTTATATATCCAGGAGACACGGTGCGCTACGAAGCGGTCATCACCAATGTGGGACCGGGGATTGCACGCGACACGGTCTTTTCTCAGGCGATGGTCACGAAGGACGGGGAGATTGTACGCGGATTTGTCGGGGCTGTTGGTGATATACCCGCTGGGGGAAATAAGACTATACGGTTTTCGATGGTAACTTCACCCGAACTCTCGGCCGGCACGTACTATACGGAGTCTATCGTTCGCGGTCGTTCGGACAACAGCACGGCGATCGCCTCGAACGTGGTCGAGAACATCGTGCCCGTGCATGGCCGGGGAGGCGGAATCGTCCAGGGAGTGGGGGCTATATCTCCAGAGATCCTGGGGGTAAACCTAGCACGGCCGGGGGGTGCGCCGCCTATAACCTGTGCTTCGTGTAACCCTGGTATCTGGTACCTGCTCCTCACGACGGGGTCGCTATCTTATCTTTTCTCACTGGAGCGGCTGCGACGGAAGATCCCCTTGCCCCGCCTTGTCGGCCTAGGACTGGTGTGGCCGCTTTTCGTCTATGGATTTTATCTTGTGGCCCATGCCGACTGCCGCAGCGGCATCGCCATAACTTCTCCCGATCCATGGTGCCGGTGGTTGCTCCCTGCGGCGATTGCTCTGTATCTCCTCATTACAGCCGGGGGGCGCGGACTACGCCACGCAGTACTTTCTAAGATAGAGAAACGTTTGGCCTATATCGGTTAGGTGCGGTGCGAGCGGCGGAACCAGAGGTAAAGCACCAGCGAGAGGAGAACCGCGAGAAGGACCACAAGTGGCCAGAACCACCAGTTGTTGATGAGTGCCTGGAGGTAATTATTTGTCGTGGCCCCCAGCACGCTCCCCATAGATTCGGGTGAGGGTGAGGCGGAGGGGGTGGCGACGGTTTGTGCGCCTAAGACTTGTGGTGCAGGGAGAAATCCGGCAGCGGGAGCCCCAGGAGCAACTCCGGCGGCACCGGCTATGGCACCGGTCCCAACCTCGTTGGAATTACCACTACTATTACCGGCCCCGTCTTTGGCGCGGACGACAAAGTAATACGTGCCGGCACCGAGGCCGTTCACAGTGTAGGTGGTTACGTTGCCAACATTGGCACCATAGATATAGTTACCCGGAGCCGTGCCGTACCATAAGGTATAGGCGGAAGCGCCGGCGACGGCTGTCCAGCCAAGTGTAGCGGAGCCGGCGGCGGCGCCGGTTAGCGTGAGCGTGGGAGCGGCAGGAGCAGTACGGTCTACCGTCAGGGTGACGGAGGCGTCTTTACTATGTCCCTCGCCGTCAAAGGCGATGACTTTGACGTTCCAGTCACCTTCAGCGGTCAACTGATCGATGGTGTAGCTACGAACATCGCTACCCACTGAGGCAGAGTGGAACGTATCGCCAAGCTTCCACTCGACTACGTAGTGGTCTATGCCCACATTGTCGGTTGCGGCGTCCCATTTGACGGTCGCGGTCGTTCCGCTGGTCGGGTTTGGTGAGACGGAGACATTCTGGGGGCCATTCGTGAGCTCGGTCGCGTCGTACCGAATATTCTTGATGCCCGTGTCACTCCAGTTATCGGCCAAATCTTCGGCGCGATAGTAAAGGACGTGGCCGCCCTCTCCTGGAGTAAGGAACGGAGCGGTGTAGGTGGTCCAGGCTCCGGCCTCACTATCCCACTGGTACTGGATAGTCTGAATGTTGTTTACATCTGTCGCTGTGAGGGTAATCGTCGGATTTGTGACAAACCATCCGTTGCCTCCGTCGGGACTAGCGGGACTTGTAGCCAGCGCAACCTCGGGAATGGTATGGTCGTAGACCACGGTGAGGGTGTAGGTATTTTCGACGTTGCCGGCGAGGTCGGTCGCGTGGGATTTGAGCGTGTAGCTACCCTCTCCCGGGGAAGTCAAACCGTCATAGTACCACGTGCCACCCTCACTATTGTAGGTTGCAGGAAGAAGTATCTCTCCTTCGCTATCTACAAATGACTCACCGTCGAAATATTGTCCCGCGGAATTTTCGATCGAGATATTTACCCCGGTGACTCCACTAAGGTTGTCGGTGGCTGTTCCCTGGATGGAGCCGGTCCAACTATTGGTATAGACGGTGCTACCAGATCCCTCGTTGGTGGGGAAAGTGATGACACTGGTGGGCGCGGTATTGTCGACGGTCACCGTTTTGGTCGTGACTGACCCGGCGTTTTTGTTTCCGGCGGCGTCACGTGCCTCGAGATCGATAGTATAGGTTCCGTCGCTGACGCCGAGGGTATTCCAGGTGAAGAGTAATTTGTTTACGAACGAGTTTGTGTCGGAAACGGTTCCTGGACCGGCGACAACATGGTTCGTAGAATTTGTAATAACCGTATAGTAATGGTCGGGATTGGCGTCTTGGACGCTGCCACGAATGTCTACAGAGCCGCGAAGGAGAGAAATTACAGGGGCGGTGAGTGAAACGGTGGGGGCGGTGTGGTCGTACGTGACGACAAAGGGACTCGAATATGTGGAGCAGTTACCGGCGGCGTCGCAGGCACTAAACGCAAAGTAGTGCGTCCCCTCCCCCTGAGAGAAATGATCGTTATATACCCCCAAAGAACTGGAGTACGCACTAAGGTTGGTTGGATTCCATGGTGTTCCGATTTTGTAAACTGAACCGGTAATGTTATTCCAATACTTTAGCTGGTAGCGGGTTGTGTCGGGTGAGGAGGAGAGGTTAAAAGTAAAGGTGGATGAACTGGTATATCCGTTTGGTGGCACGCTAATGCTATTTGCGGTGAGCGTGGCTGTTGGGATAACGGGCGCAACAGTGTCCAAAGTAACATTCCAGATTGGACTCCAGGCGCTCACGTTTCCGGCTGCATCAATCGCTCTCACTTGCCAGTACCAAGTTCCGTCTGGTGCCCCCGAAGAGTGGATCATGTTGGTGGGGAGTACTCCGGAATGCCATAAACCAGTGGTCAATATTCCCCCCACCTGGGTAGGGTTCATTGATGACTGAAATTCGTACGTAATCGGAGAAATATCCGACGAAGCGTTCCAGTTGAAATCAAAATTGTTTGTCGGGATGGTCGTTCCGTTGGGTGTACCATTTGTGGGTACGGTGGGTGCGGTTCCGTCAATGGTTACTGCCCAAGGTCCAGACCAGTCACTACAATTGTCAGCGCTATCACATGCCTGTACTTGCCAGTAGTAGAGATGGTCAGCAGAACCCGAAGCGTTTATTTGTGAGACTGTTCCAGTATTTGCATTGTAAATCGGTGACGATAAGCTGTTGTGTGCACCTGTAGCAGGGTTGTAAGAGGATTGATAACGATAAGTTACGGGCAGATTTAGGCTATCACTATCTGTCCAGTCGAGGAACAGACCGGTTGGTTGTACGTGAGATCCATCTGCGGGACTAACCAAGTTAGGGACAGCTGGGGTAACATTGCTTGAAGAATCACTAAAGTTGTCGATCAAGAAACCTTTACCACTATCGGCTGAGGTAGCGGTGCCACTCTCACGGAATAAGACGGTTTTGACAATTCGGGGACTTGGCTCAGCAGAAGCTTCGCTGTCATATCGATAGTAGTTTTCCCACGAGGTGCCCGTATGCACGAGCGACCCGTCAACATAAACTTTCACAACATCGTTAGAAGGACCCTCTACAAAGTCCATCACAAATTTGAAGGTATGGGGGATTGTACGATCCAGCCCTGAAGCAATTTGGGTTCCGACAAAATTGGCGGGATTAGACGTTCCTTGAACATCGTAAAAATAAACATCCAGTCCAGAACTACCGTCTACAACATTTAAGTAACTCATGCGCGAGCCATCGCCGCGGTCTGGTGAAATAGAGAGGTGCATTCCTGGTTGTTGGGCATTGGGGACAGCAGAGGCAATGTCGAATTGCGCCTCGTAATGATTTTGACGGGTGCCGAGCGCAAATGAACCACTAGTAGCAGAGGTTTCCCCGGCACCATTCGCCGTAGGTGGGGCAAAAATTTGATCACCAAACGAGCCGCTGGTAATAGAGTCGGAGATACGCAAGGTTTTGCAACCAAAGCTAGGATAGCCATAGACGTTATCCACGACTGCTTGGTCATATGATCCGGTAATACTCCAGCCATTCTGACCATTGACTGAACCAAGTGTTGAAGTGTCGAAGCTGCCGGCGTTGCACGCAGGCATTGTTGCAAAATTGAACGTCTGGCCACCGAAAATGGCTTGGCTAACCCAAGCGACTGTCCCATTGGAATTGTCATGATAGGCATTGCCCATGCCAAGACGGAGATAAGCTCTCACAACATTAAGTCCTGAGTATTCTGTAGCAAGCGTACCGAGGGATACTAAAGGATTCCCCGTAGTGTCTCCGGACATGTTATTCCATTTCTGCCACATTCCTGCCGCTGCATTTACGGTATGCCAACCAGTTGGATTTGAGGTTGGCACAAACTGGTAAGTTGTATTGTCAGATCTATCCCCAATAACTCCTGTGTCAATTTCAATTGTCATCCAGACGGGGAGAGTGCCATATTGATTCTGGACGTCGTAGCTCAACGTTTGTGAGGCAAAATTATTGATTGTATCTGTTAGTTGGAAGCCAAAAAGACCTTCGTCTTCATACACGTGATCGTTGGGATCAATAGTAAGTCCGGCTTTAATAATGCCAGCTTCTCGACCATCATAAATGGTTGTAGTACCCGGAGACCCAGCGACATATCCATTATTTGGACCGTAATAGGCAGAGTAAACTCCACCGCCACCGGGTGCGGCATAGTTAGGCTGTAAGTTTGTCACTACAAAAATCGTGAAGTGGGTGAGGCCGGGGATGGTGACAATGGATGGGACGGCGGAGACGCTCGCTGCGGAGGTAAAAGTTTTGCCATCTTCGGAATACTGGACGCCAACGTTGGTTTTCTGTGAGGGGTTGGGGAGGGTGAGATTGTAGGTGAAGGAGCCATCACTCATCGTAGAGGTGATCTCATAGGCGGTCGACGTGAGCGCTCCCGATTCTTTTACCTGTGCGTCAGTTAGAGTTATTTCGTGAAAAGTAATGGTACCAGGAGTGGCGGGGAGCGAAGTAAAAGAGACGGAAACATCTTGATTAAATGGAGCGTGATAGGTGGCGCCGGTTACTAGGTCACCATAGGTCGCTGGGTCAGCGAGCCATGCAGTTTCGGATGCGGTGAGATCTAGGCTAGAAGAGGTAGGAGTCGCCACGAGGCGAAGGGTGGAGCCATCAACGACAAAATACTGGGCAGTGGTGCCGGTCTTGAAGATACCGCGCTCGACTGTTTCGGGCGTACCTACCCCTGCTGACTTTGTTCCGGCATAGACGGTCGCGGGTAGAGTTCCCTGCACCCCATCCATTTTTGTCGGTGTTTGGTAGTACAAATAATAGTTAGCGCCGGTGGGGCCGGAAAGCGTAAAGTCGTGAGCATCTGCACCATAGCTCACGCTCGGCGAGGAATCGGCCGCCATAACCGGAGTTGCTAGAAGAAAGGCTGGAGCTATCGAATTGAAAATGGTGGCAAGAATGAGCAGACAACTGAGTGTGAAACGCGAAAAAAATCGATGAAAACCCCGTACCATTCTGCTGTTCATTAAAACTCTCTTGGGCAGATTACTATTTATCGTCTGCGACAAGTATACACCTTTGTGCAACCCTCATAGCAACTACTATAATCTTGATAGCTTCCGATATACTTCAGAGACTTACAAAAAATCCCCCTTGCGGGGGATGTTCTATTCATTGGCGACACTATTGCTCCGGCAATGACCTATTTTCGCGGTGGGTTGCCCCACAACTATCGTCGGCGCTTTCGCGTTTCACGACTCTGTTCGGAATGGGAAGAGGTGGGACCACGAGGCTCCAATCACCGGAACAATACTGTCGCCAATGTTAATGTACTAACCCACGCCGCTACGCAAGCGGCGGGGTTTAATGGACGTTGTCCATTAAAAAGTGAAGAGTAAGATTGCAGTATCAAACTACTCGTTTGATCATGCGTCTCGTCCGAAGGACGAGCCGTCAATCACCATAATAAATTATGATGTTGGCGGACGGGTTAGCTAAACACTTTGCAGTGCGTACACTTCCCGCCGATAACCTGGTGGTCTCCCAGGGATCTATCGTCCACCCGAAGGTGGACAAGGAATCCTTATCTTGGGGTATGTTTCCCGCTTAGATGCTTTCAGCGGTTATCATGTATCAACGTAGCTACTCTGCGATGCGCCTGACGGCTACAACAGAAACACTAGCGGTTGACTCACTCCGGTCCTCTCGTACTAAGAGCGACTCCCCTCAAGATTCCAACGCTGGTAACGGATAGAGACCGACCTGTCTCACGACGGTCTGAACCCAGCTCACGTAGCGCTTTAATGGGCGAACAGACCAACCCTTGGGACCTTCTCCAGCCCCAGGATGCGCTGAGCCGACCAAAAACCTGATGTAGATAGAAATTATTGGTTGCGTCACGTATTACTACGTGTTTGGACTATATCTTTATCACGGATATTCTTGTATTCCACGAATATCGTATGAATGTTGGCGTATGAATGCAGTATCTTCCGCATTCTCATGCTGCAGGACGCAGCAATCAGTCTCTACGGGGTCTCATACTATCTATTTCTAGAAGGTATTCGACTTCCCACGGGGTTGACCTTAATTGTTCAAGTTAAGGCTTTCTCCGTTATTAGCCAAATTTACCCTCGACATGTTTGGGTGTTGTCTATCGAGGTAGCGAACTGCACCGTCGCTGTGGACGCTCAGGTGCAACTACTCTGTTATCCCCGGAGTAGCTTTTATCCGATAAGCCCGGCACCTCCCACGAAGTGCACGAGGATCACTAGGTCCGACTTTCGTCTCTGCTTGACTTGTAGGTCTCACAGTCAGGCATCCTTTTGCCCTTGCACTATCATTCCGATTTCCATCCGGAATTAGGATACCTTTGCGCGCTTGCGGTACTCTTTAGCAAGCAACCTCCCCAGTTAAACTGCCTCCCAGACAGTGTCCTCTCCCACGATCCAGTGGGATAAGTGAGAAACTCACGTTTCGAAGAGTGGTATTACATGATCGGCTTGCGCCTCCCACCTATGCTACACAGTCAAAACATAAATCTCAGTGTCAAGGTACAGTAAAGCTTCACGGGGTCTTTTTGTCCTGTTACCAGTAGGCCGCATCTTCACAGCCATTTCAATTTCGCCGAGTCCCCCCTCAAGACAGTCTCGAAGTTGTTACGCCTTTCGTGCAGGTCGGAACTTACCCGACAAGGAATTTCGCTTATTATTGTTAGCTCATGGTCGCCCATGAGATCGGACTATATCTTAGTGTTTTCACACTTCTCTGCGTTTAGTCTCTGAGGATACTAGACCTTTAGCTTGAGACAAAATTCTTCAAATTGTTGCCTTTTAGCTGTAACGAGTGGATATTTCTTGAAAAACGGAATTATGATCTTTTTAAGATCTTCTTGCCGTCTCACGCAATATCGCAATATGTTTTCGCGATGATTATCGTGTCGTCTGTTTATATAGATGTGTCCACACTGAAAGAATTTTTCGATCCTTTCGAGTGAGATTCGACTTTTCTCTCCTTGGGTTATTACGAACTCAAAAAGAGTTTGATAACCACTCGAGCAAGTTATATTTTTAAACTTGCTCACAGAGAAACAGCCTTCGCCATCTACAAAACCAACTATCCACCATGGATCTAATCTTTCCTGCTGATTTGCTGCACTTTCTGCATTATCACTATGTGTCATTACAACCATAGTAGCAAAAGATACTCAGCTCTTCCAGCATATAGCAAAGTTTTTCTGATCTTTATTTTCTGCACAGATCAGAGAGGTTTGACTACCTCACTATGGCAACGATTTGTCATCCTTAACCATAGAACAGTTATAGTTACTGCTGCCGTTCACCGGGGCTTCGATCAAAGGCTATCCCGAACAAGTCGGGGTTACCCTCTCAATTAACCTTCCGGCACTGGGCAGGCCTCAGCCCGTATACGTTGACTTGCGTCTTCGCACAGACCTGTGTTTTTGTTAAACAGTCACTTCGAGTTATTTATCTGCGTTCCATACATTGATACAAGTACCAACATACAGAATAGGCATCTCCCTAAGTTACGCCTAGTTGATTTGCCGAGTTCCTTAAGGGAGGTTCTCTCGCTCACCTTGGTATTCTCTACCAGTTCACCTGTGTCGGTTTGCGGTACGGATATAGAACATTCTCGTTGCGAAGGTTTTCTTGGATCTAGAAAGTGGGCAGAGTCACCGCGGCCGAAACCGCAATTCCCCATCACGCCTCGGGTCATAACGCCGGCTACGGATTTGCCAATAGCCAACTACCTTAACGCTTGGACGCCAATTCAATAAGACGCCCTGCTCTTCCCTGACCGTCACTCCCCAACTAATAATGAACGCCCTATAGGACCGGAATATCAACCGGTAATCCATCGGCTACGCCGGCATTACACCAGCCTCACCTTAGGGCCGCCTCACCCCACGTCGACGAACGTTGCGTGGGAAACCTTGAACATTCGGTGTGGAGGATTCTCACCTCCATCTCGCTACTCATCCCGCCATTCTCACTTCTAACCGCTCCACCGCAGCTTACACTGCGACTTCACCGCTGTTAGAACGCTCCCCTACCAGTCATCTCGAATAAATTCGAGATAAATCCGCAATTTCGGTACATAGCTTGAGCCTCGATGAGTCTTCGGCGCCACTATCCATCGACTAGTGAGCTGTTACGCTTTCTTTCAAGGATGGCTGCTTCTGAGCCGACCTCCTAGCTGTTTATGGACAATGACTTCCTTGAACCACTTAGCTATGATTTAGAGACCTTAATTGGCGATCTGGGGTGTTTCCCTTTTGTGCCTGGAACTTAGCTCCCAGGCGCTGACTCCCGAGATAAACATGCGCAGTATTCGGAGTTTGATAAAGTGAAGCGCCTTGCGACGCCGCACCTTTTCAGTGCTCTACCCCCACCCATGCATTACTCGAGGCTATACCTAAATATATTTCGGGGAGAACCAGCTATCTCCGGGTTCGATTGGTATATTGCCTCTAACCACAAGTCCTCCAAGACTTTTGCAGCAGTCACTGGTTCGGCCCTTCCCCCAATTTTACTTGGGGTTCAGCCTGCTCATGGTTAGCTCACTCCGGTTTCGGGTCTTGGCCACACTGCTTGACGGACTATTCATCCTCGCTTTCACTACGCCTCCGTGACGATATCACTTAGACTAGCAGTATAGGCAAACTCGACGGGTCATTCTTCAATAGGCACGACATCATCCCTTGCGGGACTTTGTCTGTTTGTTAGCACACAGTTTCAGGTACTATTTCATTGGGTGTCTCACCCTTCTTTTCACCTTTCCCTCACGGTACTCGTTCACTATCGGTCATATTGTGTATTTAGCCTTACCCCGTGGTCGGGGTAGATTCCGCAGGGAGTTTGCCGTCTCCCAACGTACTCAGGTGCCAAATTAACGTTAGCTTGATTTCGTATACGAGATTTTCACTCTCTATGATCACCTATTCCACGGTGTTCTACTATCTTGCCAACATCGTATATCTGGTCCTACAACACCATAATAAATTATGGTTTGGGCTATTCCCTGTTCGCTCACCGCTTACTAAGGGAATCTCATTCGATTTCTTTTCCTTCGGTTACTTAGATGTTTCAGTTCACCGAGTTACCCACCCTAGATAAATCCAGGGTTCCGCACTATTGCTAGTGCAGGGATTACTCCATTCGGACACCGCCGGGTCACAGGATCGAGACTCCTCACCGACGACTTTCGCGGTCTTGTGCGTCCTTCTTCGGCACAATATGCCAAGGCATCCACTGTATGCTTTATTTGAGTAGCTTGATACAAAATTCAATTCAATTCAAATTTTAGATGCTTTTCCTACTCTTCACTTGTTAATGTGCAACCTCTCGATTTTACTCGAGGTCATCAGGTATCTTGCGATACTTGAAAGACGAGAGCTTGAAAGCTCAGTTTTGCATTACTGAACTTTCAAACATGTCGTTTGTGTGGACCGTGCCGGGCTCGAACCGGCCACCTCTTCATTGCAAATGAAGTGCTCTACCAGATGAGCTAACGGCCCTCCTTCGCTAAAGCTACGGAGGGCAAAGCCCGTCTTAGCTTACGAGGTACGATCTCTATTAAAGGTGCGAAGGGATTAAAAATCCCGCTCAGGCGGGACTTCACACGAGATACAAATGACGGCTAAAAAGGCGAGGTAGGTGGGACTATGTAGCGCGTTGTTTGCATAAAGTGGAATTGACTCCCGAGCGGACGTAATTGTAACCTACATATACCCTAGCGGTCAAGGGGGGGAACGTGATAAAATCCACACTGTTGTTTTGGGCGATTAGCTCAGCTGGTTAGAGCGCAGTCCTGATAAGACTGAGGTGCATGGTTCGACTCCATGATCGCCCACCGATATGGCAGTTACTGTTTCCCCTGTGTGATATCTGCAAGAACTTCTTTGGCGTGGGTGACAGGGTTTACCTTTTCGTAGACTTTGTAAATAATTCCTTGTGGATTTATGAGGAATGACGTTCGAGCCGTTCCTATATAGGTGCGACCCATAAATTTTTTCTCACCCCACACACCATAGTCGGCGACCGTCTTTTTCTCTGTGTCTGCTAGGAGAATAAAGGGAAGATTAAACTTGCGTGCAAATTTTTTATGACTTGCGACTGAGTCAGTACTGACGCCCAAAACGACGCAGGTGTGTTTGTCAAAGGTGGGAAAACTGTCGCGTAGAGAGCATGCCTCGGTAGTGCAGCCCGGTGTGTTGTCTTTGGGATAGAAATACACGAGAACCCATTGGCCTTTGTACTGGGAGAGGGATCGCGTTGTTCCATCTTGGTCAGCGAGCGTAATTTCTGGAGCAATGTCGCCGACTTTGAGTAGCATACTTACATTGTATCAGTAATTAGATACAAAAAATCCCACGGGTTACGTGGGATTAGTTTGTTAGTACGTTTCGCGAAGTTCAACTTTTGCAAAGAGATGGTAGCACTCGAATTCTTTTAAGGTTCGGTTATGTTTAAACAGATAACCGAACAAATGCTGTGGACGTATACAATTCCCCATACAGGGCGGGTCGTGATACCCTTTATACTCCTAGAAAGGAGGTGATCCATCCGCTCCTTCCAGAACGGATACCTTGTTACGACTTAGCGCTCATCGCTGACCTTACCTTTGGCGGGTCCACCTCTTGCGAGTTTGGATTTCCGACTTCAGGTACTGCCAACTTTGCTCACTTGACGGGCGGTGTGTACAAGGAGCGAGAACGTATTCACCGCGGCCTGCTGATCCGCGATTACTACCGATTCCGACTTCATGGAGGCGAGTTGCAGCCTCCAATCTGAACTGAGGGAAGGTTTACGGGATTGGCTCCCCCTTGCGGGTTGGCTACCCATTGTTACTTCCCATTGTAGGATGTGTGTGGCCCCAGGTGTAAGCGTCATGCTGACTTGACGTCGTCCCCTCCTTCCTCCCTTGATACTATCAAGAGCAGTCTCGCGTGAATATTCAACACACGATAGGGGTTTCGTTCGTTACCGCACTTAAGCGGACGCCTCACGACACGAACTTACGACAGCCATGCAACAGCTGTGTATCACTCTCGAAGAAGTCCAGCTTTCACTGGATTTGCAGATACATGTCAAACCTGGGTGAGGTCTTTCGCTTCGTATCGAATTAAACCACATGCTCCACCGGTTGTGCGCTCCCCCGTCAATTCCTTTGAGTTTTAGCCTTGCGGCCGTACTTCCCAGGCGGGATGCTTAACGCGTTAGCTTACGTCTCCCAGGTATCCCGAGAAACTAGCATCCATCGTTTACGGCTAGGACTACAGGGGTCTCTAATCCCTTTCGCTCCCCTAGCTGTCGTCTATCAGCGTCAGATATTGCCTAAGTGCCTGCCTTCGCCTTTGGTGTTCCTCTCGATATCAACGGATTTCACCCCTCCACCGAGAATTCCAGCACTCCCGACAATCCTCTAGCGATGCAGTATGCACAGCACTTTCACGGTTGAGCCGCGATCTTTAACCATGCACTTACAAAGCCGCCTACAGAACGCTTTACGCCCAGTAAATCCGGATAACGCTTGCACCCCACGTATTACCGAGGCTTCTGGCACGTGGTTAGCAGGTGCTTTCTAGTATGGTACCTTCAAAATTTATTCCCATACCACAGTGGTTTACAACCCGAGGGCCTTCTTCCCACACGCGGCGTCGCTGCGTCAGACTTTCGTCCATTGCGCAAGATTCCCAGTTGCTGCCATCCGTAGATGTAGGACCCGTGTCTCAGTGTCCTTGTGGGGGACCATGCTCTCACATCCCCTACCCGTCGTAGCCTTGGTGGGCCATTACCCCGCCAACTAGCTGATGGGACGCAGGTTCCTCTCTCGGCGACCAGTTATGGTCTTTGATCCGTGGACCTCATTCGGTATTACCCCGCCTTTCGGCGAGCTATCCCCAACCAAGAGGTAGATCCCTACGTATTACTCACCCGTCTGCCACTAAACTTAGTATTGCTACTTAGAATCGTTCGACTTGCATGCTTAAGGCACGCCGCCAGCGTTCATCCTGAGCCAGGATCAAACTCTCAAAAAAGTTTGATTCCTAAAGAATTGCTCAAAAGAAAAACGGTACTACCATCTCTTTGAAAAGTTGATAGATTTTTTTCCAATTTACTGCTAAAAAATTGACTATTGTTTGCGTACTATTGTTGTCTATTTATATGTTAAGGAGCGAGTATATGTGAGGCCCTTCGACAAGCTCAGGGTCGTAGACACTAAAAAGCCCTGTCTCTGCAGGGCCTACCCTAAACGAGACATTAGGCAAAGTGTATTCACATATGTAGGATGCTATTGTAACACGAAAACCGGAGGACGCAATATAGATACTGTACGATTACTACTTTGTTCTGTAGTCCTTTCCTCCGTCTAGTATGGTCTGAACGTTCATGAGCAATCTAATCGATTCGGGCTGATGAACTCCAATGGTCGCTTTTTCTTCATCGATTCTTTTTGCAAGATTCTTAAGCGCAAGCATGTCGGCTGGCACATTACTTTTACTTGAAAAGTCGACGATATATGCAACAAAGCCCCACAGTTCACCAACCTTTAACTCGCCGACAACGGCTGTTGCTTGCAACGTTGAAAATTTCTCCGACCTGTCCCGTAGCTGTATGGCAAACTGCAGGAATGGGTCGCGGTTATCTTGAACGCGATCGTCCGTTGATAGATTTCCTATAATAGTTTCTGGTAGATCTTTAAGTGGGTGACGGATACCATCGCTTCCTGTAGATACATCGTCTAAAAGTGCGTTGAATATGACAGCGGTCACTCCTGGCTCGACTGTTGCTTCCTCATTATCCTTCCCCACCTCATGCATGACACTCAGCAATACATTAAAATCGACCCCTGCCCTGTTTAACGTTGCTAGTTTCTCCGTATCTATGTTTTCATGAATTAGTGTTAACCCTCTGGGTGACCTCGGTTCTACTCCGGACTCTGGAGCCCTCGTCAAGATTGTTCTGGCAACAAACTTTTGTACATTGGTTAATTCGCCAGTATCAATAATTGTCATTTTTATCCTTGCTGTGCCAAGCGTAGGCGGTTTTTATAATCGTTTCGAGATCGCTATATTTGGGAGACCAGGACAGCTCGGAGCGCAGGCGGGAGGAGTCGGCGACCAGCTCGTTGGCGTCTCCTGGGCGGCGCGGAGCGAATTTTACTTTAATTTTTTGTGATCCTTCGACATGCTCAGGATCTATCTGAGCATAGTCAGATGCGACTTTCTCCACCATTTTTACAATCTCGAGGTTGCTGTAGCCGTGGCCAGTGCCAGCGTTATAACACGTGGTCATAGGTAATGGGTCATTTGTCATGAGGTGGACAGCGGCGAGGCGGAAGGCCTCGGCAAGGTCAAGGACATGGATGTAATCGCGTACACAGGTGCCGTCCGGCGTGGGGTAGTCGTTACCAAACATCTTAAACTCTTTCCCTTCCATCTGGGCTCTGATCACGCTTGGGATAATGTGCGATTCGTCGTGATGGTCTTCCCCGAGCGAGCTATCTAAAGTAGCGCCCGCGGCATTGAAAAAGCGGATACTGATACTCCGGAAACCGTACGCCTTGTCGTACCACTTGAGGAGGCGCTCGACCGTGAGCTTTGTTTCACCATAGGGGTTCTCCGGCTCCTTGGGATCATTTTCCGGGATCGGCACGTGTACCGGATTCCCATATACTCCGGCGGTACTCGCAAAGACTAGTTTGTGCACTCCTGCACCTATCATGGACTCTATGAGTGAAAGCGATCCCAACACGTTGTTGCCGTAGTATTTCCGGGGATTGGCGACCGACTCACCCATCTGGATGTAGGCTGCAAAATGCATAACGACGTCGGGGTGAAAATTGCGTAACGTCTTGTCTAGCGTTTTTTTGTCGAGTAAGCCACCTTTCACGTACGGAATATCTTTTAATTTTGTCGGCGTGTGCGAGACAAAATGATCGTAGACCAAGACGTTGTGACCTGCCTTCTCCAGTTCTTTAGCGGTAATTGCACCGATATAGCCCGCACCGCCGGTAATTAAAATTCTCATTTTTTCAGTTTCCAATTTTTATTCAATTTTCAATTAATCAATTTGCAAACTTGTTATATCTTCGCAAGATACAGACAAATAGTAAAGCGCTCAGGGTGTCGAGCGCCCAGTCGTACACACTCATGTGGCGGCCAGCGACGAAGGACTGGTGGATTTCGGTCGCTGCGCCGAGAGCCGAGGCGATAACCAGAGCATACCAAAATCTGGCTTTTGACTTTGAGAGTGCCAAGTAGGCGAGAACTCCCTCCATACCGAAGAAAAAGATGTGACCGCCCTTGGAGATGACAAACTGTTCGAGCGAGTCGGGGGTGACGCGGAGATTGGGCACGCCGGTCAAGTACCACGTAAACCAAGTCCAGATGGCGAAGGCGACCCAAAATGAATACTTTTTCATAATGCTAAGTATACCGTAAGGGTTCGACCTGCCCTTCGGGTTGGGCACTTCCTTACAGGTCGAACCCTTTTTGGCGCTGGCGGTATTTACGGTATCCAAGGAAACCGGCTACCGATGAGAGAGAAAGTCCAGAGCCTATCTCCACTACGATTTTTGCTCGTTCGCGGTTGAGGGAGGGTGACCTATCCTGCAAGGAATCTCCTTGTAGACTGGCCGGCGTGGGGGAACTGGTAAAGGCGGAGAGATCGACAATTGCTTCCCCTGCAACCGTTCCTGATCCAGTCGCCTCAAGCTCGGGAGATGGAGACGGATATATGCTTGCCATGGGGGAGGGAGTAACTATCGGGGACGGGGTGGGGGTGGACGACGGCGAGGGAGTGGGCGAGGGAGGGGGAGAGGGCGACGGAGAGAGTGAGGGAGATGGCGAGGGGGCGGGACATGGATTTATTTCGCCGGTGTTTGTGGCTTCTCTCGTTGCGGACGAGAACCGAACCCACGGGAGTTGTCCGTCACGTTCCCGTCCGATCGATTCACCACTCCCCGGCGCACAGATTGCGTCTTCATATCCATAGCTTATACTATCCACGAGACTTGTCCCCTCTTTTTCGAATAGCTCGACAATGTCGGCGTCTCTGTTTAACTTGTTGCTAAAGCTTATGAGCACGTACTCAGCCGAGGGTGAACCTATTTTTGTGTCGGTCGGTATTATCTTTTTGTTCCCTGCTTCGTCTTGCAAAAACCAATCGCCGATATCCGTCTCCACGTCGGCAAATAGCTCCACCCAGTCGCCGGAGCTTTCATAGGAACTCACTTCGTTTATCGATACCGCAGCAAAACTTTTTTTGCAAAAGAAAACCGTGGCAAACGCCGCCAACAGCATCCATTTCATAAAAACAGTATAGCAAATTGGCTCGTTTTTATTTACAGGTTTTCGAGCAGTATGCCGGGCTATTACGCCTCCAGCCACATCGTAGGTTACAGATATACGTGCTTATGGGCCTCGTAATTATAGTGAGAATGGGTGGGCGGGGTGTCGGAGTTGGGGTGGGGGTGCGGGTGGGTACGGGAGTCGGTGTGGGACAAACTACAGTCTGGGAACAGGAGCCGCCGACAGCACAGACATTTTGGTAATAGCAGCCCTGGGGAAGTGGTTTGACCGTGGGCACGGGGATCGCTGTCGGCACCGGGCACACGACTTGTGCGGGGCATGGTGCTTGAATACATTGGACTTCTTTTAGGTAACAGTTTGGTGGGATGGGTGAGGGTGAAGGCTTGAGCGAAGGAATCGGGGTAGCAGTCGGCATGATTGACGGTGCCGGGCACATATCAGGGGTCACCGGAATTAGGCATCGAGGGATGGTATCTAGACACGCCGGGCGGGGTGTACATGTGGCAACGGGAGTGGAGGTGGGCGTCGGCACCGGTGTAGGAATTGGTGAGGGCACTGCGCAGCTTGAGCGGCACGACTGTTGCGCATTCGCCAGTGCCTGACTAATGTCGGTGCATACCCCCAAGGCTTGGACGGTGCTGTAGTTCCCTGAGGTTGTGCCACAAGAATATGAGTATGTGCGGAAACTCGTACCGCCACAATAATCGCTCGCATTGAAGTTGGTTATGTTTTGGTTACACGTTATCGGCGACGGAACCGGCACACTTGAGCCGATGGGCGGAGTGACCGGAACTGGCCCTCCCTCGCTAACGTAGGCGATACGGGCTGGACGGGTGAATAAAAAATATCCGCCGAAAGCGATCGCGATAATAGCCACGATGACGAGCGCTAGTTTTCCTGCGAGCGGGACGCGTCGTCTTGGGACCGCAGCTGATGGCAATAATTCTTGTTCATTCATACGATAGTAATCATAGTAGAATGAAAACTATGCGTACGTCAAGTAGGCCAGTACAGTGGTATATGGCCTTTGGATTTTTAGCCACCCCCCTATTCTTTTGGCCAACATATTTTTCACCATACGAGCCACCAAAAGTTTGGTTTCTAGCGCTGTGGGTGGTCGGTGCACTGGGGCTTACACTACTCAACCACTACGGCCGCGACAATAGCAATCGACTATTAGCCTGGCTCATTTTTGGGCTTTTTGCAGAGTTAACTATCACTTCGCTCGTGAGTGGTAGATTTTTTACTAGCGTATGGGGGAACCCATATCGAATGGACGGGTTGATCGCACTTGCAGCGCTCGTCGTACTGGCGTTTATAGTTGCGCTCATTTGGAACGGTAAACTGGGAGAAAAAATCATAATGGCGATCGCCATAGCTACCGGAGTTCTTTCGTTGTGGGCGGTGGGGGCGACATTTTATTCAGCACTCGTACCTGCTTCCGCATGGTGGCAGGGACGGGTGGCGTTGTCGTTCGGCAATCCTACGGCACTGTCCGGATATTTAGGAGTAAGTTTACCCTTTAGTTACTACGCCTATAAACATTTTTTTGAGAAACGCCGCACCCTCCGAGGAGCGTTACTTATACAGATAGCGGCGATTATTCTTACTCGGACGATTGGAGGGCTATTGTGCTTGGCGTTGTTCGGCATTTATCTGTTTCGTCATCGTCTTTCGCGAGCGATCCTGATTATCATCTTTGGTATAGCCATTGCTGCGGCTCTCGGGTTTTATGAATACTTTTCTGTGCGTGTCCGAAATCCCGGATATATCGTTGCGGAAGACCGAGCACGGATACTTATGAAGGGGGTAATCGCTATTGCCGACAGACCGGTTTGGGGTTGGGGATGGGCACAGTTTTCCCGTGCGTTTAGCACAATCGATTGGCCAACTCATTACAATGTCGACGCGATGGTAGATCGGCCACATTCCAGTCTGCTGGATATGGGAGTTTCCGGGGGGATACCGGCGCTTGTTATATATGTGACGATACTGGCTATCAGTTTGGTAACGCTGGTCAAGCGACAAAATTTTCTTTGCACTACACTGGCTATGGTATTAATTATGTACGTTGTACAAAGCCAAACCAACATCACATCAGTTGCGGAAGATATGCTTGCATGGTTTGTCATAGGGGTAGCACTTAGTTATAAATTTTCGCTTGGATGATGGCCCACGTGCTGTAGTGATCTTTTAGCGATACGTTCATGGCTCCTGGGTATTCAGGATCGTTGATCTTAAAGCTGTCTCCATCTACCGAACGCAAAACCACCCAGTGATCGGAGTAGTGGGTGGGCGCAGGTCCGCCATTCATTGATAAGCCGGCTATTACCACTTTGCCGGAGTTTAGCGCGTCACGAAGGCTCTGCATGCTAGGGTTATTTACATCGGTCGCGTTATGGCCATTGGCAGACGGGCCGGGACTATTGAAAAGGGCGGTTATTGAGTAAAAATTACTTGAGTTGGTTGCGACATCTGAGGGAATGAGTGAGCCGCCGTAGTGAGAGACGACCATCGTGTAGGATGTAACCAGACATCCAACCCGAGCTATCGTACACGGACCACCACAGTCATTGCTACCGTTGATGACTACATTTCCCCAATTGGCATCTCTCTGGTTGAAGTACTTGCCCCAGCTGTCTGACAAATCTTGGTGTGGCAGTAGCGAGACACCGACTGACTCGGCATAGTTTGAGAGGGCTGCCAGCTGCGCCTGGGCGGTCGAGAGGAGTTTTTGGTATTGTGATTCACTATTTTTTGTGGCCGTAAGAAGTTGGTTTTTGGTCGCGACCTGGTTGGCAAGGTCTGCCTGTTGATTATCCAGTTTTCGTTTTGCTGCCACGATCTGTGCTTGCAATGCTTCCTTTTGCGATTTTTGCGTGTTGTAATCGAGGCGCGCTGATTCAAGTTGCAGGAGTAGCTCCTGGTCATGGTCGCGTACACGTTTGGCGTATTCTAGGTTGCGGATGAGATCGGGTATCCCCCCTGCTTCTGCGACAATGGTGAGCGGGCCATCAGCTTTGTACATATAGGTTTCGCGGACACGGACGACAAACAACTTTGTCAGATCTGTGAGGGAATAATCGAGGCTCTCTATTTTGCCAGAAAGGTCAGTAATCTCGAGGTTTAGCGATTTTAGTTCTTGCTGGGTTTCGTATATTTGCGCTTGTGTCAGGCTAATTTGATTGTTTAGGTACGCGATAGCCGATGCAAGCGTTTTTTGCTGACCCTGACTGTCGGCGATTTTATTTTTACAATCGGTAATGTAATCCCGCAAAACGCCAGGTGGGGCGCCGGTTGGATCCTCGCCACAGACGAGTGCATACGCGGGGCTCGAAACAGCGCGCAGCACACCGAACACAGCGAGTGAGAATACGATAGCAAACAAATACTTTTTCATCTTCCGTAACGGCGGGTCGCGATCATGCTGGCAAAGCCGCCCAATAGTATCCCCAACACTAATTCTCCCCCCAGCAGTGCGCCCATAATCCACAGTGGCACCGGCAAAAGCGGGATACCCTGGAGGAATGAGGCAAGAGGCGGCGTTGCATACAGGAGCGAAACGTACGCGGCTCCCCAGCCCATCCCGGCACCAATAAGTCCATAGGCAATCCCCTCAAGAACAAACGGCCCGCGGATATACCACGAGGTTGCACCCAAGAGTGATAATGTTTTAATCTCGGCACGACGGGCGGTGAACTTTAATCCTAGGATGACCACAATGGTCACGAGGGAAGCAAAAAGAAGTAATCCGGAGAGCACCACTCCAGCTATACGCACACCGTTTACCCACTTGGTCAAGGTGTCTACGACGTCTTTTTGGAATACCACTTCCTCGACCGTTGTATCTTTTTGCATAACTGTGGCGATGGGCTCCAGATCTGTTGCGTTTTTAGCTGAAACTTCGAGGCTGGCGGGGAGGATGTCCGCTGTCACCATCTCTAGGAGTAGCGGGTTGTCTTTATTTTGCTCTTTGTAGATTTGTAGGGCCTGATCCTTGGAAATATAGTTCATGCTTTCGACAGTGCCGAGCGCAGAAACCGATGTTTTTAGCGTCTCTACGTCCGCTGCAGTTGCGCTATCTTTAAAAAATGCCGTGACCTGTGGGCGCGACTCAAAATAGGTGAGCATGCCGTGTGCACCCATGACAACCAGAGCAAAAACGCTCACAACAAAAAAGGTAATCGTTGTCAGCACAGCCGCCGCAATGGACTGGTACGGCGAACGGCGCATGTGTTTTAAGGTGGTTCCTAGCTTACGACTCATGGTGCTCCTTTTTACCCACGTCTTTAACAAGTGCTCCTTTGTCAAATTGTAGCCGGCGTAGTTTACGATTTTTAATGAGTTCAAGGTCGTGAGTTGCCATTAAGACTGTTGTCCCTTGGCTGTTAATATCTCCCAAAAGCTCAATTATGCTCATGGCAGTATGTCCGTCAAGATTACCCGTTGGCTCGTCGGCGAAGAGAATCTTAGGCTGGGGAGCGAGTGCACGGGCTATCGCCACCCGCTGCATCTCGCCGCCGGAGAGCTGCACGGGAAAATCGCTCTCTTTTCCGGATAAACCGGTCAACTCCAAGAGTTCGTTGCGACGCTTTATAGCGGTCTCATCCTCTAACCCCAAAATATCGAGCGCCAAATCGATATTCTCGGCAACCGTTCTATCCATGAGCAGCTTGAAGTCTTGGAATACAACGCCAATTTTGCGACGTAGGAGGGGGATATCACGAGATTTTAGGGTAGCGAGATTTATGCCGTCTATTTCTATCACACCAGATGAAGGCGTAAAATCTCTGATCATGGCGCGCATAACACTTGTTTTGCCAGCGCCAGACGCTCCCTCGACGATCACAAATTCTCCTGGCTCCACCGCAAAGCTAACATCATTGAGAGCCACCGTGCCATTACCGTATTTTTTCGTAACGTTTGTAAAGACTATCATACTCATTTGACGTGCCTTGCGTGAACACGTGACACGTGCACACGAAACGATTTATTCTGGCTGGCCGCTGGTGGACGGCGAATCTGCCGGAGCGGCGTTGAGCTCTAGAACTTTTAGTTTACCTACGTCCATGAGCCAGCCTGCTTTCTTACCGGTGTTGGTTTGACCCCATACGTGGACAGAATCACCGACAAACATATCGAGATCGACCACCGAGGAAGTGAGATAGACCCACTGTGAAGCGTTTGCGCCGCGAACTAAGTGATGCGTCCCTTCGCCGCCGATACCACCTTTTTGGAGTACGCCTTCCACTTCATCCTTAAACGTTGTCGTGTCGTTGGTGCCAAAGGTGTCGCCGACGTGGATACTACCCTGGCTACTTGGGTTTTGCTGCAAGGCACTTGTTCCTGGTGCAACGGCGGCAGTACCGAGGCGACTCTTGGCAAAAAGGAATCCGGAAGTGGCACCAGCGACCACCCCAACAATAATCGCGATTATGAGAATTTTGCCTGTATTAGCCGACTTTGCGACTGGTTCGACCGACTCCATAGGGGAAACCTCCTTCACTTGGGGAGCTGTGGTCCCCTCCTCTTGTAGATTGATTTGCTTGAGTTCGTCCATACACATGCCTCCGACGAAATATACGACCATTTCACTATACCATAGCCAGCGAAATTTAAGAGAGCAACTTGAGCTCGGCTTGGATAAATCCATCGAGGTCACCATCTAGTACTGCATCGGCACTCGACGTCTCGTATCCTGTTCTCACGTCTTTTACCAGTTTGTAGGGGTGCAGCACATAGGAACGGATCTGATTACCAAAACTTGCCAGCTTGTGTTCACCCCGCTCTTCGGCTAGCTCGCGGCCCTTTTTGTCTTCTTCGATTTCCCATAGTTTGGCTTTGAGACGCGCGAGGGCTTTTTGACGGTTGCGCTCCTGATAGCGCTCCTCGGTACAGACAACGGCTATGCCGGTTGGCTTGTGAATGAGACGTACTGCTGTCGAGACCTTGTTCACATTTTGGCCGCCGTGTCCCCCTGCGCGGAAAAACTGCCACTCCAAGTCCTCGTCTTTTACCTGGACATCCGCATCCTCCTCCTCAACGGCTGGTGTTACCTCTACAAGTGAGAAACTGGTCTGGCGGAGGTTGTCGGCGTTAAAGGGTGAGAGGCGTACCAAACGGTGGGTTCCCGACTCGCGTTTTAGCATCCCGTACGAATTCTTGCCCTTGAAGCGAACCGAGACGGATTTTAACCCCGCCTCGTCTCCCGGCGTCTCTTCCAATACTTCGTAGCCCCACCCCTGCCGTTCACCGTAGCGCATATACATGCGATAGAGGATACCCGACCAATCCATGGCCTCGGTGCCACCTGCACCAGCGTGAATACTCAGAATGGCTTCGAGGCCGTCATAGCGCCCCGAGAGGTATGTCGCGAGCTCGAGCTTGCCCAAGGCCGATTCGGCGATGGCCGTGTATTTGTCCACGTCCTCACCAAGCTCTGCGGCAGTCTCCGCGTCGCCGATTACCCCCTCGACATGTTTGACACTGTCTAGGGTTTCGTCTATTTCTGACAAGCGTTGGCTTTTCTTTTGTGCGTCCGGACGACCCCAGAAATCACCCTCGGCCATCTCGGCGAGGAGCGCGTTTTTTTCCACCGATAGATCGGCGAGACGTAGTTTGGTTCTTATCGCGTCTAAGCGACTCTGAAAATCGATCATGAGCGTATTGTAACAGCCTATAGACACTAGGTGTAGAATTTTCCCATGGTCAATGCCGTGAGTGAGAATATGCATGGTAAGCCACCGGGTTTTTATCTTGGGTTTTATGGTACCAAAGAAGGTGACCTGATTGGTGGTACATTTATTCCACTCGCCGGTCCTGAGGATACACCAGATAGTTTTGTGCTAGGAACGGCCTCAACGATGGCGGTGGTTGCATCGCTTGTCGAATGGGATGGTACGAACCTGTCCCCTGTAGATACGTAAGCTATAGAGAGATTTTTTTCACTCGGTCGATATTCTCTTTATCTGGACCTGTACCTTCGATCCCGGGGACTTCGAGGAAAAGTAACTGACTTACCTGGAAGCATTAAACTGTGATCTCAATTTTCCCAGGAATGTTTACACTACCAAACATATCAAACTCTTTGGCACCAAGCTTCTTTAGTAGATTCATGTCATTTTCAGCCAGGTCTGGCCTTCCGATTAGCGTTTGATTGGTCTTATCCACTAAATTATACATGCTCGAAGATACTGCTCCCGTAAATTTATACCTATTGTCATCGGAATATATGCTCATGATCCTTGCCGAGTCTTCGCTTGAGAGGCCAAAACTTTTAAGCGTTTTTTCGGCCATATCATGAGATCTGTAAAATTGGTCGAACATCGTATCTGCAACTTTTCCTGTTGCTTCTGCAGCTTTTTCATCCAGGCCCATTCCAAAATCTAATTGCCAATAGTATCTATCTGTCGCAGTGATGCTTAATCCTTGCTCGAATGCAACACGTTCTAAATACTCGTCTCTAGAGACAATTGTTGCTTCTGTTGTACGAAGCGTATATTTTGCCCCCCCAAACGCATTATAATTTTCCTCTGAAAGACTTAGCCATTCCCGAGCGTCTAGGCCTACTTCTAGCCCCGTATCGCCTTCCATCTGTCTCAATGCCATCTTAGTGAATCTATCGTACATTTCGGGGGGAATTTTCTTTTGACCACTTACATAATCTCTTATATTGGCTATCGCTGTGGATATTAATACTCCAACAAAAGCCTCCGGATTGGTTTTTGCTGGTTTTTCCAACAAGAAAGAAATGTCAAAAGGCCGACCATCACCGTATAAATAATGTTCCATTGTCAGGCCGGCACCACCAAGCCCCATCTCTTTACTATATTTAGCCGTAGTTTCTGCAAATAGCCAAACCATAGCCAGTTTTCGTGAATCGAGTATTCTTTGTGGATCTCTACTCATTTCGGCACTAGCTAGTTCCTTTATTACTTTTAAGCCGTTAATAACATGAGGATCTCCTGCCATTTTTTCTGCTTGGATGCCTAAGAACGCGGCGCCTACAGCTAGGCTACTTACCTTTAAGAAATCTCTGCGTGAAAATTTTTTTGTTTCTGACATTGGTAGAATTCTATCTTATCTGCGTCAAAATATTAATAGGAATACCTGTTAGTTCTTGCAGATTTTTTTCACTCGGTCGATATTCTCTTTATCTGGACCTGTACCTTCGATCCCGGGGACTTCGAGGAGCAGGGGTAAGGATGCGAGGCGGGGGTGATTAATCAATCGCTTCAATCCTTCGCTACCGATGTAGCCATCGCCAATATTTTGGTGCATGTCGTGAGCGGAGCCCAGTGGTGTTTTGCTGTCGTTTAAATGCAGTACGTCCAATTTGTCCCAACCTATGTATTTTTCGATATCTTTCACCCACATCTCGAGACCTGCCTCGGTCACAAAATTGTAGCCTGCCTCGAACGCGTGAGCAGTGTCTAGACAGATTTTTAGCCTGTCGGATGTAACTGCGGAAAAGATATCGGCAAGTTCAGGCAGCGAGCCAATTTTGCCTTTTTGACCGGCAGAATTTTCGAGGATGAGTACGGAGCCATTTGGTGTTGCATCCAGCACTTCTTTGATTACCGTTATTACCTGATCCTTTACCACCCTCCACCCGCGACCCTGATGGGAACCTATGTGGAGGATAACACCCGCCGCGCCGATTGCTGCGCCGTTCGTCATATCCATGATGAGCGCCTTCTTCGATTTCTCCAGAAGCTCGGCGTTGTCAGATGCGAGGTTGGTCAAATACAATGCGTGGATGTATATAGGTCGTAGGTCACGGATCATAGATTGCTCGCGAAAGGCCTCCGCAACCTTTGTCGGATATGGTGTTCGTGCCCACATGCGGGGAGAGCCGGCAAAAATCTGCATGCAGTTGCCCCCAATCGCGATAGTATTTTCGATCGCGTTTTGCAGGCCACCTGCTGTACTGACGTGTCCACCTATTCGGCGAGTCATTTGTTCTCCTTACTTTTCAAGTACCAATTTTCAATTTTCATTCAAACTCCAATTATCAATGTTTTAAGGTAACGCAAGTGGCGAGGCTGCGGGCGACGCGGATGCAGATTCGTATTGGGTTACGACTGTTTTGCAGTAGTTGTACTGAATCTGCGCCGCTTCTTTGGCAGGCAAGTCTTTTACCTGATTTTGTAGGCTATTTAAGGCTTGATTTATGATCGGTCCTCCCTGACCACCAGTCACTTGGTTGATAGCGTCGGTACCTGCACTTACCGCTCGAGTGACACTTTCCCCCAACACATTTGCCACTTGGCTCCAAGCATCTCCCGATTGGGCAATTGCCGCCGACGGGGAGATGGAGACGTTGCTGAGTGAGGCGGGCACACGGCGCGCGGACTGGCGATAGAAAATGTAGCCGCCATACGCGATGCCGGCGAGTAGGAGGAGCGCGAGGAAGAGCTTCATGTCTTTAGTATAGCCCATTCGACGTTGCTCAGGGCGGGCTTACTCGTAGCGGAGAGCTTCAATGGGACTGAGCTGTGCAGCTTTCCTCGCTGGGAACACGCCAAAGACGATTCCTGTTGCTAGGGACACGCCAAAGGCAAGGAGGATCGAGTTGAGCGCAGGAGTGGCGGGGAAAAATGCGCGGATACCGAGGGTACCCAAAATACCAAGGCCGATACCAATGAGACCACCAAGGGTGGACAGCGCCGCTGACTCGATAAGAAATTGCATCATAATATTGGTCGGGGTAGCTCCCAAGGCTTTGCGCAGCCCTATTTCACGTGTCCGTTCGGAGACGGCGACCAGCATAATATTCATGATGCCGATGCCGCCCACGACGAGCGAGATCGCAGCGATGCCAGCCAACCCCACGGTGAGGGTACCGAGAATTGTCTGAATGGTAGCCAAAATCTCCGTTTGATCGGTCACGGCAAAGTCCTTGGCGTCGAGCCTTTTTGATAATGTCCGCGTAATCAGATTTTGCGTCTCCGTGATCGCGGATTTGCTGCCAGCCTGCACCAAGATCTCCATAAGCTTGTCGTTCCCTAGCGTACTGCGCGCGACTGAAATTGGCACATACATAAAGCTATCGATGTCGGGACCACCAAACCCGCCAGCAGCTTTTTTCTCGGCGACGCCTATGACCTCGAATCGGGTATTGTTGATGGTAATGCTTTGCCCGACGGGATTTTTACCCGGAAACAGCACTTCGGCGATTTTGTCGCCGATGACGACAACTTTACGATTGCCGCCGACATCTGCTGCGGTTAAAAATCTTCCCTTTGCAGCTGGAGTGTTGCGGACGATCGCATATTCGGCTGTCGTCCCTACCACCATACCCTGGCGCTTGAGCCCCTCATTCCTTGCTTCGCCGTTGACACCGATGAGGGGGACCGCGGCGGTAATGGGGTAGCCGGCGCGGGAAAGCGCCTCCGAATCGGCGAGGGTGAGCTTGGAGGTAGCAAAGCTGAGGGCTGCGTTTTGGCTATTGAACCCGCCCTCCTTGCTTACTATTTCTCCCGGTGTGACGATGAGTAGGTTGGAGCCTAAATCCTGGAATTCTTGCTCGACAAACACGGTAAGACCGTTGCCGATAGAAGTGAGCAAAATGACAGACAAGACGCCGATGATAACGCCAAGTGTCGTGAGAAACGAGCGCGTTTTGTTGCGCAAAATTGAAGTCATGGCGGTGCGGGTGAGTGTCGCGTATTTCATGTTCGTTTCTTTCCGTGGGCGTGGGCGTGTTTGCTGTCTTCCACCAAGCGGCCGTCCAAAATACGGATGATCCGCTCGGTAACTTTCGCCAGTTCGTTGTCGTGCGTCACGATGACAATGGTATGGCCGTCGTGATGCAGCCGGTGCAAGATTTCGACCACTTCATGACCGCTTTTGGTGTCCAAATTGCCGGTTGGCTCGTCGGCAAAAATGATACTCGGATTGTTGATGAGCGACCGGGCGATCGCGACCCGCTGCTGCTGCCCGCCGGAGAGCTGATTGGGAGCATTTTTTAGGCGCTCACCAAGCCCCAAGCTCGTTAAGAGCTCGGCGGCGCGCTTGCCTTGATTTTTGTCGGTCGTGTCGTTGTAAAGCGTGGGCAGCAAGACATTTTCAAGTGCGCTGGTACGGGGTAAAAGATTGAACTGCTGAAAAATAAAACCAATGTATTTATTTCGATATACTGCGGCTTCGGCCTCTGATAATCCGGAGACGTCGCGGCCGTTTAGGCGAACGGTCCCCGAGGTTTGTTTGTCCAGGAGCCCCATGATGTGCAGCAGGGTCGATTTGCCGCTCCCCGAGGGTCCCACGATCGCAACGAGTTCGCCTTCGTGGATGTCTACCGAGATATCGGATAGCGCGCGGAACGTAACACCGCCCAATTCATAGGTCTTTACGATGTGGGTAAGCGAAAGGACTACTTTGGCACTACTTTTGGACATAGACGGTGGTTCCCTCCGCTACGCCGCTCACAACTTCTACACTACCGTTATTTTCGATGCCGGTCTCGACCGGGACTGTTTTGTATTTTCCATTTTCCTTGACAGTCACTACCGGAGAGCCGTTTACTTGGCTTATGGCGGAGGCGGGGACTAGGAGCGCGTTTGCTTTTTCTTCCAGCACGACGTCGGCGGTACCATTTAGCCCGAGCCGAAGGTTCGCGAGATCGGCCGCGGCTATCGGAACTTTCATGGTATAGGTTGTGCTCGTCGTCGTTTCGGTGGGGGTAAAACTAATGCTGCCGACGGTTGATTCAAGGCTTTTTCCGGGGAAGGCGTCGAGGGCGATCAAGACCTTTTGACCGGTGTGAACATTTTTGAGGTCGGTTTCGTCAAGGTCGGCGTCGAATTCGAGACTGGTGGGATCCACGACTGTCCAGGTATCGGTCGCAAGCACGGTGGCGCCGGGTGCGGTAACCGGCGAGGAAACCAAAAGCCCGTTGAAGGGACTATAGATATACGACAGCTTGATAAGCAGGTCTTGGTATTCGACGTCCTTGACCGTGTTGTCGAGCGAGTATTGATTGTTTTCGAGGATACGGCGCAACGTATTGTCGATACTATTGGCGTCTATGGCGGTTTGATTGTCGGCTTTCGTTTGGTCGAAGGTATTCAGCTGTTTTACGTACAGATTAAGCTTTTCTTTGAGGGTATTTTGGAGGGTACGGGTGTCGAGACCGGCTAGCGTCTGTCCCGCCTTCACCGCGTCGCCCTCTTTCGCCCCTACATAGGTTACAAGCCCACCGGCACCGAGGTGCAGATTCGCGATTTTCCCTGCTTGGACTTTGCCGGACAGCTCAACCACGTCGTCGATTTTGCCACGCGTAACTTTAACCGCGTCGTATTGCACTACCGGTTTCCTGCCGAAGATGAGCCAGCCGATGGCGACCACTCCCGCAACTGCCACTGCCGAAAGGATATATTTCTTCTTTAGCATAGAGTTTGTATTTTACCACGGAATGCGGAAAACCAGGCGGAGCAGAAGCGTGTGGAAGAGATAGATGGGGTATGACCATATGCCGAGCTGCACCAGCGGGCGCCAGGACTTGAACGACCCCTCGCCAATGCAATGCGCGAGTGTAAAGAGTGCCACAATGGCGAACCCGGCGTAGACAAGGGTCCCTATCTCGGTAAATCGCATGGCGATAATGGGGTCTACCCCGCTCCCCACAGCTTGAATGGCACCTGTAGCAACAAACAAAAAGGATACGGCCGTGGCTATGTAGAGACTACTACGTGTTGCGCTTGATTGTGTGAGATGGCGATGGATACGGGGGAGGTGCATGCCGAGCACATAGTAGAAGATCCAAGTGAAAAACCAGCGGTATTGCTCCTGATCGTTCCCGAGAACCGTTGCGTGTGCATAGAGCCACCACTCAAAAATAAAGGCGGCGGCGAGTGATATCCACGGCAGTTTCTCGACGAGCTTTTTTACCAAGGGAAAAAGGAGATAGAGCTCGAAGATCATGGGGACAAAATAGAGCTGGTAGTCGGCGCTACCCCGCACGAGTTGCAGCCAGAGCGGCCCGACATCCCCCAGTGCTTTCCACGAGGGGATAAAGAAAAAGATGAGGTTAAACAACAGGCTAGCGCCAATATAGAGCGGCAGTAATTTGCCCGCTTGGCGCTTGACGAAGTCCCAAAAATGGAACGGAACTCCCTGATATTTTTGCCAGAAACTATAGCCAGAGAGGGCAACAAAGAGGGGGACGGAGAAGCGGGAGAGTTGGTCCAGACCGATTGCGACCCACGACCAGCCGGATGAGGGATAGTAGTCGCCGTGGATACTCGAGAGTGTGTGGATTGCAAGAACGGCGAGTATGGCGAGACCGCGTAAAATATTGTTGACGAACGCGTCGCGCGCGGTGGGTTTGGCCATATCGGATTATTATACGGTGAAATGTGAGGCTACCAAAGGGAGCAATAATGAGTGTCGAGAAGGAGCGAAGAACCTTGAACCACCTGACGGGCTCTCAGATGCCATCCGTAAAAGCTGGGATAGCAGTATCCTCAAGAGCGATCTTTTTTCTCGAGAAGAGGACAGGGTCTTGACTTCCCGGACTTATAATAAGGCTAGTCTATCATATGAATACTAATACGTCGCACCAGATCAGCCAGCTAGCTACCCCACCGTTGAGTGCGAGTAGTGCGTCCGAAATTGCTACTACTCCCCCCTCTCCCATTACACGCTTAGTCCAGTCACTACTGACTGTGGATGTGCATGCGGCAGACGCGATAGCAAATGCAGTGAGCGTCGACAACGGGTCGGGTCAGCGTATCGAGCTTAGCCACGATACCCCTGGACCAGATTTCATTAAGTAATTAAGAAGTAGTAGCTTGAACCAGTACACTTATTTAGCCAATCTAGCCCTTCCCCCCACCATGACATATAGTCCCTCGAGATGCCGGGAATAGATCACCGAACCTTTTCCATGATGTATTTCGATAGGTTCAGGGGTGTTTTCCGGCTGTAGTTCCAGTGCTAAGAGCATACTTCCCGAGCCGTTCGCCTCGTCCTCTGGTATGCCCCAGTCTGGAGCAAACGTTCGCGCCCTGATGCTCGCCCCCTCTTTTATCCAAGCCCATGAGACAGTATGTTGCTTTGTGGCGGCTTGTTCTACTGTAATTGCCTCCACTTTAGCTGGTGATGCTAATTGTTCAACATTCCAGTGTGGTAGGTGAGTTTTGTTTGTCCTAACCCAGAGTAGGTTGTCTTCCTCAACCACCTTACTCACCTTGCCCATACTTAGGACCGTGTCGGTATGTATGTGAGATATGTTACGTGCGTACCAGGCAGCTCCGAGGATGGCGTGACCGGCAAAAGCTACTTGTTCTTGGGGGTTGTGGATGGTTACCCGGAGAGGGTTTAGCATGTCGACGAAGACTGACTCGCTATACCCCAGATCTATGGCAATCTCTTGCCTCTCGCCCATACTTAGCTTGTGGTCAAGGTCAATGACTATACCGACAGCGTTGCCATACTCATCATGCTCATCGACAAAGACGTTTACTGTATGTGATTCGTGGTTACTTGGCTGATACGTCATATGTAAATAATACCAGTAGCTGCTGCTCACACAATCCTGAATTCCAAGTGGTACAATTGCAACATATCAGCCACATAGGCCGCCACAAGCGGTCTTTTTTGTTATAAGGGGGTGATTTACATGAAAGATAAGATCAGAGAAAAGCTTTGCAGTGTATGTCGAGCTCAATATGATAATCATGTGCCGCTTTGGATATGCGCACGGTGCGTTAAAAAGGTTTTCGGCGAGAAAACACCTAAACGTACAACTAGTGAGCAGTAGAGAGTGGGATTACATACCAAGACACCAATTAGACTTAAATGCGTGACAAAAATAGTCCGTGTCGTTCTACCAGCATAAGATGTGATGCGCATGCCCATTGTCTTGTGCCGTGGCTTTTTAGTCTAGGTTTCTTTGTTTTTCTTGAGTTGTGTGCCGGAGGTTATGGGAGGCGATGGTATAAATGGGAGGGTGTCCTTTCCCTCCCAATGGAATAGTCCAAATAGACCACTAAGTTTCTTGCCCTTGTCGATCAGCTGGTCTAGGTACAAAGCAAGTATCCCGATACTTACAAGTGTAATGGATTCTTGAGATAGTTCCTTGCGATAGAAAATGTCAAAACCGACGACAAGAAATATTACCGTTACAATTGCTTCCTTATATTTCATTAGTATCTGTAGGGGAATAAATACCGTCTGCACAATTTGTCCATATATCGGTGTTACCATGACAATTAGAGCTTCTACTGGTGACACTTTCATAGCGTTACGGTATTCCCCTGTGGGTGGATCGTTGCTTTCTGGTGGTTTCTGTTCGGTGATATATATATGTTTCATTTTTCCAAACCACTCGGGAGGAAATAGTGGCAAAATACTCAACAGCCCCAACCCTAGTGGAACCCAGTTGTTCATTAGAAAACTTATAAGCAACGCATTCCCGTTTACCATAATGGCTTTATTTTACCAGTATCGTCTATGCTCAGTTTTATTTTGGCTTGACATAGACCCACTATACTTACATAGGAGTTTATGTCGAATATAGATTGGCAGGCTGCACGGACAAAGTACATAACTAGCGGGTGTACTCTTGAGGAAATTTCCCAAGACTTCGGGTGTGACCCTAGCACGGTCAGGCTTCACTCCGCGATGGATAGGTGGGTAGATGCTCGAGAGGAAGCGCAACAAAAGGCCAACAAAATCACTACAGAAAAGGCTGCCGAGGACTTTGCTGAGATAAACCTAAGGCATGCAGAGTACGGCCAATACCTCCAACACCAGGCTTTGGCTTCCCTGTTAGACAAAGAGCGTCCAGTAGCCCCTAAAACTTTCTCAGAGGCTCTCTCTGCCCTCCGCGATGGCGTGAGGATCGAACGATTGGCCCTTGGCATGGATGAGGACAAGGGGTCTAAGACAGCCTGTGAGGTCGTGTACGTGCCTCCAACGTGGTATAAGCCACCTTCTGAGCCTACTGAGGTAGACGAGCCAACGAAAGTTGCGTGACGGCTATTTATTGAGCTACTGCAAAGTTCACCGTACTTAACCCCGAAATGGTGATCTCATCACCATTTGTTAGGCTTACAGAGACGCTTGGCACCCCACCGTACTTTGTGTCACCGCCTAGTATCTCATTGTACGAGTCAGCTCCCGACACTATGAAGTTTCCACTGTCTCCAGTTCCAGGAGTAACCATGTACCTACCAGCAGCAATGTCTTCCCCCACAGTGAACGTGCCAGCATATAGCTTTACGGGGCCGTATGCCTTCACAAATGGCGTGGTAACGGGAGTAAAGGTTACTTTGCTTAGACCGGAAATTTTGATGCTGTCACCACCGCTTACCTTAACTCGCACTTTTAATACACCGCCCGCAGCGCCGGCACTGCCCAAGATTTCATTGTATGAGTCGGCGCCAGACATGATGAAATTACCGCTTTGGCCAGCTCCTGGCGTCACGTCATATAAGCCTACTGCCACGTCAGTGCCTCCAGTAAACGTACCAGCCCCGATTGTTTTTGCCGTTCCTACTACCTGTCGCTCGGCTGGTTGATTCGAGGGAGAAGCCTGAGTCTCAGAGGATGTCGTGGAGTTATTTCCCGTCGCGTTCGTGCTTTTGTTTCCGGAGTTCCCAGAACTCGCCACCATGGAAATTAGGATTATTGCGATAATGCCGGTTATGATGGGGTGTCGGACAAACCAGATTCTTTGATCTGCTTGGCAGTGGGGACACTTCTTTGCCTTGTCGTCTATGTCCATACGGCAACTTTTACACTTCTTCATACTCTGTCCCTCCAGGCAGTACCTGCTATATATTGAGCGTAGCAAATTGCTATCTATAGTCAACACCTTTGCTTAAATGAGACCTTTATGTGACAGTGAGCTAGATTTCTCCGGAATCGATGTTGATTCTTCCTAGAATAGCGGATGCGCGTTTTGGTCTAGATAGACGCTTATAGTCATATTTATCCCTGGAGGTACTCCTTGGAGCATAAACTTTATGCTAGACGGATTTAATGGCCAGGACTTAATAATTTCTTGGAACAGCTCGTCCACGTCAGCTAGATGAATTTCGTATACATTTCCTTGTATTTTGCGATCCTCCTCCCACTTTTGTTTTGGCATGACACTGGTTATTAGCGAAACGCTGTCACCGTTTTTATAGTTGGGGTAACGTATCTCTTCCCACCTGTGGATGTCTTTAACAGTTGCGTCAAATTTGGATAGTGACTGTTTGTCTGTCGTCCGCTTGTATTCTTCCCATAGCTTAGGTAAGTTGTGTCCAAACTTCTCGTATAGTTCTTCGGGAGTATATGCGCTTTCCTTGTAGAGCAACCTACCTTTTATTAGCATCTCGATGCCATGATGGAAAAGATTGCCGGCAACTGGAGATAGCGAGCAGAGATTGGCAAATCTTCCCGATATGTAGTACTGAACGCCTATGCGCAGGTACTCACTCCATCTGGTGGACAGATACTTCACGCCATTCTTTGACCTCATATTCTCCCCCTTTAGTGCTATTTTCTCACGATAGGTGGGGTGGTTTACAAGTACTGGGGCTATAATGCGGTCAAAGTATGACTATGAATACGGATGAGGTCGACGTCACAAAACTTCGATATGTCCTTTATGCCAGGAAAAGTACCACCGACGAATCACGTCAGGTACGATCTATTCCGGACCAGATACGTGAGTGCAAGGAGCTGGTTACTAGGTTAGGTTTGCACATCGTAGGGAAGCCCCTACAGGAGACTCAATCCGCTAAACTTCCTAGGAAGCGACCTATTTTCCGACAAATGATTTCCGACATTAAACAAAAGAAGTATGACGGCATCCTCGCTTGGAATCCGGACCGTTTAGCTCGTAACATGCTGGAGGGTGGCGAGATTATTGACTTGATAGATCAGGGCATAATTAAAGACCTTAAGTTCGTCACGCACCACTTTACCCCTGATGCCAATGGCAAAATGCTGCTTGGTATGGCCTTTGTTTTGTCAAAACAATATAGTGATGACCTCTCGCAAAAGGTCACTCGAGGAGTTCGGGCTAAATTTGCTGAGGGAAAGGGATCTGCACCCAAGCACGGTTACGTTCGGGATAAAGATGGTTACTATCGACCAGACGGCAAAAACCATCGTTTGATAAAAGATGCTTGGCATATGAGGGTTGAGGGAAAATCCATCCTCGATATTGTTGCACATATGAACCGGGAAGGTTACGGGAGGAAGGTTAAGAAAACCGGAAAACAGGTAAAGATGAGTAAGCAGACGCTTAGTAGCATCTTCCACGACACGTTTTACTACGGAGTTTTAGCGCAGGGGGGAGAGACTATCGACCTTAGGAGCCAATACGACTTCGCTCCAGCGTGTACTGAAGCTGACTATAATGCTGTCCAGCAACTTGGCTATAGGAGAATTAAACCGTCAAAGCCTCATACAACAGCTTTTTATCCCCTACGTCTTATGGTTTTGTGTTCGCATTGTGGACGAACTATGCGGGTAGGACCTTCAACGGGTAGGCAGAAGCGTTACCTTTACTTCCGTTGCGATAACCCGGAATGCAGTCGTAGCCCACGCTCAATCCGGTCAAAGATCGTGTTTGACTTTATCTACGGCTTACTTGCGGACGGATTGCCTCTAACTAAGGCGGATTATGACGAATATTCTAAAGCCCTGATCGCCCAGGCGGACGCGAAACGCCAAGAGCTGACTGTCGAGCTTCATAAGCTACAGGCACAGTTAAAGGTTGTAAAGGCAGAGATACGTGATCGATCACTCAAAATCGTTAAGTTCGACGAGAAGAGCATCCCGTATAAGGAAAACCTCCGTCGCATAGATGAGTTAGACGGACAAAAACATGACGTTCTCAGCAGATCTACGGCCATTGCACAACAATTAACCGACCCGGAATCTGACCGCCTTACTATTGAGCAGTTCTTGAACCTAGCAAAAAATGCTGGTGCTATCGTTAAAAGTGGAAATGCCGTGGCAAAGGACACAATTTGCCGGTTGATTTTCTTGAACCTGACTGTAGACACCGAGAAAGTCACGTCATATCAATTAAAAGAGCCATTCGCTACCCTACTGAAAAGCCGTAAAATCCTACCTGGTCGGGGTGCTGGGAATTGAACCCAGGCCTGACGCACCCCATGCGCCAATTCTACCGTTAAACCACACCCCGAATAGAACAGGTGTTATTGTAGCATGAGGTAGGTGTGAATTTCCTGGAGATTGTCTATCGCACGCCCACCAGCTGCCCGAAAAACGTCTTTCGCCGTGGTATGTCCTGCAATTGCTAGAAACTGTATTCCTGCCATTCCTGCAGCTTGGAAATCAGTGAGTGCGTCTCCTATGTATAGTAATTCATTACGCACTATTCCACGGTCACTAAAATACCTGCATATCGGGTCAAAAACCCGGGGATCGGGCTTGTGCACCTCTGTATCATCGGCGGTCTGAATGTACAAAAATGATCCTTGATCCACTCCTGCCTCTTCTAAGGCGGCATGGGTTAGTCGTCTGTTGGCTGCAGTCACGATTCCAAGTGGCAAGCGTCTGCACAGTTCGGCTACGACTGCGTGTGTTTCTGGGTATGGTGGTATGGGAAAATCACTGGTGATTGTGTAGTAATTGTTGAGGATGTTCTCAAGTTTATCGATATTGCCGTAGATACCTGCGACCATCTCCTCGAACGGTTTTCCCCAATGTTTATCGATATCTTCATCTGTTAGCACTAGGTTGTAGAACTTTTTGGCTGCGTGTTTGTGAGCTGCGTATTTGGCAAGACGCGTTTGGATGAGCGTGTCGTCCATGTCGAAAACAACGGCTTTTACCATGAATATTAGTGTAGCAGGGAGCGCAAATTAGCCGAGACGCTTGGCGACGTCGTCCCAATTCACCACACTCCACCAGGAGTCGACGTATTTGCCACGATCGTTGCTGTAGTCGAGATAATACGCATGCTCCCAGACATCAAGGACGAGGATGGGCGTTGTCCCAACTACGCCTAATAGGTTGTGGTTCTGGATTTCGACAATGTGGAGATCTTCTTCATCCTTGACGAGTGCCGCCCAGCCAGATCCCTCAACTGCCTTGGCTGCACCGGCAAATTCTGCCTGGAATTTCTCAAATGAGCCAAACTGTTCCTCGAGTTTTTTGAGGAGAGCTCCATCCGGCATGTTATTTTTCGCAGCTTTCTTCATGTTGGTCCAGAAAATACTGTGCAACTTGTGACCTGAGAGGTGAAATGAAAGGTCGCGCATCACGGCTTTGTAGTCTATTTCGAGTCCCGTTCCCTCGCGAAATTTCTCTAGCCTATCCATGGCAGCGTTGGCACCCGTCACATAGGCAAGGTGGTGACGCGTGTGATGGAGTTGCATAATTTTTTTGGAGATCACCGGTTCCAGGGCATCGTACGCATAGGGAAGATCAGGAAGCTCTATCCGTTTCTGTTTCATAACTCCTCCTTTTATATGTCTAGTATAGCACACTTCAGGAGGTATGTGCCCGAACGCGGTCCCAATGCGGCCCTCGGCGGCAGAGCAGTGACGCATCTTTTCTATTTGCAAGTAGCGCTTCTACCGCTCGCTCTAAAAGAATGTTGTTTTGTGATCCTTTTACCAGTATGTAGGTCTGTTCTTTTACACGACCTTCCACGTACCTTATTAGGTCTTTCATGCGGGTAAAGTGGTGGACTGGGAAGCGTCGCCTCTCGAGTATTGGTAGTGTGTAGGTGAGTGTCTCCTTGCCAAACAGTATCGCTTCATCGGCTGATCGTATGAGCTCATCGGCAAGTTCTTTGTGGGCAATTTTTGTCTGCATTCCTAGCTCTCGCATATCACCTACTATCGCTATCTTGTGTGCGCGACCAGCAATCTTGGCAAAGTGTATAAGCGATTCACGTATCGTGTCGGGAGATGCATTGTACGAAGAATCTATCACGGTACTGCCTTGCACACCTCGAAACATGCGAAAGCGACCGGCTGGAGCGCGAAAGCGTGAGAGGGCCACAATACTTTTTTCTGTTGGTACCCCCACTGCTGCCGCACCTGCAATGGCCGCGAGAAACGAGTATGCATAGTGCTCAGGGAGCGGATCGGGGAGGGCAAGTTCGTACGCTGCATTTTGATAGGTAAATTGTAGGCAGAATCCACGCTTCCCGGTCGAGACGTGAGTTATATGGAATGTCGACCCTGTGCGTCTACCATAGGTTAACAGCCGTGCAGTAATATCTCGCGTTTCTTTGGCTATATATGCATCATCTTTATTTACGATAGCCACTCCCGTTGGATCGATTCCTTTCACGAGTACCATCTTTTCTTTGGCGATCTCATGGCGGATCTTTTCACCCCGTCTTTCGGGATTTTTGTCTTTGACGAGAGCGTCAAATGCCGCTCCGTGTACGAGGCCTGCGTTTAGCACTATACCAACTTGTGGACGGATTATAGAGAGGAGATATCTCATATTTTTGGGAGGCAATGGCGAGTCTATCCCCATCTCTACTACGTAGTAGTCGAAGTGGCGCCAGTTGATAAGTATCATGAGTGGTGCAGCAAGCACAACTCTTGCCCAATCGAGTAGTGTGTAGGTGTGCATGGATAGTCCGAGCATATTGAGAGCAATTCCTGACTCAGAATTTGCATTTATGGTGTGCTTGACTATCCCCTTTTCATTCAGGATGGTGACCAGTGCGAGGCGTGTTGTTGTTTTGCCTGCCGAGCCGGTTATCCCCAGTACAATCGCGTGACGGTTTTTTAGCTGTTGTATTTTTGCAAACGTCCGAAGATATCCCAGGATGCACAAGACAAGTATTTTTTTCATTTTATTGTCCGCTATTCAATTCTGCTGCTAGTGTACTCGCCGTATTTGCATCGGTTGTGTCTGCAGTAATCCGCGTTTTCTCGTCCTCGGTAAGCCAAGCACGTTTTTGCATAACACCGGCCACTTCCTGTGCTAGTGCTAGTCGGCGTCGGAGGATTGTTAGGAGCTCCTGCAGCTTTCCCTGATCTACTCGACTGTCACCCACTGCTCCTTCCCAACTTTTTATGACATTTTGCAAACTGGTGACTGCGTCTGTCCAGCTTTGTACCGTCGATGTGTCATATGTTGCTGGGATATAGCCACCAAGCTCACCAACTATAACCTGTGTGGGACAACCATTTACCACTTTGTCTATGGCGCCAACACCGATGTCTTGATAGTTTTTGTTTAGCACCTGTGAGGCTGTGTCTTTAAATGCTAAGAGGTTTTGCATGAGTTCTTCGGCGGTGTAGTGGCCATGACTCACAAATTCGCCCCCCACGATATTACTATAGCCAGCTACCTTCTCTGCCTCTTGCTGCGATGATACTGAGCCTGCAGCGCGTAATGACGCGGCGTGTTCTAGCGTTTTGTTTGCCGACAGCGCAGCTATATTGTGACTCTTTCGCGCTGAGTCCAGGAGCGCGTAAAATGCCGATACGTTAAGCGTGGGTTGTCCCTCGAGTAGCGCGTCTTTTGAGGTGTCGCGCCACAATTTCTTGTACAGGTCTTGGTCGCTGTAGGGCAAGACAAAGCTGATATCTTCCGCACGAATGAGCCCCAGCTCATACCGTGAGTCTGAGGAGATTTTGCGATTGTCGCCCAAGACAAGATACTCTCCCTGCGGGACTACTACCTTTTGACAGTCTGTGATGTTGGTACCGCCATATGTCGAGCGCGGGGCGGCAATGTATGGCTCAGATAGGAGTAAACCATTACGGTAGACAAAGCCGTCGCGAAATTCTATGGTGTCTCCTGGCGTACCAATGACTCGTTTGATAAATCCTGCATCGGTCGGTTGTCCGTCTTTTTGCAAGATGGCGCGCGTGGCACTATTTTGGAATGCAACCATATCGCCAAAGCCGATCGTGCGCCTAAGATAGGTTTGACCGAAGACCGTAAATCCAGTGAAATCGCGATACATGAGTGGTGCACTTCTGTATTCTTCAATGACTCTCTTTGATGGGTCTTCCGGTCCCCCGTCGGCTTTATCCCAAAAAAGTGATGGATACATGGATCCGGTACCTACAACGGAAACGGAGACCGGCACCAGCCCTACAGATTTTTCTATCTCATTTATGCTGATAGCGACGATGGGCATGACCGCAGCGAGAATTATCGCCGTCGGAATAAATCGCAAGAGCTTGCCGAGTATTTTTTTCATTGCGGACTCTTACCACAGACCTGTTTCACTTCTCGCATGACCGATGCGCGACTCGCCTCTGGAAGCAGTGCAGCATTGTCGCCTTCTAAAAGTTCGCGACATACGACAACTTTGGCGGCAAGCAATCGCTCTTTATCTTCCTTTGTTAAACTGTCGAGCATGGTCACGGGATGTAGACCCGTGCGTTCAATGAGGTCCATGATCCCCTCACCTTTGGGATACCCCCAACTTGTGATGCGAATATCGCGACAGCGTGCATAGTCTATGGCATCTCCTGAAAAACGAGTGTTGGTTACGATCCAGGAACCCGTATTCCCGCCCTTCCACGCGTCGACAATATCTTCATAGCGAGCGTGGATGTATAGTGTTACTTTAACATCGGTCCGCTGGGTTGGATTTTTGTGAAATTTTGCCTCGATGAACCACGTCCGATCATCCTTCACCGCTTCGACGTCTATTTCATGTGAGACACACGATCCCTGAACGATTTGATTTGTTTTACAGCTATACCCGATTGCTTCGAGGAGCAGTGCGGTATATTGCTCGAATGGATAGCCAGAAGGACCTATTTCGGATAGTGCTTTTTTTAGATTATATTTGGAAGCATAGTGTGGCATATCCTTGCTATGGAGATATGCTTTGATGATATCGAAGATCTCACGAGTTGTGATACCGTCGTAGAGCTTGCTGTGAATGTCCGCGACCATGTCGTTTTGCACATCTTCTGGTACACCAACGCGCGAGGCAGAGGCACGAATTTTTGCTTCAGAATATGTTTCTCTTTCGCCATTTGCTTTTATAACGGTAACGGACATACTCCTCCTTTTACACCCACGAGGCGGTGCGTATTGTTTCTAGTACAAAATAGACAAAGAGACAAAATGCTATAAGTAGTATTCCTTGTCTCGCACGCGATGGGCGTGCAAACGAGGGTAATTTGGTTTTATTCAATATTAGTATTAGTGGAAATGCGACCATCATAGCTGCAGCATTGAGGATTGCCGCAATAGTAAGTAGCGCGCGCGGCGTCTCAAATCCCATGTGTAGAAGTGCCACTCCTCCGACTATTTCTGCCCACAATACAATATAAAATGCTCTGCCAGCGTTTACCGGCTTGTCTACTCCATTTTTTGCAAGTAATACGTTTTCTGCCGTGATGCGAGCGGCACTCTCGTACACGCCGAGCTGGGTAGAGAAGAGCATGAGGGCTGCTACCACTAAAAAGATTGTCCCGATGAGGGGAACTGTTTTATCTCCAATTGTTGCCGCCTCAAAAAAGAGAAAATTAATATCTACTGCGCTTGCCCCTCGCGCGGTACCCGCGGCTAGCGCGGCCAAAAGCAGGATGGTCGTGAGGCCGAGTACCCAAAATACCAGAAAGTGTTCACTATTTACGAGCCGCCACCACCTTGCCCACCGCGAGCGATTTGCCGCAGTGTCGACAAAACTGTTACCTTGTATCTCTATTTCCTTAGACTTTCCCTGCAAGAGTGACTTTATTCCTGCAAAGTAGCGACCCATGCCGAATCCTTTTTCTTTTATGTAATAACTTTGCGCGAGATTAAGATTGCCACCGGCTCCCGAATATGCAAATGCACCGAGGAATGCACCGATCCCGATGCCCGGTGGAAAGAAGCGCCAGCCAGCACCTTGGCCTACAAGCCCACGCACCAGTTCTAGCCATACCTCAGGTGTGACGAGTGCGAGTGTCACCAGGGTGATAAATGGAAGACCAACCATAATGATGGTTTTTTGTATCCGCTCCATTGTTTTATATAGTGTGCGGCCGGTCGATATGATGACGCCGGTAAGTATGAGGAGTCCTATGGCAAAAGCTTTTTCGGGCAAAGCCGGAACTAGGTAGTGAGAAATTGCCGATGTGCTGGCGGCAAAACCTGGGAGCGCCCAAGGAATGGTGGTCGAGAGTATAAACCAATAAGGAATCGCACGACTCATTTTTCGCCAGCCGACGAACACCGACTCGCCCCATGCGAGGGTATAGCGCATAGCTTCGGTGTTTAAGAAAAACTGTAACGTAATGCCGAGCAAACCACCCCAAATGAGGCCCAGGCCGTATTGTGAGGAAAGATATGGCCAGAGGATGAGCTCACCCGACCCTAAGGCTAAACCGAGAAGAATAAATGACGGGCCGATGGATTTTTTAAGCTCAGGTGGTTCGGGTAAGTTGCGAGGGATTTCCGGCATACTTTTTACTATACCATGTCTGGCCCAGCCCCCGACTGACGGGTATACTATACACATGGATGAGATACTTCCGGTATACAAACCATCAGGTATAACAAGCTACGATGTTATTCGCGCGTATAAGCGCGCGGCGTGCCCCGCGTGGAAGGTGGGGCACGGTGGCACCCTGGATCCCTTTGCCGACGGCGTCTTGCTCCTACTTCTAGGCAAGGCAACAAAGCGGATGAACGAGCTGTCGGCACTACCTAAAACGTACCGAGCGACGGCAGTACTAGGAGTAAAATCAGACACTCTTGATAGAATGGGAAAGGTAGATTCAAGATTTAAGATTCAAGATTTACGAATGATAACACGGGAACAAATTGAGGACGCGGCACAGAAGTTTGTGGGGACGTATGAACAAGAGATTCCCGCCTATTCGGCGGCAAAGGTAAACGGTCAGCCGCGATACAAATTGGCGCGTAAAGGGCAAGACCTGGAAAAGAAAACAAAGCCGGTGACAATTTATTCGCTGAATATGTTGCACTACGATGATTTGAATCATGGTAGTGGAGTGTCGTTCGAGGCTACTGTGTCATCCGGCACGTATATCCGGCAGCTCTCTTATGATATTTTTAAGACTTTGGGCATCGAAAGCTATCTTGATTCTCTCACCCGCACGGCGATTGGTGAATTTACTTTAGAAAATTGCAGCCGGATAGAAGATTTTGGAACGCTCGTTCACGGTGTGTAGGGTGATCTAGTTGAAAATTTAGCGGTGAGGCGTGAAACTCTCCGAGCGTCATTGATAGTTCTGGGATGTAGAAAATTGGCCAAAATGGCATGCCGGCTTGCCGTTCTCGTCGGGGTTGCTCCAGAATTGTCCCTCTAAGCACACCATCAAAATATTGGATTGCGTGGCCTTGACACGCAACGGCAAGCACCGTGTGGAACTGTGCCCCGCGCGCGTTTGGCGGTACGCCGTTTAGACGTTTGAGACAATATTCAATTATTTCTTCATCTGCCATTTTGTACCCTTTCCAGCGGCGTACTTTGATCCCCGGCTCGCCCCCCAAGGCGTCAATTTCCAAACCGGTATCGTCGCCGATCACGACAGTTCCAGAAGGGATGAGATCGAGATAGGCCTCGGCTTTTAGCCGAGCATTTTCGGCGAGACTATTTCCCGTTTCTTCGACATCGAGCGAGATCCCCATGTCTTCGGGGCCTACGATTTCTAGACCGTGGTGAGCGAAGATCTTCTGCGCTTCTTTCAATTTACCCGGATTGGTGGTGGCGTAGACGAGCGTGGTCATATAGTATGCCGTGCTTCTTTATACACCATCCAGTAGATATAGGTAATGGAAATTGAAATGGTGGTGATAATAAGCAATGCGCGCGTGGGGCCGTAGGCATCGGCAAGACCACCTAGCACTAGAGTCATCACGGCAAAGCCAATATCGCCTCCGAGTGAGTTGAGGGATTCCATTGTCGCTCGTTGATGATCGCTAAATTCTTTTTGCATAAGGTGATTTTCAGCTACCTGACCAACCCCATACAAAATTGATACGCTGGACATGATTATCGGAGAAAATACGGTCGGGAATACGAGACCAATAATGGTAACAATCTTCCCGTAAGCGCTTCGCAATAGTATCAGCGTTTCTGCTTTTATTCTCTTCATAATTTTTCCACTTAGGTAAAAACTAATTGAGGCACCAAAATTGGATATGACATTAGCGAAGCCAATAGCCCACAAGGGCCACACAAGGTTAAAAAAAGCTGCACGAAACTGGAAGGACAACTCGCTTGTAGAATAGCTGATAATTGATGCGATACTTAGTAAACGAAGTTTGCGGTTTTTTGCAAACAGGGAAATAGCTTCTTTTAGGTGGGCAAAAATATTGCTTTCGGTACGTATGCTACGTCTTGGTTCAGAGAAGAAGTAGCTAACTATTAATAAGGCTACTTGGAAGAATACCGTGGCCCACAGGAGGTAGGAGAAAGAAAAACTGGCAATGATACTGCCCACGGCTGCAGAGATACCGAGTGCAAGCTGCTCGGTAGAGCTCACTTTGCCTAAATATGTATGATATTCGCCCTCCACCCCAGATTCGGCTAGAGTGTCGTAAAGAAAAGCATCATTGTTTCCCGAATACAGTGATCGCGAAAGTCCTTCCATTACCGCGCCAATAACGAGAAACCAATACGATCGACCGATTGCATAAAAGACGAATGCGGTAAGGCGAGCCCACGAGCCGATCACGATCGTGTATTTTCTACCCACCTTATCCGACCAAATTCCTGTAGGCACTTCGAAAATTGCCGCGGCCAGCATGGTTATGCCAAAAATACTAGTACCGAGAAGATACGAGCCGGAGACACGGGAGAAGTAAATGATCGCGATAGGCGCAAATAGACTCACCCCGATGAGGAAATTGAATATTGAAAGTAGCTTTACGTTTTTCCGATACATGAGGGGATTATAGCGAGCTTAGTGGGTTAAAAGATACATCTCAAAATATTTTAGCGAGACAATTGTCGGTCCGTCTTTAATGACGCCATCTTTTATCAGGTTATTCATTTCTTCTAACGTCACCCATTTCATCTGCATATCTTTTTCCGACAGCTCGCGCTCCATCCTTCCTTCCGTCCAATCTGTTGCTACATATATGTATCCAACCTGATCCATAGTCCCTGGCGCGGGATAGAATTGGGCTATCTCGTTTATTGCTCTTGCGGATAAACCCGTTTCTTCCTCTAGCTCCCGCTTTGCGGCAAAATCGGGTGCGTCGCTTTCGGCGTGACCCATGGGGAATTCCCAGGAGAAGTACTTAATAAAGTGCCGGTGCTGACCAACTAATAGCATGCGCGTGCCATCCCAGGGAATGATTATTGAAAATGGCTGTTTATGTACAATTCCATATGTCACCTGGTCTCCGTGACCTGTCATTACCACGTCCTCAGTAACTGTCATATAGCGATTTTTATATATGACTTTGCTGCTTTTTGTTTCCCACTTCATGACTTTCCTTTCTTTTTAACATGCGCAGCGACAACGTGAGCCGCATCTGCGGGAAGTCCGATGTAGTCATCTACGATGATAAATCGTGGTGACCACTGTGGATTAAATTTGTTTTTAAAATTATAAAGCGATTTGTAGTCATACAACCTATTGAAACGTTCGAATATGAGACCTCGTAGTCGTCGCATTATTTGCGCCTCTGTTCTTATTTTATCAACATCGGCTAACGGAGCCATGCCTAGATGTAACGTGTCCCAGCCATTCTTTTTCCCGTATTGCACGGCTTCGTTTATCGTCGCCTCCATGACGCCGTTTGGCGAACTTGATCTTCTCATCATGAGATCTATAACATATCCGCTCCCGTTTACCGGAAACAGACTTACCACACTCGTGAGTACGCCGCTCCGGTCATGTGAGATAAGTACTTTACCATTAGCTATCGAGGGAAATGGGTAAAAACCCAGAGAAAACGTTAGTTCTGGCGCATGTTTTCTTGCAGTCCATTCTTGGTAAAGCTCGTCTATGTCGTGTAGCTCTTTCCATGGCAATCCCACCATGCTATACCAAGCGAAGTACACACCTTCTCTTTGACTGTGAGTAATCGCATGTCGAACATCGGCCATACGAGACCCTTCCAGTGTGTATGAAGGTATCGGGATCACTGCAGATTCTCCTACCTTTACTGCCTTGCCTGGCACGTGCTTTGTGGCACTTTCTTCTACGTTGTACCACACGACGCTTAGACCTTGTCGGCGCGCCATATCACGAAATTCTAGTGCCGCCGCTCTAACATCAATACCAATCGGCATTCCAAGAACTATGAGGCTATTTTGTACACGCTTGTAGGCAACGGCTGACTGTCCGTTCTTGCTAAACCACCATACTTTATCTGACATAAGCGAAAAGTAATCCGTTTCGTCGTGGCCATACTGCTCAACTATTTTTTGCATGCGCTCACGATCCTCTGCGGTTGGCGTGGTGTGGTCGAATGCTGGAGCAAAGAGTGCTGTTGCAACGAGCGCGACAGCGAATATTCCAATGGCGTTTATCGACCCTTCGAACCATCGTGCCCATTGCGTCTCGGCCCGTAGTGTATCCCTGCCTACGCCAAAACTTTCATATGCGTATTTTGCGGGAATGGTGCGTAGGTTGTATGGGCCCACAAATTGTGTGCGCATAAACCAATAGCCACCCACCATATACATAAATAGGAATGCAAGTATGATGGCGGTGGTTTTTAATGCCGAAAAAACTGCTAGCCGGTCGCTTTTGACATAGAACAGCTGACGCGAAACCACCAGTATTGCGATCGCACCACAGGTAAGTAGGAATTCTTCGACGTCTAGTCCTTTTATCATGTGCAATATGAGCGTGCCAATGAGGAGTACGATGCTGGTGAGCCACGCACGGTGCTTACGCCCCAGTAGATTTGCCGATAGTACCACGAGGCAGATACCCACGATGAGGGTGAGTGTGCGAGATGCATGGAGTACGTCCAGAGGTAATATTTCACGTAGCAACTGATATCGAGACATTGCTGGTGGCCACAGTGCCGATATGATATCCATCACACCTGTTGCCCCCACCGCGAGGGAAACGAGCTCTGAAGTCCAATTCCACATATGCTGATTGTACCTTAGCGAAGACGAATAGCCTGGAGTGTGAGGAAAAGTGGAAATTCGCTTCTCGCGCGATTCTCCCGCATTCTTGCCTTACCTTGGCTTTCCTTGTCTGAGACCCATTCTTCACATGCATTCACCACGCAGCCTGCCGTGGTGAGCGCGTTTATATAGTACGAGAGTGGTTCGTGAAAGGTCCAAGTAATCGGTGACTTCTCGTCCCCTGGGTGCGCGTTTATTGGTATTTTGAGGGGCGACATATAGCGATTTATTCGCCGGTATTCTAACTTCTGAGTATCATCCACACCCCAGCTACTTTGGCGGGGTATACGAAAACAAGGATGATTTATGACTAGTGTGATATCCCCACCAATCGTTGCGGTAGATACCATGTTTGCAATCGCATCTGCCGCATCCTCGATGTTTTGCAGCGCAAGTATCGATACTACGTGGTCAAAACCTTGCGGGGGGACCGGAAGTGATTGTCGTGCGTCAGCGACAATGTATGTGTGGCGCTTGTTTTTGTCGAGCCGACGGGCTTCTTCTATGAGTTTCTCCGATATGTCGACACCTATATAGCTTACTCGCGAATCTATGGCTCTCGCGTACACTCCTTGACCACATCCGACATCTAGCACCTTTTCGCCAATTTTTAGATTGATAAGTTTTTTGAGACCGGGGAGGATAACATGCTGATGAAAGTAGTGGCCACTACTCCCAACGATCTTGCCGTACCAGTCCGCAACAGGAGACCACGACGTGTTACTTCGCATCGCTATCCAACTGGCGTTTGAGGAGATCGAGCGTATTTTTCATTGCCTCTTCGCGTGACTGCTTTTCGGCCTTGGCCGCCTCGTCAAACGTTTTGGTCGTAATATTTTTTGGATCTCCCATATCATCGTTTGGGTTCCCACAACCACAGTTGTAGCACATGCTTTACCTCCTTTTTCCCCAGTATAACATTACGACAAGTGTTGGTAGATACGTAAGGCCAAGTACTATTGCAAAAATCATGATAATGCTGAGCTCTACTCGCGCTGCAATGAGCGTGCCGACATAAACGAAAAGTGTCACTTCTGGGATAACACCAAATCCTGTTGCCAAGAGAAAGGGTATCGGGCGCATATCGGAAAAGCCGGCGAGATAGCTCACATTAAGCGGGGAAGACATGGTGGCACGAAGTGAAAATACGGCGAGTGCACCATGGCGATGCAAAAAGTTGTGAAAAAATTTGAGTGTGGGAGAGGTGGCGATCTTCTTGGCAACTACGTGTTCGAGCTTGTCCGATATTGCAAATGTGATGGCTGCCGTTGCCATCTGACTCGCCCAGGCGACAAACAACCCCGGCCAAAAGCCAAAAATGAGACCGACAGCAATTTCGACAAATTGTGCCGGGACGGGGAAAAAGGGAATGGCGTACGGCAGGAGAATCATTGCAAAAATGATCGCCGGCGTCAGCAAGCCAAATGATTTTATAGACTCGACTGTGGCGACGACGCTTTCGGTGCTGAAGTAGGCGCGGCCCGAGACGAGCCCGTAGAGCCCGGCAGAGAGGAGCAGTACGATCCCGCCGGTAATCATGGCGTAGTGGACATGACGGCGATGGAGACGTTTCATACTTATTTTGCTCTGTTCCTAGCAAGTACGCTGTACATGAGTAGATCTTCCGCGCTGCGCTCGGCGGTGGAATTCAAGGATAATTGGATTTTTTCTCTGAACGATGTGTCATTTATTTCGCGTAGCCTGTTCTTGGCCTCGTCTGTAAAACGTGTGGCCATTGTTTTTTGGCCGCGATAGCGGCCTACGGCCACACGATATAAATCTTGTGACAGCGCTTGCATGGCGAGTTTTTGCTTGTCAGTCATAGATTGCCTTGAAGAAGAATTTTGTCAGTTCTTCATATCGTTTCCGCAATTTTATATCGAGAATGTCGTTGCTGGGATTATTATCTTGGGGGCGAATATTAATAAAAGAGTTATAGTCGATTTCTTTCGTTTCTGTATCTATGCCTCCGCCCCAAATATCGGATTGTTTGCTACCTTGGCTTAATAAAATTTTCTCACCCTCGTAGTGGCGATCCATGCCGGCTGAGCAGATTCTTTCTTCAATATCTATCACCGTTTTTATATACCCGGAAAAATGAGCCTTGAGATCATTTATTTCTTCGAGCGTAAACGGCTTGGCGGATGTCTTTACCACGCGTTATATCCCCTGGATTGTGAGCGATCCATTGTCTAGTAAAACTGTTGCACCAGCGAATGAACGCTTATTTTCGTCAAGCAGCGTTGCGATAAATTCAGCCATTTCTTGGTGACCAATCACCCTATCCTCTTCTGTAAAAAGAGGTTTTTCGTTTTGACTAGTTAGATGAAGATTTACTGAACCAAAGATGAGCGATGTGGCGGTAATATTATCTTTCATATATACAGCGGTAATCTGTTTTGCTAATTGGTTTTCCATCGCTTTGGTGATGGCGTATTCTTGACCAAATTCAGAATGCCCTTTGATAGACCAGATGCTACCGATAAAAACTATCCTACCATGCCTGACTTTTTGCATTCCTGGGATAATTTTTTGAGATATAAGAAAGGGAAGTTTGCCATTGACAAGGACTGCTTGATCAAAGTCTTGTTCGGTGATCTTCGTGAAGGGATTTTTCGCATTTTGGCATGGAAAATAGACCATACTATCAAAGTCGCCATACTTATTGATAAGCTTATCCAACCAACTGATCCCCTCTTTGGTAATATCAAGAACTTCTTTGTGAAGATTGGCCTGTCCTAGTGCCATGAATTCGCGATGACGATCTGTGGCTTCTTCTATGGCCACTCCTATAATTTGTGTAGATTGGGGGATGCGATAAATTAAGTCTTGAGCGAGATAATTTGAGGCGCCGATTAGGAGCAAATTCTGCATGGTTTTATTATATCAACCCTTTTGTGGGTAGTGGCAGTGCTTCCATTTTTTCCCGGGACCGCACCCTCCTATGCTGAAGCTTCGGCGGGTAAGCCAGCATGACTATCGTGGTATTTCCGGATAGTGGCACTTCTTCCACTTCTTTCCAGACCCACAAGGGCACAAGTCGTTACGGCTTAATTTTTTGATGGTTTTGGCGGCGGGAACAATGGTATTTTGCGGGCGAGAAGACCCCACCCCTACGGGACTTGCGGCATCTTTGCGAAGAACAATTGGTTGCGGTGTTGGTGGCTGCTGTATTGGGGTGATTCTATAGATCTTGCGAACAACATCGCTTTCTATTGCGCCTATCAAACGCTCGAACATACCAAAAGCTTCTTGCTGATATTCTACCAGGGGGTCACGCTGGGCGTAGCCGCGTAGACCGATACCATCGCGTAGACTTTCCATATTGTCCAGGTGATCCATCCACTTTTCGTCGAGCGATCCTAGGTATATAAAACTCTCGATTTGCGACGAAAGGTCGTCGCCGAATTGTTTTACCCGTCCCTCGTATGTCTTTTTGGCAATATCCTGCAGCGCGGCAGTGACGGCGTTTGGATCTTTTGTTTTACCGAGCTCTGCCTCTAGTCGTTTTTGCGAAGCGTCATCGAACGGAATCATCGTAATAAATTCCTTTACGATTGCGTTTATTTCTTTTGCCGATAACCCCTCGGCCGCGCGAGCCTGTACTGTAAGCGCTATTTCCTCTCCGATGAGAGAGAGAATACGGGCGCGAAGTGCGCTACGATCGTGTTCTGCTTCCTCCAAAAGTTTGTTTCGCAACTCATAGATCACCGTGCGGTGTTTGTTCATGACGTCGTCATAATCCACCACTTGTTTACGTTTGTCGAAATAGAATCCCTCAACTTTTACTTGTGCTGACTCGAGTGCCCGGGAAACCATCGGATGCTCTATTGCCTCTTCTTCGGGAATCTTTAAGGCAGTCATAATGCCGGCGATCTTGTCCCCGCCGAATATTCGCATGAGGTCGTCTTCTAAACTCACATAGAATCGTGAGGAACCAGGGTCGCCCTGACGACCGGCGCGACCACGAAGTTGGTTGTCTATGCGGCGTGAGTCGTGACGCTCCGTACCTAGAACATGGAGACCACCGGCTGCAACGACTGCATCATGATTCTTTTGCCATTCTGCAAGGTCTTTTTTGTAGGTTTTACTGGTTGGTTGCGGCTTTTCGCCGCCCAATATTATGTCCACACCGCGACCCGCAATGTTCGTGGCAACGGTGACTGCACCAAGCGTACCCGCATTTGCAATAATCTTTGCTTCAGATTCGTGATTTTTGGCGTTTAGCACGTTGTGTGGTAGATTCTTGCGTTTCAAGTATTTGCTAATTATTTGGTTGTTTTCGATGCTCTTGGTGCCTATCAAGACCGGCACACCTTTTGCATGAAGTTCGGCAACGGCCGATGCTATCGCGGCATATTTAGCTCGCGTTGTTTTGTAGATGAGGTCAGGAAAATCCGTGCGAACTACGGGTCGGTGAGTGGGGACCACTACAACGTCGAGGTTGTAGATTTTCTTAAATTCTTCACCTTCAGTTGCCGCAGTGCCGGTCATGCCTGCCAAGTGTTCGTACATGCGGAAGTAATTTTGCAGGGAAATGGTTGCCAGGGTGCGCGACTCCTGCTGAATGTTTACCCCTTCTTTGGCTTCGATCGCTTGGTGCAGGCCGTCCGAGTAGCGGCGGCCATACATAAGACGACCTGTATGTTCATCTACGATGATGACCTCGCCATCTTTTACGACGTAATCACGGTCGCGCTCGAAAAGCGTTGCTGCTTTCAATGCCTGCTCTACGTGGTGAACCGACTCATATGACTCTTCGTATAAATTCTTTACGCCCAGGCGTTGCTCCAGACGGCGAATGCCGTAGTCTGTGAGACTAACGGTGCGTAGTTTTTCGTCGACGTCATAGTCTGTGTCTTTGGTGAGGGTGGTAACTAGTCCGGCAAACTCTCGATACTTTTCTGTCGGTTCGGCGCCCTGGGCACTAATTATGAGCGGAGTGCGCGCTTCGTCTATGAGGATACTATCTACTTCGTCTACTACCGCGAAGTAGTGGCCACGTTGTACTTTATCGCCGAGGCGGTGCACCATGTTGTCGCGGAGGTAGTCGAACCCAAACTCGTTATTGGTACCGTAGGTCACATCGGCGGCATAGGCCTCCTGGCGCGGCACGCGGCGGAGATGGGTCAAGCGTTCGTCTTCCTCGCCGGGATCGTGGTACTCCATGTCGAGAATATCGGCGGGGGTATCTCCCATACCGGAATAGATAGCGCCAACTTTGAGCCCGAGCATGATGAGGGCACGTCCATACCACCCGGCGTCACGGCGAGCAAGATAATCGTTCACCGTAACCACGTGGACGCCCTTGCCTGGTATTGCACGAAGATACGCGGCCAAGGCGGCTGAGAGCGTTTTACCCTCGCCCGTCTTCTGTTCGACGATTTTGCCATGGTAGAGGGTAAGTGCACTCATGAGTTGCACATCGTAGGCACGCTCGCCGGTCACCCGGCGGATCCCCTCACGGACGGTGGCCAGTCCTTCGGGAACGAGATCGTCCAACGACTCACCATTCTCTAAGCGTAGGCGCAACTCGGCGGTTTTGCTGGCTAGATCTTTGTCTTTTAGCTTTTGAATGCTTTGCTCAAAATCGTTTACAGCCTGAACAATCGGCTTTAGCCTATCTAATTCCCGCGTGTTGCCGTCAAAAAGTTTTCCCAAGATATTGAGCATGGGACGAGTATACCATTTACAACCCTAAAAATTTGCTTAAATCGGAGCTAGCTCGTCGATAGTCACGCGAGTCATACAGAAATGTTTGCCAGCCAAGTTCGCGGGCAGGTATCAGATTCTTTTCTCGATTGTCCACAAAGAGAATTTCTTTGGCCGGTAGTTCGGTGCGCGCCTCGGCAATGCGATAGATTCTAGGGTCTGGTTTGTTTATTCCTTCAATGCTTGTATCTATAACCGCAGACCAGTTGTCAAAATCAAAAAGGCCGGCTGCACGAATGTCATTGAGTAATCCTGGATACTGACCGGTAAGGAGGCCAACCTTCGTTGTTTTTGCCAATTTTTTAATGAGCGCCCATAACTCCACGTTTTTATCAAAATGCTCAATAAAATATTTTTGCATAGAGAAATCGGGAGATATGGAGAGATTAAATTCTTTAACAATGCGTGGAACCAACTCGTCTACGTGGTACTTCCCTTCGCACACCTGCTTTTCAAATTCGTCGTAGATAATATCGAATGCTGGTACGTCAGCATCCTTAAACCCCATATCATGGAGCATTTTTGACCATTTATCTGAGTCGGAGAAATCTCTAACGAGTACGCCACCGACATCGAAATACACAAAAGATATTTTTGGCATGTTACTTCTCTGCGACCGGGATGACATCTACCCCTAGGTATGGCTTTAGCACTTCGGGAACGGTGACACTGCCATCTTCGTTCTGGTAGTTCTCGTAGATCGCAATCATGGCGCGGCCGAGTGCCAATACGGTACCGTTTAGCGTGTGCACGTATTCTGTCTTCCCGTTACGGTTTACTTTGATTCCGAGGCGGCGAGCTTGGAAGTCGGTGGTGTTACTGGTTGATGTCACTTCGCGATACTTTTTCTGTGACGGCATCCAGGCTTCGAGGTCGTATTTGCGAGAGGCGGCATTGCCGAGGTCGCCGGTCGCCATTTTTATAACCTGATACGGAATGCCGAGCTCTTGCCACACTTCCTCTTCTATGTCGCGCAAATCTTCGTGGATCTTGTCACTTTCCTCTGGCAAGCAAAAGACCACCATCTCGACTTTGCGAAATTCGTGGACACGGAGGATACCGCGGACGTCTTTGCCATAGCTGCCTTTTTCGTAGCGGTAGCATGAGCTGTATCCCGCATATTTCTTAGGCAAACTATCGGCATGAAAAGTAGTTCCTTGATGCTGACCAACGAGCGTGATTTCTGCTGTTGCAATAAGGTCGAGATCCTCGCCCTCCAGGTGGTATATCTGCCGTTCTTTATCGCTCCGTGCCTGGAAACCACAGCCAGTCACGCTCGCCTCTTTGGCAACGTTGGGGGTAATGACCGGAGTAAAGCCTTTTGCCATTAGTTTCTTCATGGCATACTGCACGAGCGCAAATTCCAGCATGGCGCCCCAACCCTTTATGTAGTAAAAGCCGGACTGGGCCACTTTGGTGCCGCTCTCCATGTCGATCGTGCCGGTAAGACGGCCTATCTCGAGGTGGTCGCGGACGGAAAAGGAAAAATCCTTCGGCGTGCCGACTTGGCGAAGCACCTCGTTGTCTGCTTCTCCCCCTACTTTCACGTCGGGAGCGGCGGGGTTGGGGATGCGGTAGGCAAGAGAAAAACATTCTTTGTCAATTTTTTCTAACTCGGGCTCTTGCTTTGCAAGCTCGGCCTTTAATTCTTTGCTTTGTGCAATCAGCTCTTCCGTGCGGGCTGATTTAAGCTGCTCGTTGAGCGCATTGCGCTTGGCACGCAGGGCATCAACTGCAGTGATCAAGTCTCTACGGCGTACATCGCTGGCTAAAAACTTATCGACAACGGACGGGTCAAACCCCTTGTCCGCCGTAGCTTTTTTTACTGTTTCCGCGTGATCGCGGAGATATTGTTGGTCGAGCATATGCCCTCCTGTTGTTGGTCAATTTTCAAGTAACAATTTTCAATTTTCATACAAGTACCAATGGCCATTGTTGCAAATTGGGCAACAAAAAACCACGTACAAACTCCCCTGTGCGGACGTTTGTGACGTGGTGCCACCGTACTTACTTCTCTTTGCCTGCTATCACGGGCTTACCCGCTCCGAATTACCGGAGAGCATCGGCTGGTGGAAAGCCAACCTCAGACGCTTTTTATAACTGAGGTTATTGTATCTTATTTGAACAGGTATTCAACTATGTATCCACCCCGGCTGCTAGGGGAAATAATTTCATTTTGTACACCAACAGTAATGATCTCACCTATATAGGGTGCGATATACGAAGCATCTTCTAGGCCTAAAACCGCAGCAAAGTTCTCTAAAGTGCGTTGGCTAATGCCCATACCAGATTCTGGGACTAATCTTGTTCCAGGTGCCCAAGCCTCTTTGATTTTTTGTGGGGTAATTCCACGGGTACTTACAGTCGTTGATGTATAAACCATATTGCTATTATAGCTATAGGATATTATGTTTGTCAATTAGGGAGAAGGCTTCTTTCAAGAAGTAGTCACAGTCCTAGCTCCGGGGCAATGCTTTGCATGGCTGCAAGAACAGAAGGGATGTGTTCCTCCCACAAATCTACGCCAAGCTCACGAGCCCCCTGCTCTACTTCCTCGCGATTGACCCCGGCGGCAAACGACTTTTCTTTAAATTTTTTCTTAATGCTCTTTACCTCCACGTCCCCTATCTGGTGACTGGGGCGAACGAGGGCCACGGTCGTCACGAGGCCGGTAATCTCGTCACAGGCGAAGAGGGCTTTGGCCAGGAGCGACTCGCGGGGGACCCCGGTGTGGTTGCCGTGGCCGAGGATAGCTTGGATCACGTCTTCGTCTACTCCTCGCTCGCGGAGGATGGGCACGCCTTTGGTGGGGTGCTCGGCAGAGGTCGGGTGGATTTCCCAGTCAAAGTCGTGGAGGAGGCCAGTGACGCGCCATTTTTCCTCGTTCTCGCCGTACTTTTTGGCGTACGCGGCCATAGCCGCTTCTACTGCAAGCATGTGGCGGACGAGATTCTCGTTTTTTACGTATTCACGAACGATTTTTAGGGCGTCGTCTCTACTTACCATTCTTCCTCCTGTATTCTATTCGCTGATTATACAGCCTCTCAGTATAGCCACCCTCCCGAATGTGTTTTTGCTCCATGGCGGCAATTTGGCGAGACAACAGGAATGTGGCTTGGTGGCAAAGGGTCAGAAGAAGGTTGGCGGCAATCTCCGGTTCTCGCGGGAGCGGGAGAAGACTTAGGGTACTTAAGTTACCTAAGTTACTTAAGTGACTTACGAGATTGGCGGTCTTTGACCGCCAATATAGAGTTCGTTGATCGGCTTTGTCCCAAACCATCAGATGTCTAACCCTTAAATAATCTTCGTAGTCCTCTATCAGCTCCTCAAGGGAGGCAGACGCCACATTAGTTAGCTTTATGGCCATTTTGAGACTAGTTTTCATATCAGCCGAGCCCTCGGCAATATTTTGTTTGCCGCTTCTGGCGGCCTGAATCATTTGGTCGGCTAGTCTTTTGTCTGGAGCGTAGCCAATATTTCCGTTTAGACGACCATCAAGTATCCATCTTTGACAGAACTCTACCGTTAAATCGTAAATTATCAGAGAGAAGCGATATGTAAACAAGTCTTTGTAAGACTGTGGCATTGTTTTACTATAAACTATTCACTCAAGTTCTTTTCTAACTGCCGAATTTTCTGGAGACGATAGTAGTTGCCAACCATGGCATAAAGCCAATATCCAACACTGCACAAACCAAAAATGGCAACGACTGGAATGTAGGAACTAAGATCAAATCCTAAAGCCCCTAATACAAGTATTATGAGAAGGACGATAATTGTTGTGGCAATAGATTCTAAGGCGTAAATGATTTTGTCTTTCCTAAGTTGATCTATAGTAAATCTTGTTTCGTCTTTGCTCATGGATCCCTTCTTTTATTACAGTGAATTTGGAATATCTATGAATTCCACTTCCAGTTTGCTACCAAAATGTTCTTTTAGTTTTTTGCCTAGTTCTTGGACACCGAACACTTCGGTCGCGTAGTGACCGGCGGCAAAATAGTTGAAACCCATCTCTTTGGCAAAAGCTGGGCCCGGTTCGGCGATCTCCCCTGCAATATGGAGTTCTATGCCCTTGTCGATGATTTCCCAGATTTCTTTATCATATGGTTTAGCCGCCCCTGTGCACACTCCCAATCGTTTTACTTTACTTGGTCCGCCGTATACGGAAAAAACATCATGACTCGTTATATCGGCTAGTTTTTTGGCGATCAACTGAGTGTCAACAGGGTTGTCGAATTCCGCAACCCAACCCCAACCGCTCGAATATGGTATTTCTAGACGACGGGCGCCGAGCAATTTTATTAGCGTTGCGTTGTTGCCAAACGCCGGCTGTACATCCAACGAATAATGATAGCCGGCAACAGTCAGCTCCTCTGCAAAAATTACCTCCAGCCGCTTTTGTATTGCCGGATGAAGGCGCGAGTACACAAGATTGTGTGAGGTGAGGTCGAGGCCGTGGTGGAAAATGCAATAATCCGCGTCTGCTTTTACGGCTTCGTCGAGGAAGTCTAGGTTGCACGAGACGCCGAGCGCGATCTTTTTTACTTTTTCATTTCCGACTACCTGGACGCCATTGCCGTAGATATCTTCGGTTTTCGCGCGCTCGAGGATATCTGCCCCAATAGTCGTTTCGACAAATTTGGTGATTTCGTCGCGCGTGACCATTATTTCTTTACCTTCACCGTCGTAGCGGGATTTTGTGTATGACTATCATGCTTGGACGAGCTCGACTTTTTTTCCTCTGGAAGATTATAGATGCGGCGGGTCAAGTCAGAGACGTGCCGGCGGGTCTGGGGGAAAAGTGTCCCTTCGCGCGCGGTAACGTCTTCCAGGAACCAAAATAGTCGTTCGGAGACACCGAGACCGGAGGTGGGGGGCATGCCGTACTCCAGCATTTCCACGTAGTCTATGTCGAGCATTTGGGCTTCGTCGTCGCCGGCATCTCTGGCATTTTGCTGCTCCCGGAACCTAGCCAGCTGGTCGGCAGGGTCGTTTAGTTCGCTATAGCCGTTTGAGAGCTCACTGCCGGCGAGGATGATCTGGAACCGCTCGGTCAATTCGGGATTGTCTGGCATAGACTTGGCAAGCGGTGAGATGAATTTCGGGGTGTGCACGAGAAAGGCGGGGCCGGCGACATCGGCGCGGATTATCTTCCACAGATTGTCGACTAGGCGGGCGCGGTTTACCCCGCCATCCAGACGTACCCCGTGCTTCAGGAGTACCTCGACCATCTTTTTATCCGGATCGTGGAAGATATCTACTCCTAGCCGGTCGAGGATAATCGTGGTGTAGTCTAGCTCCTCCCAAACGCCCCCGAGGTCAAACGTGTGTTTGCCACGGGTGAATTTCGTGGTGCCATACACTTGCGTTGCCAGTTCGATAAAGAGATTTCTGGTTAGCTCCATGTTGTCTCGATAGTTGGCGTAGGCCCAGTACCACTCCAGTTGGTAGTATTCCTGCAAGTGTTCGTCGTCTATCCCCTCGTTCCGGAAATTTGGCGCTAAAGTGTAAATTTTCTCGAACCCACCACCTATCAAGCGTTTTTCGTAGAGCTCAGTTGAGATCCTGAGATAAAATGTTTCGTCCAAGGCATTGTGGTGGGTGACGAATGGCTTGGCGTCAGCGCCGCCGGTCACGTGCTCCAAAACCGGTGTCTCCACTTCCATAAAGCCGTTTTTAGCCATGAATAGGCGCGCCACCGCCCAGAACTTGCTCTTCCTAACAAATAGATCACGATGTTCGGGGCTCAAGATAAGATCAAGGTAGCGGCGGCGGAACATGAGGTCGGGATCCTTTAGTGTCCCCCACGCTTCCGGCAGGGGGCGGAGCGATTTGGTCAGGAGGCGCAGCGTCTTTACATCTAGCGAGATGGCGCCTGTTTTGGTTTTTATAACTACTCCCTTAGCTTCGACAAAGTCGCCGACATCCAAAAGTGAAAGATCGGGGAAACCATAGTCTCCCCGAAGAAACAGTTGGATGCGGCCGGACTGATCCTCGAGATCGGCAAAGGCAATCTTCCCGTGGGAGCGGATGGCGCGAAGGCGGCCAGCCAGCGAGACTTCTTTGCCTTCCAGCTCTATAAATCGAGCGGCAACCTCGCCGTTTCCGAGGTCTTTATGAGCTTTTGCGGGATAGGGATCCAGTCCCAGCTCGCGCAATCTCTTGAGCTTTGCTAGTCGTTGGTTTCGTATCTCTTCTAAACGTGATGCCATATTTGTCTTTCGTCAGTATACCAAAACACCCGGCTGGTAGCCGGGGTATACCGATCTACCACGACGTGCTTAGTGGATTTTTTTGATCTTGTAGATGACTTTGCCGGCCGGTGCCTCGAACTCTACCGCGTCGCCTTTTTTCTTGCCGAGGAGTGCCGAACCCAGGGGTGATGTGTGCGAGATGCGCTTTTTCATGGGATCGGCTTCCCACTCACCGACGACTTCGTAGGTCTGTTCACGACCCCCAACTTCGACGGTTACTTTACAACCAATACCCACCTCGGAGTTGCCATTGTCCTTTTTGACCACGACGGCTTTTTTTACGATCTCCTCGAGCTCTTCGATGCGACCTTCGATGAAGGACAGCTCCTCCTTGGCGGCGTGGTACTCGGCGTTCTCGGAGAGGTCGCCGAAGTCACGGGCACGTGCAACGCGCTCAACCGCGGTGGGGAGTTTTTTTTCTTTTAACTCGTCGAGCTCTGCTTGGATTTCGGCCAAGCCGTCGACGGTGAACTGGATTTTGTCGTTTAGTGTCGTCATATATTCCTGTAAAGGATACGCCCTCTATACTGAAGGGCGCCTGAGCATAATAGCAAACCAGGTGGGAGTGTCAATATACCTATAGTACGTATGCTAACTAGGAAAATTAGGACAGTGTATATTAAAGGTAAGAATGGCTGCCTACGTTAAAACTTCGGCGGCCGAGGAAGGAGCGCATATGAGCGGATACATCGGCAATTTGGAGGAGCTTACCAAAAAGAACGGTGACTTCCGCCGCGTACTCTACACCGGGCCACATTGTCAGCTGGTACTTATGGCCTTGCAACCAACCGAGGAGATTGGTGTAGAGACACATGATACGGTCGACCAATTTTTCCGCATAGAGGAAGGTACTGTGCAGATTGTCATGAATGGGGAAACTGCTACCCTTACATCGGGCATGGCGGCTATCGTTCCCGCTGGCACGACACACAACGTGATAAACGTATCTGATACTGCTGTTGCACGGCTGTATACCATATATTCTCCCGCAAACCACCCTGATCGTGTTGTTCACCACACAAAAGCTGACGCTCTCGCCCATCCGGAGGAGTAACCGATGACTGATCACCAGCACCTTGGTGTAACGGTCGTTGTCCGTGACTACCAGGGACGAGTCCTTTTAGGTAGGAGGAAAAATAGTTATCACCAGGGATGGTGGGGGATGCCGGGCGGCAGGCTGGAAGTAGGCGAGACTCTGATAGACGCTGCACGGCGAGAACTACTCGAGGAGACGGGACTCTCGGCCGAGAAGCTGCTTTATGTGGGGGTGGTGCGGGACGGGCAGGACGGGTACGATTTTATTCACTTTACGTTTGTTTGCGAGAGCTACAGCGGTGAGCTCACTCTGAGGGAGCCGGAAAAGTGCGAGGGATGGGAATGGATCGCGCCGGAAAGCGTGCCGGAGCAGACGCTACGTGCACATGTTGCCGGGCTCGCCCTTGCCGAGCGCCACGCACGGGACGTTGTAGACCTGCCGAAGATGGAATAGTCTTTATTTATATAGGATATTTTGCTACAATGAGTAAGTGATTACACCGTCGACGGTTGAACATGAGTGCTCTACGTGTGCCCACTCGCTTAGCTTGCTGGGCGAGTTGTTTTGTGTTGGTAACGGAGAACTCAATCACACAGAACCACACGTAACATGCCCTCTATGGAAATTGAACTGGCGCAGGCAGCAGTTGCAAGTCATGGCAGCAGCGAATGCCGGATTGCAACCTACTGAAATAGCTGCGCTAGTTGCTTAGTATACGGTATAATTCGCAGGTAAGGCCTCATCGTCTAGCCCGGTCTAGGACAGCGGGTTCTCATCCCGCTAACTTGGGTTCGAATCCCAATGAGGTCACAAGTAGCGACTGATCACGATTGAACTGCTCATTTAGGGCGATATATTCGGCTAAATTGGGTGTTCCAGAAATCAGATCGCTGTATGCTGGTGCAGTGTTAAAAAGTAGGCCAAAGTATATGGCTCGATTGATTGGATTTGAGCCTTCTAACAGCAATTTATCGAGGTGTTCCAGAAAATATTTGATGGTTGCTGCGACTTCTTCTATATTGATATCTTTTTCGGGATCTTGAGCCTTTTTAAGGCTTAAGTCCTCGATTTGTTTTTCGATCTTGAGGAGATCCTCTTCCATAAACCGGATAGCGGTTTCTGAAGAAAGCATCTTGATTTTGTCGGCAATAAGCCTGGCCGACGTTTGCAGCTCTAGGATTTTTTGGTCAATATGAAGTTTATCTTTGTTTATCTCAGCCTGCCTTCTATTCCATTCCTTGACAACCTCCTCTTTGAACCGCTCGGCATATTTAGGGGTTACATGGAGGCGTTTAACGAAGTTTAAGATCGTTAAATCAAATTCTTTTTTGGATACTCTGAAATAATGACCCCGTTTATTACAGTGATAGGCTGGGTAGTATTTTCCCATTTTACCGCGTGAGGCGCTGCCAAATAGAGGTTTTTTGCACTCGGGGCACATAACATAACGTTTATAGGGAAAATCGGGATTTCGCACACCCTTTTTGACCAAATATCGGGGAGGAATATTGCGATAGATCTTGACGCTATCGTCTTCTTCAACAATCGTTACTTTCCCGCGGTTGGCCCGGTTAAACATATCGATAGTGACAATCCCGTCGTATTTGCCCTTTACTGGTTGTCCTTGTGTCCATTTCTCGACGTTTATGCCGGCGTATATCGGTCTTTGCAAATAGCGCCAAAGCTGCTTAATATGAAGTTTCTTACCGCCAAGTTTGCCGATTACCTGCTTTTTATCCTCATGAGATCGAATAAGGCGCGTTCGTGATCGAAAGGCAAGTTTATTCACCTCATCGACTATTTGCTCGTCGGTGAGTGTCCCTTGGATACGCAATTCAAACATTTTTAGTATCCAGTAGGACTCTTCTGGATGCGGCTTGAGGATTATCCGTTTTCCGTGAGGAGTCTCAACCTTCTCATTAACATAACCAAAAGGCGCCTGACGTGCCCGATACCCAAGCCTGACGTAGCGGATTTCGGCGCCGATCATCCGACTCATGATATCGCGCATTTCGTCTTTTGCCCGTTCTGCTTCAAGAATTTCTGCTTTTTTGGTAGGGCTATAAACGCTCCAATTGTATTTGACACCGAGGTGTTCAAGCGTATTTACTTCTTGAGAGCCAATAATTCCGTAGATATCGACGAGTCTGACGCCGTAATTCGTCAGCTGCATTTTCAAAAAGTCATAGAAATAGGAGCCTCCGCGAGTGAAACGGTCAATCGATTTGATAATAAAAACATCGATGTGATTCTTGGGATTTTTGCAGTAGTCGATGGCCTCCTGGATCGGCTGCTGTTCTTTTGAGGCAGATTCCATAAATACAAAATATTTTTTGATCTGAAGGTTGTGTGTCTCAGCGAACCGATCAATTTGCTCCTGTTGAGCTTGCGGAGAATCTCCTTGTAAACCCTGTTTGACTGATGAAACGCGGATTGCAGCGACTGCATTTTCCCGCTTTATTTCCATTTCCATATCGTTTTTAGGTTACTTTTAACGTCCCCTGTCTTTGCATTTCCATGAGCCGGTCGACAATTACATTGGCTAAAATGTGTATCCGTTCCTGTGTGGAGAGTGATGACGCCACTAAACGTGTAAGATCGGCATTTTTCTTGTTTGCGGATGAAGAAATAGTATATACTTGGGTATTGGAGGCTAAAAGTTTATCAGTATTAGACATAGTCAATGATTATTAACTATCCGTATACTGTTTATTTTAGACTCATCTTTTATGCTTGTCAAGAGCAATTAAGTGATTAAAGAAAAAAGCAAATATGTTAGGAAAACACAATCAAAAAGTATTAACCGCTTTAGGAGAAAAGCTAAAAAAGGCTCGTAAGAAGACTGGTTTAACCCAGGAGAAAGTAGCCGAAAAAGCGGGAATTCACGTCAATTTCTATGCAAGGGTTGAACGGGGTGAAGAAAATCCATCATTTGAGGTGTTAAATAAGATTGCCAAAATTTTGAAAGTTAAATCTTCGAATATCCTTCCAATTTAGCTAGTGTTTGATCGATCCTTTTAGTCTTTATTTCTTGTGAGTCTTCAGTTTTTGTTACTCGTAATATTCATTTTTTAAATCGAATCCATTTTCATCAATAACGAGATATTGGCCTATTCCATATTGAACCATTCCTGTATTAATAAAGTTTAAATTATTATCAATCTCGGCTAAATGTGTGTGTCCAAAAAGATAGAAATTATTTTTAGTCTGTTTATTTTTAATAATATTTTTGAGTTCTCTGTTCTGTTTTTCATATAGGAGTTTTAAGATAAATTTATCTGATAACCTTATAATTTTCCCCGCTATTTTTTTAAAATACTTCGTTAACAACCTAGGAGGTCTCAGAATATTATCTTCGTCATTGAGGGCGTTATCAAGTTTGCTTAAAGATATATCATAATGATTTCCATGTTCTATGTGATAGGTCATATTTCCTATTTGAAGACGATATTTTTCTACTTGAATATCAGAGAAAAGTGATGTTTTTTTTATCCGTTAATGATTTTTTATCATGATTTCCATAAATATAGACTGTCTTCTTCGTTTTTAATAAAGGAAATAACTTTTTCCATGGGGAATTAATAAAATCTGAAAAGCTGCAGATATAGGAATCCCAAAAATCACCGTTAATAATGACTCTGTCCACCTTAGAGATTATTCTTTTGAGAAAATTGAATTTTTTTTCATCAAATTCTTCGTAGAGATGAGTGTCTGATAATACTATTGTTTTCATAAAGCTAATTATAGCAAGATTTCGCCCTTTCTCTTGAATATCTGGTATTTTCTAGTACAATCTGTGCAATGTGAGCACAGCCACGATTACACCCATACCGACTGCCACTTTATCCTCAACTGATCTTGAGCAGCTGCAGCTACTTCATCAAATCCAGAACCACGTTATGTCTGTAAATCATGCATTCCTGCTTACGGTAGCACTTGGACTACCACTTCCGATTAGCTGGCGATTGGCGTTTTACCACTTTTTAATCTCATTACCATTTCCCGCGCTTTCTCCTGTAGGTTTTACTCTCCTTGTTGTTCTTGGGCCGATTGTTACCATTCTTTTCCTTGTTCTTATTGTGAAGGTCATCGTTTGGTTTATTCGAACAGTAATTCCTTTTGCTGCCTCCAAAACAATGAAAACAACTCGTACGAATACCTATTTGGAATTAACCTTTCCTGCCGATACCAGTAAATCCGCGTATGCTACCGAACAGTTGTATACACTAATTCACACCCTGGCCAAAAGAATATCATCTGCCGATTCGTTTCTGGGAAGAAAGAAACAGTTTTCGCTTGAGATTGTTTCAACCAAAAAAGAGGGAATCCGTTATTTGATGGTGGCGCCTGAGAAAGATGCCGAGATTTTAAAACGAAGTCTGTTATCGTATTTACCCGGTATAAAAATCAGTAAAGTTGACGATTACCTCACCGAGAAAAGAAGTGCCAGTGATGTAAGTAAAACAATTGTTGATCTGAAATTATCCAGTCATTTTGCCTTGCCTTTGACCAAACAGAAATCGTTATCTGAAAACGATCCTATTTCATATCTCACCGGTCAAATGGCGTCTTTAGAGGTTGGGAGCTTGGTTGCCTTTCAGTTAATTGCCACACCAGTACTAAATTCTTTCCATCAAAGCCAGGTCAAAGAAATGTACACGCTCCGACAAAAGATGTATGGGTCAGAAGCGTTAACTCCGGTATTACAAAAAGGACTTTTTGACCAACTCGCCACTATTCCGGTACTTTCCATTTTTGTTTTAGCGATTGAGGTTGTGTGGAAGATAGTTTCATTCGCTTTTATGTTTGTCTTTAGTATGTTTTTGGGATTTATCGATCCTCAAAGTAAATCCATACCGTTTTTAATGACAACACAGGCTCTAGATAAGGCAATTCCCAGGGAGATATTAAACCCGTACGAGCAGGAGCTAAAAACGGTCGTCAAAGAGAAAATCGATCAACAGTTATTTGAATGCTCAATACGGATTCTGATTATGGGAAAGGACCAAGCTGATATTGAGAGTCGGTTAGAGGGGATTATGTCGTCGTTTGGCATGATGAGTAGCGCGTATCAGTCGATCGTTGCTAAAAGCTCATTTATTGCACATTCTTTTGCCAGACGGTTTGCTGATTTTTCCCAAAGAAGGTTGTCTACAAATACCGGTTTTAATCAAAATCCCATTCTTTCTGCCTCAGAACTATCCGATATTTACCATTTCCCATATACCGATACGACCAAAACAGAAGATTTGGTAAAAGTTCATAGCCGGGATTTACCGGCGCCCTTATCCCTGAAACAGGGAAAAAGATTGGACGTCGTTTTCGGTCGGAATAGCTACGGCAGCCAGACAACCGATATTGGCCTTACCGATGATGACCGTTCCCGCCACGTCTACATTCTTGGCCAAACTGGTTCGGGTAAGACAACTATTATTTTCCATATGGCCAAAGGAGACATTCAAAAAGGCCGAGGCTTGGCTGTTATTGATCCTCATGGTGATTTAGCAGAGGATTTGCTGGCTACTATTCCTCCTGATAGGAAAAACGATCTTGTTTATCTTAATCCCTATGATCTGAAATACCCGATCGGAATTAACCTTTTGGAACTGACGCCCAACCAAGACGAGGGTATGATGGAACTCGAAAAAGAACTAGTTTGTGAAGGCGTTATTTCAATCTTTCGCCGCGTGTTTTCAAAAGATGAAAATGTCGACGCTCACCGGATCGAGTATATTTTGCGAAATACGATCTATACGGCCTTTACGGTTCCAAGCGCAACGCTTTTTACGATCTATGATCTATTAAATAACCCGCAATATCAAAAAAGCATAGTGAATAAACTCCATGACGAAAATCTGAAGAATTTTTGGAAATCAGAGTTTGGTCGGGCTGGCAACTATCAGATAGTGAAAATGGTATCCGGCGTGACAGCAAAAGTCGGAAGGTTCTTGTTTTCTCCTATTGCCAAAAGAATTCTGGAGCAGCCCAAATCGACCATTAACTTCGATAAGATTTTGGATGAGCAAAAAATTCTTATCTGTAACCTGTCCGAAGGAAAAATCTCGGAGGACACAATGCAGCTACTGGGAATGACGATCGTTACTAAAATTCATCAGGCGGCCCTGCGACGGGCAAGAGTGAGTGCCAAACAAAGAACACCGTTTTATCTCTTTATCGACGAATTCCAGAATTTTGCTACCGCTTCATTTACCAGACTGCTATCCGGTGGACGAAAATTCGGCTTGAGACTAACTGTCGCTGAACAATCAACCTCCCAACAGGAAGATAGGAATGTTGTGAATGTTATTCTAGCTAACGTCGGAACCGTTATTTGTTTTCGAACGGCAAGCCCGATTGATGAAAACCTCATGCTTGCCCAGTTTTCTCCCTACGTTAAACCAGGAGAAATTGTCAATCTGCCACGATACAAGTTCTTTATGAAAATGTCAGCCATTGAGCCGGAGGAACCGTTCTCAGGAACCACACTCTCTATTGAGGAAAAGCGCAACCAGGACAAAATTAACGGCCTAATTGAATCCTCAAGGCGTAACTGGGCAAAAAAATACGTGCCGAAAGAACCAGTTGTCGTTCCAGTGGATAATAATCAACAAAAGATTGTTAAACAGGACAGCACACCTTCTAAAAGAGGTGGATTACCAGGTTCGAAAAGGAGATAAAAAAAGTGTCCGCGTGTAGACACTAAAATAAACAAATAATAAGGCTAAAGTATCGATAATTACATCCTTATATCTTTATATATACATATAACTGGATACAATTAACTATATGTCTATTACTAATTGCTCAAAATCAGAACAACGAATTATTTCCTTTCTTTACTCATTCCGTTATTTACAAATTAAACAGATACAAAAGTTATTTGATCATAAATCACCCAATCGAATTAAAATCTGGCTTAAACATTTACTGACAAATCATTTTATTTATGCCATTACAAACAAAAAAGACAGAACGAAACCGTATATTTATTGTTTGGATCAAAAAGCAAGCAAAATAGTAAGTGAGGTGATAAAAAAGGAAGATTTGGATAAAAGTTTTACCAATCGGATATACAAGGAAAAATCGTACAGCAGGAAGTTTATCAACAGAAACCTTTTTATCGTTGACTGTTATTTATATTTCTTAAAACATAAAGAAAAAGATTCAACGATAAACTTTTTTACGAGACAAGATCTGTATGGCTATTCCTATTTCCCAAAACCCTTGCCAGACAGCTATATCGATGAGGAGGTAAAAACCGGACATAACAGATATTTCCTTGAGGTTTTTAGCTATAACGTTCCTATCAAATATCACTTTCAAAGAATTGAATACTATTTTGATTACTTTGATGATGGGCAGTGGAAAGAAAATACCAATGGCGCACCATTCCCGTCGCTTCTGATCGTGTGTGCCAATAACCAGTTAAAAAGAAAAATTTTCTTTCATGCAAAATCACTATTGGAACGATCGTATGATGAAATTAGTGTCTTTCTAGCCACGGCCGACAAGATTACTCGGAATGATGAGAATGTTTGGGATGAAGTTAGAGTTGACTGATGAAGTAGACCAAAAAATCGCAGATAAGAGTGATTAAGAGTTATATTACAGATAAACAGCTTCTCCCACCTTAAATGCCAGCAGCGCGACGTCTTCTTTAATGTTATTCACGCCTTTATTCCCCATGTACACTATGGCGTGAGTAGTACCGGTAATTATTTGTAGGGTCCCGTTAGCTACACTGTGAGTTGCATTACCGAAACGATTAAAGCCCTCTTCAAAACCACCCACGGCGGAGCTCAATCTACTTGCTAAGGCTACGTGTGTTTTTTCAACTCCGGTTGCCACAGCTTCCTGTAAGTTACCAAAAGCAAGGGCCGTAGTTTTCTTTACATCGCCAGTTACGTTGGTAGCTGCCTCAGAAATATCGGAAGCAGTCTTGCCGATAACTTTGAGGGCAGTCTTGGCAACGCCCGGTGCAACATCTGTCAATGCCAAACTTGGCTTTTATACCAAAGTTGACCTTTTCGGCATGAGATATATGATTCGCCCCGAACCATCCTGTTACTTGTCTATTGAAGACACTAATAAAGTGATTAAGCGACATTTTTTAGACATTTTTGACTATTTTGTGCCTGATGACTTATATAAACGGATTGATAAGTATATGTATTATTTTGAGAAACGCTTTTGGCAAGAGAATACGGATAAGCAATTCCCAGAAATTATCCCTGTTTGTCCGAATAAAGCTGCCAAAACCTTCCTTGAGAAAACAATTGCCAGAAGACTAAAAGAAAAAGAATTACTCATAGGTTTTTATTTATCCAGCTGGGAAGAGATTAGGCAGTATGGAATGTGTAGGCAAGCGTTACATAAAGTTGAAATGGAAAATTAAACAAATTAATTTTGCTAGTAGTACAATTCGCTGATTTGAAAATCGTTTGTAAGCAAAAGGACTATAAACTTAAAAAGTTTTAGAAAGCGGAGTGAGTTCGGCAGTTTGCGTTGCCTCATTGCTCAACACCGCGCCCTTGTACGGCAAAATAGCTTGTATCATTTTGTCGGTATTGGTTTTGCTTGCGTCGTATACAACTTCGCCTCTGCCATCAACTGTTCCGTTCACAACTTCTTTGCCGACAAAACCAACGGTCGCATTCACAACACCAGGTGTATCCTTGAGGGCATTTTCTACATTGTAAGGGCAGGATGCGCAGTCCATTCCATCAATCTTTAGCGCAACGTGGCGCAAGTTATTCGTATTTGCCGCTTGCGTAGTGTTTGCTGGGTTGGCGTTGTGCGTTGCCAAACGAAAGCCGATAACACCGATCAAAACGAGAGGGACTGCGATTAAAACAAGTTTCTTGTTCATAGTTAGTAAAGGTATTTATAAACGAGCGGCGCGAGAATAGGCACGAGCACGAATGTGAACAAAAGATACAGTGCAATCATCACACAGAGAGCAATCACAACCTGCACCGCTATTTTCTTATTGTCGAGCTTGCCCGATCCGTCTCCGCAATTGCAAACGGCCTTTTGTTTCTTTCTGAAATAGAACCAACCGGCGATAACAAAAAACAGAAGCGCGCCGACAAGGAAGTAAGGTTTGTTATAGCCGATTGAGAGGATGCTTCCCGCAGTACCTACTCCAAGCGCAATCAGAATAAGAGGGCCGAGGCAGCAGAGCGAAGCGAGGAATGCTCCTATAATCCCGATTTTGAGAAATGTTTTGTCGTCGTTGTTCATATGCAGCAGCTTAATTTTGAAATGTCTTTGGTAAAAGACAGTGCTACGATTTTTATTGCTTCGGAAAGCGTCGGGAACATCGGCAGAGAATTCACTACATCGTCAATGGTATTTTTGTTTTTCACCAATATCATAGCTTCGGCGATAAGCTCTCCGGCATTCGGCGCGAGAATATGCACGCCGAGAATTTGTTTTGTCTGGGGGTGAATCGCCATTTTGATAAGCCCCTCGGTTCGTCGCATGATGATTGCCTTTGGCACATCCTCAAACGAAACCGTGCGGCAGGCGCAAACGCCCATTTGCTTCATTTGCTCGTCCTCGGTAAAACCGACACCGGCAAGCTGGGGATCGGTAAAAATGGTATAGGGCACAGCGTTGTAATCAACAGAAAGTGTTGTGCCCTTGAGCGCGTTTTCTGCCGCAAGCGTTCCCTCGCGTCCGGCAGTTGGTTCAAGCCGCAAGGGCCCGCTTGTAACATCGCCGACCGCAAAAATATTTTTGGTGGAAGTTTGAAAATACTGATTGACGACAATCGCTTGCCCTTTGTTTACTTCAACACCGACAACATCAAGACCGAGTCCTTGCGTGTTGGGCGTTTTGCCTACCGCCAAAAGTATTTCATCAGCGGATATTTCCTCTTGCACCCCTCCGATTTGATACGAGACAACTTTTTTATCGCCCTCTTTGCGCGCGCTTTTTACCTCAACATTTGTTTCGACTGTTATCCCTTCCTTTGAGAGTATCTCGGCGAGGCGATCAGTAAGTATTTTTTCAGAGTGCGGAAAAATTGAATCGCCGCGCTGCAAAATGGTTACTTTCGTGCCAAAGCGGGAAAACATTTGAGCAAATTCCAAGCCAAGCGGCCCCGAGCCGATAACGATTAACTCCTTTGGCTGCTTTTCCATTTTCAACGCTTTGATATGCGTAACAAATCCAGTTTCTCGGATGCCTTCAATCGGCGGCACATTGGCGGTAGAGCCGGTGGCAATAACAAATTTTTCTGCACTTAACTTTTCGCCGTTCACTTCGATCTTGTTTTGAGAGATAAATTTTGCCTTCCCCTCGATTGCCGTTACATACTCTAAATTTTTCAGCACCTTTTCGTATTTCTCTTGGCGCAACTTTTCCACAAGCGAGAGTTCGTCTTGCACGACTTTTTGAAAATCAAAATTTTTTACTTCAAGCTCAACGCCGGCAACGCGGTGATGTTTGGCGTGGTGTAAAATTTCACCGGCGTACAAAAGCGTTTTTGACGGTACACAGCCAACATTGACGCAGGTGCCGCCGAGCGGGAGTCCGGCGTTCGCAAGGGCAGTTTTTGCCTTGAGTTCATTAGCCCGGATTGCCGCCGCAAACGCGCCTGCTCCGCCACCGATAACGATAAGGTCAAATGTTTTCATAATAGTTGATTCTTTCTTTCATCACCCCGACAATAGGTGATTTTTTGAGTTTATAATAAACAGTGCGAAATTCGCGGCGGCTCTCCACCATATCCGCCTTGTGGAGTTTGTGGAGCGTGTGAGAAACGGCAGAGACCGAAACACCGACAACTTCGGCAATGTCTCCCACAGAAAGCTCTTTGTGACGGCATAGGAGATAACAGATTTTCAGCCGCGTGGGATCGCCGACCATGTTAAATTCTCGCGCGCAAGCGAGAATCGCGTCTTTATTCTTGAGTTCTTTTTTGAGTTTATCCTTTTTCATACTTGAATCTATATTCAAATGATAGCAGACGGAAAGAAAAAGGACAACAAGTATTTTGTGCACAGGGAGTTCCTTAACCTTTTCCGCGCAGGAAGAGTGGGTAGGAAAAGAAAAAGGACTATAAAAAAACCGCAAGCGTAAGAGATTAGTCTCCCGCCTGCGGCCAAGAGCTACTCCTTCATTATTTCCGATAACCGACATGGGGTAAAATACCAGTCTCGCTCGACTGGTAGCCCTAATTTGCCTTTATTATTCTGCAGTTCGGATAGACTAAAGTATCCAAGCTCTTTTTCGAACCCGTCCACCAATCCATAGAACAAGTCATTGCCGTCAAATTCAATAGCGTACCATGTCCAGGAAAAATTCGGATAGAAAAACTTAGCAATCACCACCGGATCCTTGACTTCCTCCTGTGAGTAAAGTGGCGGTAATTTACCACGCAATTCTTTGGTTAACAATTCCATAATTTTCACCACCTTTCTAAAATTAAATAATCTGGATCAGGAATGTTTGTCCTGTCCATTGAAAACGGGGCATGGGGTGAAAAACAGATGTCAAAAGTTTTTTAGAAGTTTATGAAGAAAAAAGGATTTTAACGCCTGTCAGAAAAATGCGTACCTTAGCAACATTCTCTTATTTAAATTGCATTTTTCTACAGGCTTAAACACCCACCTTTTGATAGATGTTTTGAACCCCATATAATGAGAAGAAACAGGACAGGACAAAAAGCTCTTGTACTCTAATATAACGTATTCTACAATGTGTAGTATATGAGACCAAAAGCGTTGAGTAATCTCGAACTAGAAATTATGAAGGTGGTTTGGGAGTGTCAGCGATGTTCAGTACGTGATGTATTAAGGCAGGTAGGCAACAGCCGTAAACTAGCTTATACGACTGTGGCTACCATTCTTCAGCGACTGCATAAAAAAGGACTCGTTGAGAGAAAAAGTGACAAACTTGCATATATTTATTCCCCAATGCTATCCAAAAAATCATACGGTAAACAACTGACAGAGTTATTTATCAAAAGATTTGTCAGGTCCTTTGGTGATGTGGCGATTGCCTCGTTTGCAGAAGGGATAGAAAGTCTGCCTCTGCAAAAAAGAAACAATTTACTGACACAACTTCAGAACTATGATAAATCAAAATAAATATCTCCTCTTATTTTTGGGTCTGCTTTTTCTCCTTGGCATTGGTGTGGTGATTGACCTCGGCAAAGTGCTTCATTTGACTTTTCAGCATACTGCCTATTATTGTCAGGCATTCATAAAGTCATTCTCGCTAAGAATTCCTCACAGCTTAGGAACATTCCTTCTTTTTTTTATCGGAGCCAGCGTCATGGCGGCAGCAGTGAAATTATTGAGCGCGTATATTCAGATTCATACAATGAAAAGATCACTTCGTCGGAACGTTATTGTTAATGAAAGTTTTCAGTTGATTTTGAAAGGGCTTAACCTAACCCATCAGGCACTACTAATAAAAGACAATAAACCATTTGCGTTTTGTTTTGGCCTACGGCGTCCGAAAATTTATCTTTCTACTAAGATGTACAACCTATTGGAGCAAAAGGAATTAGAAGCGGTACTCTTGCATGAAAGCTACCATTTACAAAAGAGCGATACCTTAACCCTGTTTGTGGCATCTTTTGTACAATTTCTCTTTCCTTTTTTTCCTGTAGTTTCAGATCTTGTCCGAAACTACAGAATAGAGCGAGAATTAAATGCCGACAAGGAAGCTCTTAAATCTATTAGCGATCCTGATATCCTTTTAAATACTTTTAAAAAGCTTTTCGTATATACAAATACTAATCCGGCATTTGTTTCAGCGATTATAGATAGCGAAACAATAGAATCTCGTATAAAGGCCCTTACAGCGCAAAACTTTTTGTGGCGGAAGTTTAGTACGAAAAATATGTTTATTTCTCTCCTTTCGTTTTCAATCTTCTATTTACTGGCGCTTGCACCCGTCTTTGCGATAAAACAAAATAATAAAAATAGTGAAGTAATGATATGCACAGTAAGCAATGATTGTTCTCGTTGGTGTAGAGAGCATAGTACTGTTACTCCAAACATACCTTCTAGATCTCCAAATACATCATATCCCTATACCCCCGTCGTTCACTCCATATAGTTTCGTCTTGACAACTATTTAATTATCTACTACATTTAGTAGTAGATCGGTTGATAAATTCCCTGAAATGATTACTATGGCAGAAGAGATGAATAAAAGAATAAATATTAAAGTAATACTAGTTGGTCTTTTAGTCATTGCCGCCTTTCTTATCGGCTCACTTTGGACCAAAGTACAAATGTTAGAGAAAGGGACAACTGTAGCTAGTGCTACTGCTACCGTCCCAAACCAACCCAATCAACCACAAGCTCCTGCACCCGGACAAAAAGTAAATGTCTCTGTGGGACACTTGCCTCCTAAAGGAAATCCAAATGCCAAAGTAAAAATTGTCGCATTTGAAGATTTCCGTTGTCCGTTCTGCGACAGATTTTTTAAAGATGCCGAAGCGCAAATTATTAAAGATTACGTAGATACAGGTAAAGCGGTTATTTACTACAGAAATTATCAGTTCTTAGGTCCGGCGTCAGTTGTTGCCGGCAATACCGGCGAATGCGCCAATGAACAGGGTAAATTCTGGGAGATGCATGATTACCTCTATCAAAATCAACCAGATGAATCAGATACATCAATGTATACCGTTGATAAACTTACATCTATCGCTTCAAATCTTGGTTTAAGTGGTGACAAATTCAAGTCATGCTTAGAAAGTAAAAAATATGATAAGAATGTAGCTGATGATTTAAGCGCCGGACAACAAGCAGGTGTACAAGGGACACCCACAGTCTTTATCAATGGCATATCAATTGTTGGGGCACAACCGTACAGTACATTTAAAACAATAATTGATCAGCAACTAGCAAAATTATGAAGAAGATATTTAGCAAAAAGTTTCTTATAAAAACTTTACTCATTGCCGCAGTGTATCTTATCACAATCAATTATTTGATGAATATCTCATTAGTAAAAAATACTATTCTTGGTAGTTATCCACTAGGTTATAAATTTAGACTACTTGGTGACCTTTTAGAAGGTATGTGGACCGTAATGACGCACGTAACCTTATTTGTTCTTATACTAAATTCTTTACTTACCGGTGCTATTTTAACCCTTCTTGAACAAAAAATTAGGATATTACGAGAAATGGGCCCCTTACATATCCTGGCAGGAGGAAGTACATTCCTTTCGATTGTAGGAAGTGGTTGTGCTGCCTGTGGGCTACCCATCCTTTCACTTCTGGGACTCAGTGGGGCTGTGCTTTATCTCCCTTTTAAAGGCGGAGAGCTTCTTTACATATCGTTTGTACTTCTTCTTAGCTCCTTCTACTTTATAGCCAAAGATTATGTTTCAATTCAATGTTCCTGGGAGCAGAAGAAGAATAGTTCTTTTACGAAACCTGTTTTAAAGACTTTTGTAGGTCATATTGACGCTAGAAACTAAATATGCGGAAATTGTTTGCGATCATAAAAGAAAATAAATTACCTGCAATCATACTCGTAGTAGCCGTATTGATGATCGGATTTTTTGTGGCTAACACTTTTCATACGAATAGTACCAATAGTCAACCGACTACTAGTCAAAACACAAATTCTCTTTATCAGGAACTCTTAAGTATCTACAATAACATTCCCACTCAATCTGGAAAAACTAATTTTCTCAAACAAAGCAATAACCTCACCCAAAAAGTTGATCCGGAACTCGTAGATTTAGATAGTCAAATCATTACCTGTAGTGCGAATGTGGATAGTCTTCTTTCCAGTCAGCCAAGCACCGGTGGTAGTTGCGTTGGGGGAAACACCCCCTTAAGTAGCATAAAGGGGAAATATTTAAGCGGTCAATGCTGCGGAACCCTCATGGATACCAAAGAAAGGCATGAGAATCTTGAAAAATTACAAGCCTATAAAGGTATGCCAGATATTCCGCTTGATCCCATGCATACACCTATTGAGATGGCAAAAGGATGGATCGACTATGATAACTCGACCCAACTTACATCTGAAGAACAGAAAGTTTACGATCAGGCATACGCCATATCAAAAGAAAAACCCTGTTGCTGCAAATGCTGGCACTATTTTGTCAACGAAGGCATTGCCAAAAAAATGATAAAAGACGGTACATTTAATTCAAAACAGATCGCTGACTATTGGGATGCCTCAGATATTTGCGGAGTATGAAAATAAAGAGCTATGGAAAAATCAATAAGAAGAGAAAAAGAGTATCAGTGCCCAATTTGTAAATTGCATTATAAAGAAAGGGTTTGGGCAACCAAATGTAAAGCATGGTGTAGCAAACATGAAAGCTGCAATTTAGCTATTACTCGCCATTCACTTGAAGCAAAAAATGATAATATCGAAAAAACAGCTATTCAACAAAGAGACACTCTTTCCCATACAGAAACAAGAGACTCAAAACACGAGAAACAATCAAGTCAAAGATTACTGACCTTTCTTTTTTATCTCTTAATTGGTATAACCGCCTCGATTGGGCTTTTTCTCCTCTATGATTTCTTTCTTACCAGAACCTCAAGTATCACCACGCTTATTCTTAATACTGTAAACGATCCTTTTTACCTGTGGTTTTATAGTCTCTCCACGTTTGTAGCAATCATTCTTTTTGGTATTGATGTCGCAGTTTCCATCTATCTATTCAGGAGCTTACACGTAGCTCATTTAAAGGAACAGGGCGGCAATACGGTGGGGGTTATTATTGGAGCCTTTGCCGCTTCTTGTCCTGTCTGCTCAGGACTTCTTCTCTCTCTTATCGGCATTTCAGGAGGACTGAGTGTTTTTCCATTTAAAGGACTTGAGTTAAAGACACTTTCGGTACTCTTTCTCGCTGTGCCACTTTTCTTCCTTTTGAGGAGATTAAAAAGTCATAACTGTGAAGATACCTGTTCACATCTAGAAAACGCCGCGTTTCAAACAAAAGATCGTGTACTCTTTGGTTCACTTTTTGTCTTTTTGCTTGCCGAAATACTTCTTGGTTACTCTTTTCTTCGTGCAGAGCCTATTCTAGCGGATTTATTTTATCCCATCCCGAAAGCCACTACTTCAGCTACTGCTCCTAATGCGCAGCTATCGCAGCAAGTACAACAAGAAGTATTACCCACCAGTGGGTTTCAAACTCCAATAGTTTTGGGTAAGGTGATTCCAGAAATGGTAGCAAACGGTATTATTGATGTCCAAAAACTCCAAGATTTGTATAAGGAGCGGGGTGGTATCCCCCAAGAGGAGATGGATCTTTTGACAAAGCAGTCAGACAAACCGTTAGTAATTACAAGCAAAAACCAGTTCTGGCTTGTCACTTTTCTCTGGCCTTTAGGATTAGCAAATAAAATGATTATTAATAACCAGAGCCCTCTCGCCGGTAAAGATTTATTTAATTTTGCCTCAACCGGGGGTTGGAATTTGGGTCAAGCGAAAAATGGAGGCAGTTACTTTAACCAATATTCAATTATTCCCCTGACTACGGAACAAGAAGAGCATATAAGAACTCTTGCCGAGAATATATACAGACCATGTTGTAACAACTCAACCTTTTTCCAGGATTGTAACCACGGTTCAGCCGCGCTTGCTCTCATTGAACTTGGTGTAGCCCAAGGTTTATCAGATCAGGAAATCTATAAAACAGTCCTTCATTTTAACTCTTTCTGGTTCCCACAAAATTACACGGAGATGGGCTTATACTTCAAAGCCGTAAAACATACTGATTGGAATGATGTTGATCCAGAGCTAGCTCTGTCGAAAGACTATTCAAGCATTAGTGGCTGGTCTCAAAATGTCGATGCCCCAATTCGCCAAATTCCAGGACTTTTGCCAGCCCAAAATGGTGGTGGGAGCTGTGGTACATAGAATTTGTCAAAAATAATCAATTTCTCCTCCAGATTGAAATCTTAAGGACTGACGTTTAATTTCTCATATATATATGATGTTTACATACATGTGTAGAACTTGTGGCTGTTCATTTAGGTCAAGAGATTTTGGTAATGTAGAGAGATTTATTGAGCCATGTATCTTATTACTTCTCTCAAAAGATTCTTCTCACGGATATGGTCTGATGGAGGATTTAGAAAAGCATTGCGGTGAAAAAGTGGATATTGGCGATTTTCATAGAACCTTAAGAAGGATGGAAAGGGATGGTTGGGTCAAATCCGACTGGGAAAAGAATGAGGCTGGTGCTGATAGGAGAGTCTATACGATTACCCAAGAAGGTAAAGAATTCTTAAAGTCAGCGGCTAACTCACTTATCCGTACAGACAAACTTATACATAAATTTTTAGAGGGTTTCCAAAAGAGTCAATCTGTATGAAATTGTCAATAATTCTTTCTACCAAAAATACGGAAACAAATTGGAACGCATTCAGACTTGCTAATCTGGCTTTAACTCACGGAGATGTGAGCTATTTAACGGCCTTCTTTTGTTTCAGCTCGTTATAAATTTTAAGTAGTGTTTCCGGATCCTTATGACTCATCGTGTGAACTGTTGCCTGCAAATGCTCAAGTAAAACTATTGCCATTTCAGGTGTAGCATTTTTAGGATCGATAGTTTTTAGGAATCGGATAACACTATCGATATCCTTTTCGTTCATTTCGTATCTGTCGGATTTAGTCATACCGTTATTATACAACACGTTAGTAAATATACTTTCCCAGGTTGATAAAATCAAAACACTCCTGAACGTGGCTTTTGCTTTCGATCCTGCGCATAATCTCCCGGCTGCAGCTTTGAGAAAGAATATTTAAGCTTCCTTCCCAAAGAATTTGCCGATCAATGATCGCCAATTTCCTGTGGCTATATTCTGCCGAAAGAAGCACTTGAACGCCAAGCATTTCCAGCTTTCTTATTTCCTGCTCTGCCTGCGTTCTCATGGTTAAATCGTGATCTTCGGGATTTCGGGTGATAACGTATATTTTTACCTTTCTGCTAACTAAGGCTTCAAAAATCCGCAGGAACGAAAACATCCTGGTGGTTGTTATATATGGGCTTTCGATTATAATCTCCTTTTTGGCGGCCTTTAAGTCCTTCAAAAACCGGTTGTAAAACGTCGTCTCGTCAAAAAGTTGGGAATGGGTAAGATCCGGCGATAAGTGTAGGACCCTTTCTGCCAATTTGCTAATTAGCTTATTCATGGGTATCACCTCCGTTCTTGTTTGTGGCTGAATTATCGGGTACAATCAGGCTAACTGAGCCGTTATGGTAGGTAAACCCTAGCTCTTTGAGTTTCTGATATACTTTGAGTAAGTTAGGAAAGAGTGAGTTCCACCTGGCGGACAGTGAGCTCACCCTTCGACAAGCTCAGGGTTTTGGCGGATTATATAGACATGGCATGGTACACATATATTCTTCTTTGCGATGGACTGTCTTATTATGTTGGGTTGAGTGGTAATTTGGAACAAAGAATTGCTTCGCATAAATCCAAGCAAAATATCGGCACAAAAGAATTTTCCCAGATAGAGCTTGTTTACCACGAAACCTACAAGACCCGCCATGAAGCAGAACTACGTGAAACACAACTCAAGAAATGGAGTAGAGCAAAGAAGAAAGCTTTGATAGATGGAGACATTGGTACATTGCGAAAGCTAAGCCATAACCCTAAACTTGTCGAGGATACATTGGGATAATAATGGTGAGCCCGTCGAACCATCCCAATGAGGTCACCGACATTACCTAACTTTGCACATCTTTTTCGTTTGTGCAGCGTACACCCATAGCTTCTCTGGATTGTACGGCGTATTTTCATTTTCATTTTTCTCGATGATTACCCGTGTCCCTGTTTCGATCTGCTCACCAACATCGATAACTTGTTTTATGCAGTCTGCAACATCTGAGGCTTTCATGCACCAATCCCAGTCAAAATCTCGCCCTTCTCTTAACACATGTTGCAGCGGTGTATCAACGTATGACGGAAGAATATTTACGATTTTTACCGATGGCTCTTCTGCGGCCATGGCCTCGAAGAATATGTTTACCGCTGCTTTTGAGGCGCAGTACAACCCAAATTCTTGGTCTGGATATCTATCGGATAAGGAGGAAATATTGAGGAGTAAGCCACCGGAAAGCTTGGGGAAAAGTAGCTTTGCGAGTTTGGCGTACGCCTTAAAGTTAAGCGTAAACATCCTATCAAAGTCTGCATCCGTGTATTGCAATGCCTTTTGTGGAAAGTCGGTACCTGCGTTATTAATGAGAATGTCGATTGTTTCTTCGCCCACTAGCGCTGGTATTTTGTCTATATCTATGTCTTTGGCAAGATCTGCTTGAATCCAGATAAGATTCTTGTTGGGAGATTTTGGCTTACTTCTAGAGACACCGTAGACTTTATACCCCATCTCGATGAGCCGATGACTCATCTCCTCTCCTAAGCCATAGCTTGCACCTGTCACAATTGCAGTCTTTTGCATTTTCGTATTCTTGCTACGTATACCCGAACCGATCAGTCCTTGTAACGGTTGCCGCCATCCATGTACAGGAATAGCCCATTTATGTATTTAGCTTTGTCGCTCACGAGATAGCTCACGCCGTCGGCTATATCTTCTGGTGTGGGAACTCGGCCCATGGGATTATTTTTAGCAAAGCGCCCCCACATGGCGTCGTCTTCTAGCCCAAACCCTATCCAGTTGTCGGTTCTCGTGGTGCCTGGACAGATTGCATTGACCCGAATACCTTCGGGGGCAAGCTCGACTGCCAGGTACTTAACCAGACTCTCTACACCGGCTGAGGCGATCGTGTAGGCGAGTGCACCGATTTGAGGGGTCTGAACAACACTGGAAGTATTGAGAATAATACTTGGTGATTTCGATTTTTTGAGGAGGTCGTAAAACATTTTGGGAACTAGAAACGATGAGTCGAGCTTACTGTTTAGCACAAATTTCCAGTCCTCGTAGCTCGTTTCACGAAAGCTATGTGGGCGATCGTGCATGCCGCTTACGATCAAAACATCGAGATGGCCATATTTTTGAGATACTGCCTTTACCGCTTCGCTTACACTTTTTTCATTTCCCCCGTCGAGCTCGAGTAGCAACCCGGCTTTCTCGATTTCGTTGTAGACCCTTTCTCCCGCGACTTTGTCGTAACAATAGGTGACGATAACCTCATAGCCTTCGCTGTGCAAACGCCGTGCGATTGCCCGACCAATCCCCCTTGATGAGCCGGTGACCAGTGCAACTTTTTGCATATGCGCTAAGCATACCATGTATTTCCTGACTTTTCTCCAGATATGGTGTATACTACAGGCTAGTGTCTGGCATGACGCCATGATGGTTTTTGGTTTCGACCGTACATCTCATGTGGTGCTTCTCACTTTAGACTACCTCAGGAGAACTTTATGCGTGCGACAACGATTTTTGATGTACTCGTCGTATATGGCGACACGCTCGCAACGAGCGCAATGTCACCAAGCGCCTCTACTGGACCTTTCTCACAAAGCGCGGGGTGCGAATATTACAACGATGCGTATGGATATCTTCTTGCATCTTGCGAAAATGCTAACCTACGGGCCGCTTTTACTACTTCGGCTGATATTGTGGGTCCCGGTACGTGCCGGAGCTATTGGACATATAGCAAGGGCGTGTGGCAGGCGACAGAGCGCCGCGGAGTGGCAAAAATAATATTTGATAAGTTTGCTCCGAGTACTGCTCATCGAAAGCGTGCCCGGGAAATATTATTTTCATCCGGATCGATAGTGCCATTTAACGACCCTGCGCTGTACCAACTTTTTTTTGATAAGTATGATTTTTTTACCCATCTCTCCTCGTACACTATACCAACCGTGGCGGTGGAAGATGACATACTCTTTGCGCTTTCCGAGCTAGGTCAGCTTATGGACTCTCATCCACACCCCGCAGATTTTTTGTCCGACTTTGTTCTTAAAGATCGCTATGGGTCGACTGGCTCTCACGTGTATCGCATAGATAGCCGTGGCGCTTCTCGTATCCGTGAAATCGTAGGTGCAAACCCGAAAATTTCTTTCGTACTCCAACCCATGGTTCGTTTTGACCAAGGCGGCAAGGGAACCCTAGCTCAGGCGGATATCCGACTCATTTTTAACAGCACAAAAATCATCCAAACCTATCTTCGCGTGGCAAAAGAGGGCGAATTTAGGTGTAATGGGCATTATGGGAGTACGACCGTATACCTCACTGAGCGGGATCTCCCGGTTGCCGTACGAGCCCTTGCCAAACATGTTGTACAAGAGCTACCGAAGAATGATTCGATTTACGCCCTCGACTTCCTCCTGAGCAATCACGGCCATCCCTATCTATTGGAGGGAAATACCGGACCTGGGATAAATTGGGATGCAAATGATCCCTATGACATACGAGTTACCAAAGGATTCATTCGTAAAATCGTAGCCGAACTATCCAGGCGTGTACGGGTCTCGGAACGACCCCATCACCGGAACATCGCTATTTCAGAAACAGGACTTTCCCTAATCCCATCATAGATATACCCTGGAAAAAGTCGAGGACAACACCTAAGAGCAAAGCCACCCACCAATGGGCAATACCGAACCCAAGGTGCGAAGCGAAGCGGGCTATAACCCAGACGGCGACGACGTCGAGAACAAAATAAGCCATCGTCCAATCTCGCGGGCTGTAGATCCTGCCGCGCTTCCATTCGTGATAGCTCACCGCTGCCATACCCCAGACACAGAGGAGCGACAGGAACGACATACTAAGAAACAGCGACCAGGATACAGAGAGGGCGTGGGTGCCGAGGACTACCACCGCAGGAAACCATAGGTGGGCGAGGAAAATAACAAGCACGTTCACCACTAGCATAACCCAAAAGGAAAGGAAGAGGTTCACCCCTACTTTTGCTTGAATTTCTTCTTTTGACATCGCAGCTTTTGCCATACACACTCCTCCTTGGGATAACTACTAGCTAGCCTCAGCATAGCACTTTTATTTCACGATGGCTCCGACAAAATCAATCATCGGGAAGAGCTTGCGTACCTCTCCCCAAAATTTCTCGGAGAGTTTGGCAGAATAGACGCTGTTGTTACCTCGCTCCATGCGACCACAAAGCTTCCTATCCCAATCTTCGATGATACGGCGGACAACCAGTCCCTGCTCGTTAAACACTACTTGATTGGCCTTTTTATTGGCTTTGTACAGGTCGTGTACAAACTTGAAGTCGTCGAAAACTTTCTTATTTTCTTCGCACATTTTTTGGAAATATTCTTTGTACTTGATCATCTGACCATAGTACGGGAAAGAAGGCTTATTTGGCAAGGGCAAGCGCAAGAACTTCATCGATGGATTTCACTGGATGGAAGGCGAGGCCAGCCCGCACCTCTTTGGGGATTTTTTCCAAATCTTTGGTGTTCTCTGCCGGATGGATGATCTCTTTTAGCCCTGCGGTGTAGGCGGCAATTACCTTTTCTTTAAGACCTCCAATCTCAAGTACGCGGCCGCGAAGCGTGATTTCCCCCGTCATGCCGAGATGTTTTTTGACTGGGCGGCGAGTCAGTGCTGAGACTATAGCTGTTGTCATCGTGACTCCGGCACTGGGACCGTCTTTTGGCACTGCCCCTTCTGGAACGTGAATGTGGATATCGATTTTTTTGTAAAAATCTGGCTTGAGCCCTAGCTCTTTATAGTGCGCACGTACGTAGCTCCAGGCCGCTTGAGCTGATTCTTTCATGACGTCACCGAGCTGGCCGGTAATTTGTAGGTGGCCACTCCCGGGCATCGTGGAGACCTCGATAAACAAGATCTCGCCACCAGCAGCGGTCCAGGCCAAGCCAGTTGCCATACCGACGGTATTCTTTTTCTCGGCGATGGTACCGGAGAAAACTGCCGGACCGAGGTAGTCGTGAAGATTTTCGATCGTTATGTTTGGTCGCTTAGTTTTATTGTTACCGTTTCCTGCAAGCTTGCGGGCGACTTTTCGGGCGACCTTGGCAATTTCCCGTTCCAGATCGCGCACACCAGCCTCACGAGTGTAACGACTAATTATTTCTTTTAAGACGGTATCCGACAGTTTGAGGTCACTTGATTTTAGTGCGTTTTTCTCTACGACTTTGGGGAGTAGATATTGCCTTGCGATTGACAGCTTCTCCGCCGCTGTGTAGCTCGTAAATTGGATAACTTCTAGGCGGTCACGAAGTGCCGGTGGAATGGTATCCAAGACGTTTGCCGTTGCAATAAACATGACTCGCGATAGATCGAACGGCACTTCCAGATAGTGGTCGGAAAAGTCTTTATTTTGCTCCGGGTCTAGGGCTTCAAGGAGTGCGGCGGAGGGGTCACCCCGAAAATCGGTTCCCACCTTGTCGAGCTCGTCTAGCATAAAGACTGGATTCATAGAGCCGGCTTGTTTCATCCCCTCGATGATGCGGCCTGGCATGGCGCCGATGTAGGTTTTGCGGTGGCCGCGGATCTCAGCCTCATCGCGAATACCCCCTAGACTAATTTTTATAAACTTTCGTTTCAGTGAGCGCGCAATGCTGCGCCCGATCGATGTTTTTCCAACGCCCGGTGGACCTACAAAACAAAGTATCGTAGGGAGGGCCACGGCTTTGCCTTTATTTGTCTTTTGTTTTAGTTTCATGACGGCCAGATACTCGAGTATGCGTTCTTTTACTTCCTCGAGTCCGTAGTGGTCTTCGTTGAGTGTTTTCTCCGCCGTTTTTAGTGAGACGCGATCGCTCGTTATGTGGCCCCAAGGAAGCTCTACCACCGTATCTAGCCAAGTACGCATGTAGCTTCCTTCGGGGTTGTTTGGCGACATGCGCTCCAAGCGCTCGAATTCCTTGTGAATCTTGTCTTTGACTGGTTTGTCTGCAACTAATTTGTGGATCTTCTCGTGTAACTCGTCCAATTCTGTCTCTTCGTCGTCTAGTTCGCCAAGTTCTTGCTTAATCGTATTTAGGCGCTCTCTGAGAACCGATTCACGCATACTCTTGCTAAATTTTTCCTGGGTTTTACTGGCGATACTTTTTTCGATCTCTAGGACTTTCACTTCGCGGGCAAGGAGGTCGACGACGCGCTCTAGGCGTATTTTGAGATCGGTCGTCTCCAGGAGATTCTGTCGCTCTACCGTTGCAATTGTCAGTGTTGCGCTGACCTGGTCTGCAAGCTCAGAGGCAGATACTCCCGACATGAGTCGCATAAAATTGGTGAACTCTACGGCTTTGCCGAGATTCACCGCTTCGCGGAATGTGGCCGTCAGGTGGCGAGCAAGTGCCTCTACTTCTGGTGACATGGCGATGTTTTCCTCGAGCTCCACTACTTCTGCAAGCTGTACGGGCTCGTCGGCGGCTATGTTTACGAGTTTTATACGAGCGATGCCACGAACCAAGGCGTTTAGTTCATTGTCGGATTTTAAGGTTCGCTCTACAACACAGAGGGTACCCACCCGATACAGGTCTTTTACCGCCGGTTCGTCGACGCCTGCATCTTTTTGGGTAAAGAGTGCCACCAATTTGTCCTCACGAGACAAGGCAGCATGGATGGCGTTCATTGATTTCTTGCGACCAAAGGTTAAGACCAATTCATTTGTGGGAAATACCACTACATCACGCACCGGGATGAGGGGTACCTGGCGAATTGGTTGTTTGCGGACTGGAACGAGAAAGCTCATATATTAGCAGTGTAAACTACTGACTGCTAACTGTCAATTGATTTTGTCACCGACTTTTATGCCAAAATGCTCTGCAGCACTCTTGCCCTGCACAACAATTTCTATGAAACGGTGATCACGGTAGCCACTCGACCCCACAATAATACCTTCCTCGCTATTGGGGACGTCTTTTAGTCGGTTGTAGCACATGATTTCTCCCCAGGCAGTTTTTATTTTCTGCCCAGCTTTGTGCTCTACGTCTTCGGCCCAGGCAGTTGTCTTGCAGTTGCCAAAGTTATCGATGGAGTAAACGGCAAGAGGCGCATCCAAGAAATCGGCAAGAGCGTGTGTCTCAGAGGGTATGTCCATGCCTTGAAAATACCACTTGGCAACGCGTGGCAAAAACTCGAAACTACGAAATTGCGTGTCGGTAATAGGCTCACGTAAGTGCTCGGCGAGTTTACCCCCCTTGATCATGGCGTCTAACACTGTTGGGATGTCATACACTTCGATACTGTCGGCGAGACCGTATTTGCGAATCAACGATAATGTGGCACCGTCTACCGTCGCGAAGATGTCAGTATGGCGATATTTAATGTGACCAAAGGGGGTGCCGTTTGGCCATTTCTTGGCTTTACCGTGACGGGGAGCGACGTTGGCTAGAATAATGCCGGGCTCGTCCATGGCAGCATCCAGTGTTTCTATGATGGCGCCTGATGCCTCGAGGTCGGCGAAGTTACCGACAGCAACGAAGCTGACATTTGTCGCGGGGAAAAGCGTACTCGCCCGTACTACTTGGCGATTGCGTGTTAGGGGATCATGGCAGTCATTGATGACGGTTACATACATACGGCGAGCTCCAATTTTCAATTTTCGGTTTTCAAATAATAGAGAACAGGTTATTTTAGCACGGCTTTTTTGGGTTCGCGGGAGATCCATAGGAGCACGATGATCACGGTGAGGGCAAGGAGCGAGAGTTGGGGAAAATCGATGAAGCCGAAGAGGCTCATGTAGCGCGTGGTGCAAGGTGTAGAGTTGGTACAGAGCGCGATCGTTTCGGGTATGACACCGTAATACAGCAGATTTTGATACAAACCAAAGAGCCAGCCGAGAGCCGCAAGTGGGAGCGCATACATCCAAACTTTTTTATCGCCTCTAAACATGGCGATTGCGAGGATAATGGTCTGTGGATACAGAGCGATCCGCTGATACCAACACAAATTGCACGGAGTGAACTTTAATATCTCGCTCCCGTAGAGCGAACCAACCATGGCAACCATGGCTTGCAGCCAAGCTAGTGGGACGGCATAGGGGCGAATGATGGCGAGTAGTTTTTGCACAATGTGATTATAACAAAGGTTTTTCTACTTCTTTCCACGTCCCTGGGAGTAGCGTTCCTAATTCCCAGGGTCCGAGGTGTGTGCGAATGAGGCGGAGAACTGGGTAGTGCAGTGCATCGCACATGCGGCGAACCTGGCGATTGCGCCCTTCGTGGATAGTCATGTCGAACCATGTATTACCACCCTCTGGAACAATGTTTTCTACTAGAGCCGGAGCGGTGACTCCATCCTCTAGGTGGACGCCTTCTCGGAGTATTTTTAGCGATATTTCAGTTGGATTCCCTTTTACTAGCACGTGATATGTTTTCTTTATCTCGTATTTGGGGTGCGTTAGTTTTTCTGCGAGTGCGCCGTCGTTTGTCAGTAGTATCAATCCTTCTGAGTCGTAATCCAGCCGACCCACAGGATAGAGACGAACACCTTTTGGAACAAAGTCTAGGACAGTTTTGCGGCCCTCTGGGTCACTTGTGGTTGAGACCACACCGTGCGGCTTGTGGAGAAGATAGTAGACGTGACGCGCCTCGCCCTTAATTGGCACGCCGTTTACCAGTACCGTGTCATGAGCTGGGTCCACTGGCTGCCCTATACTCGCCACTTTGCCATTTACCGTAACTAGTCCTTGCCGTACCATGTCTTCGGCTTTGCGACGAGAGGTAATACCGGCGGCACTTAAGAATTTGTGTATACGCATATACTCCTTACCGCGTATGATACGCTATCCACATATGAAATGGATACTCGGTATTTTTGTTGCAGCACTACTTGCCTTTGTTGCTGCCGCACCCTATCTAACAGGCTCTACCGGTACTGTTGGGTCTATTATGGCGCTTCGAGACGCGACTAACTCTACAATTTCCGAGAAGATAGCGACCGTGCAGCTCTTACATCAAACGGTCGAGGCAACTTTGTACGATACTCAATCTTCCTACCGTGTCGGAGACCAAGTCATCCTGACACGTGATGCGGCCGCTGGCGGCTATACCATTGCCGATCAGTTGCGAACTCCCGCGCTCCTTCAGATATTTGGTATATTCCTCATCGTTGCTGTGCTTATGGCAGGACTGTCGGGTGTGCGTGCTTTGATGGGACTCTATATATCATTTGCCATCCTATTCTCATTTGTGTTGCCGCAAATCTCCAACGGGGCAGATCCCCTTGTTGTCACCCTCATGGCAAGCGTGCTTATTCTTGTCGTTACCTATTATCTTGCCCATGGCATCTCGACAAAAACTACCATAGCGGTTGTTGGTACTGCGATTGCGCTTTTTGTAACAGGGATCCTTGCCGTATCATTTGGGGCTTTGGCACACCTCAATGGGTTTGGGAATGAGGCGGCCGCATACTTACCCCAATCTCTCGCGCAGGGGTCCACTATCTATCACCTACTTTTGGCGGGGATTATTATTGCCACTCTTGGGGTCTTGAACGATATTACGATCGCACAATCCTCTGTTGTGTCTGAGCTACACGATGCCAGCACAAAAATGAGCACACGTGAACTTTTTACTCGCGGTATGCGAGTGGGACACGATCACATCGCCTCCCTCGTTAATACCCTCATTCTTGTCTACGCGGGGAGTGCATTGCCCCTACTCATCCTTTTTACTAATAGCCGCGAGGCACCACTTGCACTCGTCAACTACGAGGCACTTGCAGAGGAAATTGTGCGAACCATGGTGGCGTCCATTGGTCTCGTTTTGGCTGTACCCATAACGACGGGCATCGCAGCATGGTGGTACAGTAAGAAAAAGCGACGCTAGTTGAGTATGACTATCCCCAGGTTGAGTAGCGTTGCAAATGACACCCAGGCGAGGTAGGGGTAAAGCAAGTACGCTGCTACCGGCGTCAATTTGTTGGCGAGCGTGATGAGACGGTAGATGACATACCATAGCGCGGCGATAATGAGCATACTCAGACGGATATTATGCGCGCCAAAAAATACCAGTGACCAGCCAAAGTTGAGCGCGAGTTGCAAGGCATAGGTTGTATAGAACGATTGCGCCTTGGGACGAAATGAGTATTTTACCCAGACAAGGTAGGCAGAGAGCGCCATTGCAATGTAGAGGAGCGTCCATACCGGTCCAAAGATACTATTGGGCGGCGTGAAGAATGGCTTATGCAGCCCTGCGTACCACGTTGGGATGGCACCCACTGTTGCAAGTGAACCCAAAAAACCAATTGCGAGCGCAATACCTATTGAGATCACGAGCGCGTCCCAGTGGATTTCGATGGGATCCTGTGTGCGACGAACTTTAAGTGGCATAGCCTAACTATAGCAAATTAGACGGTTACTATGTATTTTTTGGCGCCATCTACGATGAGCGCTTGGTCATTACGCAGCCGCGTTACTGTATCTCCCCACACCGCATCCAGCTTTTCGTACCGCTCACGGTACTTTTCTTGATCGTAGTGAGGAACGAGTCTCTCGGGAATAAAGCCGAGTGCCGTAAAGTCGGTGAGCTCGGGGACCTGATCAGGATGGTCAATTGTGATCAGATAATCGAGCGATGGGCCAAGCAGTGCCGAGCCAGCACTACTGCCGACATATACCTTCCCCTCGAGCAGATGCTTGAGAGCCTCAGTGAAGCCTGATTTTATAGCATGATAGAGCAGGTAAAACGTGTTACCGCCTTCGACGTAGATGACGTCGTACACAGATAGATCTTTTGCAAGAACTTCTGGTGTTTTGTTTTTCAGATCGTAGTTGGTCGTCACAAATCCCATCGAGACAACCTTGGTACGGTCCAGGTCGTACCATGGGCGGTTGTCGGTGGGGTATGGGTCGGCGGCTGTCGTAATAAAAGCCAACTTTAGTTTATGTGGATCGGCCGGCAAAAGGGGGAGAACAAGGTCGAGTGAATCACTGGCACGTGAGGCAAGAAAGAGTTTCATATCATTTCACTATACCGTTGAGCCAGTGAGTAAAGTCATCGTTTATATGTTCTACTTTGAGGGCGCCGACAAAATTGTCGTAGTTGATGTGAGATTTCACGACACCCAGTACATGGTCATAGTAATCTTCTTTGGTTTTCACGATGAGCACCGTTTCTGGCTCTTCAGTTACTTCACCTTTATACTTGTAGATACAGGTGATGGGGAAAAAGTTGACGCAGTTGGCGAAATTCTTTTCCAGGAGTTCATTGCCAATGGTGCGAGCCTCAGCGGCGTCATTTAGGGTTATGTAGATAGCTATCATGAGACTATTTTATACCCCAATTTCTCAATGGTCTTGTAAATCTCCGACAGCGAGATTTTCGCGGGATCGTAATTAACGACCGACTCTTGTTTGGCGTAGCTTGTATGGGAAGATAAGACGCCGGTGGTTTCTTCTAGTTCGCCATCGATATTTATTGAGCACGAGCTGCAATGGAGGCCAGATAATTTTAGAGTTGCGGTCTCGCCGGCTGGTTTCGTTTTTTTAAAGAGATTAAACATAGATGATCCTTTGACTTCGCTCAGGATCCTCTGGTACTGGCGTACTAGAGGACCTCCATGGTGCCGGTGTACATGCCCATGCTGCACGAAAATGTGTATAACCCGGCTTGCGTGGGCGTAAATGTGTGTACCTTGAATGTTCCGGGACTAATGTAGTCGGCAATACCAAAAGACCTAAACGTAAAACTGGCTGCGCAGCTATAGACGCCTGTCGCGGTCGTGAGGGTGAGCTCCACGGGTACCCCGCGGGCAACCCGTACATAGCTCGGTGAGTAACCGGTATTTTCTATGGCTATTTTCACCTTTTGTACCCCATCCACTACCGCTACTGTTGGCTCTGCCAACTGAGCTGCTTTGCCCATATTGTAGGGAGGAAGTAGTGCGACTAATTTTGGTCCCAACCTGTCGAGCGCGAGGGGAGCGTCTAGCGCAGTTGCAACACCATTTAATCCTACCAATCCCATAATGACGAGTACCGCCGCGGCAGCTCGCAGGAAGTGGCGTCGCCATACTTCTGAGAACTTTGCTGTTGCTATACCAATCACAAAGAACATGGGAGCGGTGCCTGCAACAAATGCCCCCATAGTTAGAGCACCAACGACGGGTGATCCTGAGTTAATTGCCAGTACTTCCATGGCTTGCGTGACACCACATGGGATAAAAATCGTGAGGAGTCCGAGGAGCGCCGGCGTAAACAGTGCGCGGCGAGAGGTCGTGTTCTTTATAAGCTTATATGCGAAGCGAGGTGGGCGCATGGATAGATAGCGGAAGATAGGGTGGATCTCCAGTAAGTTACCGGCGGTGGCAATCATAAAGAGTGAAACGACTGCTTGGAATATCAGTCGTGGCGTAGTTGAGAGCACCAGTACGCCACCCAACACACCGAGGAGTGCGCCAAGCGCCATGTGTATGAGTAATTTTGCTGTGAGAAAGGCGGTAACCGGTCCCCAGTCGTCTACACCGAAGCTACCCGGGGCGATTGCTTTCCCACCGCGTTCTACTTGCTCTAATTTTTGATTGGCAATGGCTGACGCGAGAAATCCACCTTGTAGTGCGGCGCAGCTTACTCCTCCCGAAGTCAATCCGGTAAGAAAGATGAAAAGATAGTTCATACCTTTACCTTTCGCAGCCGCAGCGCATTCGTTACTACCGAAACGGAGGAGAAGGCCATGGCTGCTCCGGCCAACATCGGTGACAGCTGTAGGTGCCAAACTGGATAGAAAACGCCCATGGCAACTGGAATGAGCACGATGTTGTAGCCAAACGCCCAAATGAGATTTTCTTGTATGTTGCGGAGGGTGACGCGAGCGAGACGAAAAACAACGGGCACGAGCGTTATATCACTCCTCAGAAGCGTAATTCCGGAGGAAGCTATCGCTACGTCGGTTCCTCCGCCCATTGCAATGCCTACGGTTGCGGCTGCAAGGGCCGGTGCATCGTTTATTCCGTCTCCAACCATGGCTACCCCACCAGCCTGGTATTTTTGCACAATTGCTTCTTTTCCCTCAGGAAGCACCCCAGCCTCAACTGAGGTTATCCCAACCTCACGGGCAACAATGTCGGCAACCTGCTGTGCGTCACCCGTTACCATAACCGGCACGATGCCAAGCGCTTTTACCGCCCCAATCGTAGCGGCACTCTCCTGCCTTACTGTATCTGATACGGCGAGACGGCCAACATCTACGCCGTTTTGTGCGACATAGATTATTGTCCAGCCTTTTTCTCCCCATACTTTACTTTGTGCGGTAAGCTCACGCGATTCTAAGACTTTTTCGCGCGCAAGGAGCGTTGCACTCCCTATAAGCACAACATCTTTATTTACTTTGGCGATGACACCCATACCGGGAATATCTTTTACCGTGACTACGTTTTCTTTACTCCCTGATAATCCTTTGGCGATAGCTGTGGCTAGTGGGTGCGCCGATCGCTCTTCTATGGCTTTAACGATAGATTCCGTTCCCTTTATGTCATTCCCGATGAACAATTTTGCTTGTACTGAAGGAATTCCTTCGGTAAGCGTACCTGTTTTGTCAAAGAGTACGTGTTTTACTTTTGACGCTGCCTCAAGTGTTTCTGCGTTTTTTATTAAGATGCCGAGATGGGCGGCACGGCCGGTTGCCACAATGATCGATGTAGGGGTAGCAAGTCCCAACGCACAGGGGCACGCAACAACTAAAACAGCCACCATACGAATAAGCGCTGGCTGTACTCCCGCAATAGGGAACCATACCAAAAAGGTTAGTGCGGCAAGCACAAGTACTATAGGAACAAAATACGCAGAAACTTTGTCTGCGAGACGCTCTATCTGTGCCCGCGATCCCTGCGCCTCTCGCACAAGTTTAACAATACTCGCGAGTACCGTATCTTCTCCAACGTGACTTACGGAGAATTCTATGGCTCCGCCTATATTTACTGTGGCACCTACAACAATATCACCTACCTGTTTTTCCACCGGCAAACTTTCTCCAGTGATCATGCTTTCGTCCACCGAAGTTTCTCCTTTCGTAATCGTCCCATCGGTGGGAATTTTTTCACCGGGTTTTACGAGGATGATATCGCCGACCACTATCTCGGCGAGCGGTACGGTAACTGGCCGACCATTTTTTAGTACAGTAGCAGACTTTGCCGATAAATCGAGAAGTTTTCGTATTGCCTCTCCGGTCTTACCCTTGGCGCGCATTTCTAGGTATTTCCCAAGTAGTACTAAAACAATCACAACGGCGGAGGACTCAAAATACAAATCGGACGGCGCGCGGGCGGAAAGTGTCGCCAAGACGAGCGCCATTACCGAATACCCATACGCAACGCTCGTACCCATGACGACGAGCGTGTCCATATCTGCGACGCGATTTTTCAGCCCTGACCAAGCGCTTTGATAAAACGAGCGACCTATCCAGAACTGAACCGGCGTTGCCAAAATGAGTTGCACCCAAGGGTTGTCGAGTATGGGAACGTGCAACATTGCCCCAGCTAGTAGGGGGAGGACAAGTGTGGCACCTATCGCTACCTTTTTGCGGAGTGTCGCAAGTGTTTGTTCCATGTCTCTCTCTGCTTCTACTTCCGAATCGTGAAGGTGCGGGATATATCCGAGTGAGCTAACGACGTCAGCGAGGGTTTGTTTTTTGCAACTTGTCGGATCATAGGTGATATGCGCCACTTCGGCGCCGTAATTGACTGCTGCATCCGAGACTCCAGATACTTTCTTTAACTTGCGCTCGATATTGGCTGCACAAGAAGCACAATGCATCCCCCCGATACGGAAGCTAACGTTTTCGTTGTTCATGCGACCCTTTTATCCACATATATCGAATAACCACAACAAGCAGTATTACGACTTCACTGCTGATAATCCACGGTACAAATGACCATCCCGGCGACATATTCCGTGGATTTGATGTGCTAGGGGTTATCACACTATCGGAATTACTGTTTAGTGATTTGTCGCTGATAATGCCTCCCCTGCAACCCAAATATGCCTCACCCATGCCTATGTGCATTTCTTCTAGTGTGCTACTTCCTTCGCCTCCCATCATTGCGTCCATAGCTTCGTGAGCAGGCCCTGGATGATAATAGTCCATGACGGCATCGCCAAGCTTATCTAGTGCGTCACGACTAATTTTTGTACAGTCAATGGCGTCACGAGACTGTACTCCCTGTGTCGTCATAATATTTGTTATGTTGTCTTGGATAGCGCTTGTGGCACTGGTACTTGGTGACTCCTGCGAATACCACATCATACCCTGAGCGTGGGTTAAGGTAGGACGAACTATCAAGCATATCATGATGATTCCTAATCCTATTACTGTCTTTTTCATGGTAACCTCCTCTTACACATATCGTGATGGCTGTTTATTAAATTGCGTGAGACATCCTTTGCCGCAGAAATAGTGACGTACACCACCGTACTCTGCAGAAAAGTCGGCGGAGCGCGGCGTGAGCTCCATCCCGCAGACCGGATCGGTGACCGCGGGCTCCGTAAGTCCTGGCATTTCGAGATCGAGGACACTGCGAACAAGCTCTAAAATTTTCAAGTATTTTGGGTTATGTACGGTGTAGTACATTTCCTTCCCCATTTTGCTACCACGTACTATGCCAGCGTCCCGCAAGAGCATAAGATGCTGCGAGACGGTGGGCTGGCGAAGTGATGACATCGCTGCTATCTGTCCCACGGTCAAGGCGTGACCACGCATAAGGCTTAATATTTCGATCCGCTTGGGGTGGGAGAGTACTTTTAGGAGATTGCTTTGTTTGTCAAAGATTGTTTGCTTCACTCTCTCATCATATTCAGTTTTCTGAATATGTCAAATGTTGGGGGAGGGTAGGGTGGAAAGCAATTTTAAGTCGTTTACATATTTGGGATTATCTCTGCCACCTTTTTGTAGAATATCTTGCAAATGCGCATGCTGGTTTTGGACTTCAAGCGTCATTCCTTCAAGCTCCCCCTTCTCAGGTGGTGGGAATGCATTGGAATCGTTTGTCACTGTCTCGCCATCTGATTTGACAACCAATTGGAGGCTAATAAAGGGGTTGGAAGCCGTTTGAACATAGTACAAGTTCAGGTAGAAGCCAGGACCTTTGGCGTCTAGCTCCTGCTGGAAGAGATTTTCGCTTTGGCGTATCGTCACGTTTGGACGGAGAAATTGGATGCGCGACTTAAGCTGACGTGTCGCTTCTCTACGACTGGCCTGCCCGTACACTACTACGTCTATATCCCCATGTGAGCGGGACATTTTGCCAAAATATGCATCGAGCCCATACCCACCATATAGCACCATCCGCCAATGTCGGTCACGGCACCAATCCAATAAACTACGAACAAATTCGAGATCGTTGTTGGTTTTGCGATCTAAGTTATTTACTACCATAATTCGAATCATCGTAGTGTGGAAATATATGCCTTCATGGAAGCTACAAAGAAACCATCATCCTCGGCAAAATATAATTGCATAAATTCGTCTGGCTTCATCCATTTGTATTCTGCATGCTCGTCGGAGAGCTTTACCTCCCCACTCCAATTGCGGCAGCTGTAGCAAAGTGCAAAAACCTTATCGCCGTAGAACAGCCCCACCTTTGTCCCAATTTTGTTAGCGAAGTAGAGTGGTGTTACAGTGCCCGCGTTGATACCAACCTCTTCTTTTATTTCACGCTTTATTGCATTAAGTACGTCTTCGCCTTGCTCGTACCCACCGCCGGGCAAGTCCCAGGCCCCAGGCCGAGAGTGGTCGTTGTCTACACGGCGGATGGCAAGAATTGTACCGTCACTACGGACGACAATACATTTTTGGATTAGCATTACGTTGTCTAGAATTTTCGGATTTTTCATAGCGTGTGTATCGTCCCCTTTCCTCTAGTTTCTCCTTTTTGAGTGTCGAGGTCAACGATATAGGCTGTGTGCTCGTCTATTCCTAACATCCATTCGTTTTCCGGGAGCATGGACTTTAGATGAGTGAAGCGTTTGCGACCTACAAAGCAATGTGATGTGTCGAGCCCTTCCCCTCCCTCCGTATTATTAAAATGAGGGATGATGGTCGCCCGTTGCCAAATGGAGTCATAAACATCCAGTCCTTCTTCCCAATGGAGATCTTCTCCTACTTTGTAAATTTCATATACGGGGAGAGCATGGCGTGAAAAGCTAATCGTTGCAGCGGAGGCGAGTATTAAAGTTACTCCATTTTTCACACGTTCAGTAATTTTATTTATCAATAATGTGTTTTTTAGATGTTTTGCTGCATAGGTGGGTGAACCGGGTCCGGTAAAGATAACGTCTACACCTTCTACCTGTTGCACTATCTCAGGTCTGTTTGCATCCTCATGCGTATTGGCAAATACGATATCTATCGTGAGGTTGAAATCTGGTAGTGTAGCAAGTAAAAAATCTTTGATTTCGCCGTAAACAGCGGCAACATTTGGCTGAAAACCTGCGGGAGTGGTGACGAGCGCCATTCTTAGATCGCGTTTACCCATGGCGAGAAATACTTGACGGTAGGTCTCGACCGCGTTTGGGGCATTTTCGCCACTTCCAAAGAGTACAAGAAAAGATTTCTTAGCGCGCTTACCCTCGTCACCCTGCTTTAGAAGTTCATAGCCTCCCGCGACGTCGTTTACCAGATATCCAAGACTAGCTATTTCCTGACGAATAATATCAGATTTGGCGTAGTCTTTTTGCGACCTTGCCTCTTCCCGCGCAGCAATTAATTTCTGTACCTCAACCGGTGTCTGCTCCAATGTAACCGGAGTTGTCACCTTCACCATAGAAATGCCTCAGATTTTACCAGCTAGAGCAGTATCAATCTCTTTAAACCGAAGTAGCGTATTTGCGCTGATAACAGATTGGTACACCGATGGGTTGTTAGTGACTAAAAATGCCAAGTGTCGTATACCGTGTGACACAACACTTTCTAGTGATATTTCTTTTGGTGCTGGTCGAGAAACATCTCCTGATTCAATAATTTTGATATCTTCAATCTTCAATACCGAAGCATCACTCACGGAAAAGTCGAAGTCGTCTGAATAGACGAGATATGTGATGATCGTCTGCCCACCCTCAACATATCGCCAACTTGTAGAATGGCTTATTAACCTATTTCGTTCGATAATACCTTCATTAAATTTTTGTACTGAAAGCAATACCAGGTCGTCGGGATTTTGTGTTTTGTTGGTAATATCTATTTTTACCTGCTTGTAGAGGATGTTCGCATCATCGATCTTGGTAAGAAATATCTCTAAGTAATGCTGCATGGCCAGAGTATAGCATATTATAATTACGTGATTTTTGCTCCTTGAAGAGTATTCATTATGAGAAGTGGCATACTGGCGATTGCTATAAATATAAGTCTCAATACCCAATCGTCGCTAAACGTAAAATTACTTACCAATAGTCCTGCAAGTATTATGAGTCTACCGAAACCTATAGCTACTTCGCCCATGCCCACTACCTCCTTTGCATGCATAACGAATTCATCACTTTTGTTTATGATGCTATATACCATTTTTTCATAGTGCGTTGAGAATGTTGTATTTAGTACAATGAGCCCGACCTGGTATAGTAGAAATGACTGTAGATTCCAGTTTGTTGACAGCAGTATGGCCATCCCACTAAAGACGAGGGCCGAGATCCCAGACACTGCCCTGTACATGTTTGGTGAGTTGAGTTTGCTATAAAAATGCGACCCTATTATTCCTAGTAGCGTGAACCCTGTCGAAATGATGCCCCACACACTTACGCTACCAACAAATCGATATGTAACAACTCCTAATATTGCCCAGACAGGACCGTTAAAAACACCATATAGTACACGTGTAAGTAGATATATCCTTCCCTCGGGATCGCGAAACATTGGAATAAAAAATTGTAACGGGCTGTATGTACTTGGTTCAATATTTACCTCTATCCTAGCAATAAGCACCATTACCACGACACCAACGAGCGCACCTGCCATATACGTAGCTGTGTATGAATGGGTACGTGATATAACGTAGGTAATAATTGGTACTACGATAATACTCACTGTATTCATAACAGATGATTTGGTACTAATGTACTTTGTTCCCTCTTCTCCTCGTATTATTGCTGCGGCGACTAAGCTGTATGCCACCGACTGTATACCGACGCTTGCCCCAGCAATAGTTGCGATCGGGATGAGCATAGTTTCGAGGTTATTTTGAAAAAGAATCACACTAATCGCCTGCAACATACCACAGGCTATGGAGATTATATATACCTTTTGTGCACCCCATTTTCCAACCAGCGATCCAGAAATTTGGCTGAAAATCATAATCGATGTAAATAGTGTTATGTAATAAGTCAAGATACTCGAAGCTTCTTTTGTTTTGTCCCAAATAAAAATTCCCACGAGAGAGCTGAGAACAAAATCGAAAATTACATATAAACCAAGAATAACGAGGAATGTTTTTTGATTTTTGGTCATAATAATTTGTTATTTCGATGTCGTAGGGTCTTAATCGAAATTTCTTTTGGTGTGGTGTTGCGATGCCTTGACCATAGGTGGATACTACTATAATTCGAATTAAGGTAGTAATTATTCCTTTGTTACGTCTACTATGCGGTACCAATCGTCACGAACTTCTACGTACTGAGTATCGGTGAGTGGAATAATTGGATAGGAAACGGTGTAGGCTATGGGAAGTTTGGTTTCCATATAGGTTTTGCGTTTATCGGCATTGCCCCAGTGAGGAAGGATGGCAAAATTCACTATGCCGTAACTGGCGGTACTACTTAGTCCGCTGTCTGCAGCACTATGGCCGGCCCGCTCTGCCGTCCTAATATCCGGTCCCACAATGATAGATCCGGCGCTGGTACCTATATAAATGAGACCATTGTTGATGCGCTCGGTCACGTATGAACTAAACTTGTTCTCCAGAGAGTGCTTCAACATGTTGAAGGGGTTGCCGCCCTCGACATACATGATCTCGTATTTACCTAGGTCATGGACAATGTCTGCGGAAGTTTTGCCGGTAATGTCGTAGTCTACGAAATTGAAACCTGAGTTTTTCAACTGGCGACGATTCTCGTTATGCCACTCTAGTTCTTCGGCGGTGTGTTTTCTCCCAGATAGTGGTGTGGTAATAAAGACACCTGGCTTTTTTGTGTCGTCGCCCAGTTTTTTGGCAATACTCGCGGCAACGAATTGGACTTGGGAGGTAAGAAAGAGACGCTTCATTTTTCGCTCCGCACGTCGACAATGCGATACCAGTCGCCGTTTACTTCAACGTATTCATTGTCATTGAGGAGGATGTATGGCACGTCATCTGGAGCGTAAATTTCGGCCATGCGCCCGTTGAGATATCTCTCTTTAAACCATGGACTACCCCAGTGCGGAAGAACTGTGAAGTTAACTATGTGGTAGCAGGTGGTATCGGAGAGGCGTGGTGAGGCATCTGATTCAATGAGATATCCTGGCATTACGGGTCCCGTAATGATGGAGCCTGCGCTTGTGCTCACGTATGGCCTCCCCGTGTTTACAAAATCATGTACAAAATCGACAAACCCGGATGCACGAGATTGTTGCAGCAGATAAGGAGTATCGCCGCCAGATACGTACAAAACGTTAATGTCACCTAGGTCTTTATCTAATTGTTTACGCGTTTTCCCGGTTACGGTGTAGTCAAATACCATAAAACCGGCAGAAACCATGGCATCGCGATCTTCTTTTAGCCAGGACAAATCTTCTTGCTCGCTTGGCGGCTCGACGGGAGTTGTAATAAAAGCCGTTTTTAGTGGCTTGTTGCTACCGATTTTGGAATAGACGGAAGCCGCAACCCCGGGAGTTCCAATACTACTTGTCAAGAAAAGTCGTTTTATCATGCGACTATTTTAGCAGCTTGTCCCATTCGCCGGACCAGAATCGACGTAGTACGCGCGTCGTACGATCCGCGACCGTGTGCGTGGCGGAGAATTTTGTAAAATCGGCTTCTGTTACCCAAGCATATTCGTCTACCTCACCCGGATCTATAGCAATCTTTGCTCCACTGGATTTTCCCAGGAACCAGTGGCAGTAATGTGTTTCGCTTGGCATAGCTACGCGTTCGCGGAATAGGTGGACGAGACGGGGTACGTCAAAACCCATCTCTTCTACCAGTTCTTTGTGGGCAGTTTTTTCTATTGAATCGCCGTAGGTGACGTGGCCGGCGGCAGTTGTAACCCACAAGCTAGGGTTTACTTTTTTTGTGTGGCTGCGGAGTTGTAACAATACGCTACGGTTGTTGTCGACAATAAGATCGGCTATTTCGACATGAAGGTATTTAGGATCGCTATTTGCCAGTGTACGAGGAATAACTTGGATAAGGGTTTCATTTCTGTCGACCCAAGCGACCATTTCTCCATCATCGGTCATTTCTTTACTTTCGGACGGTCGATCTTATCAAGGCCGAGGCCATGAACGACAAAGTAAACGACGGCGGCGATAATCGTAAAGTCGACCAGATTCCCGAGGAAGTCACCCCACATGAGTCGTACGGGGCCGAGGACGAGGGTAGCGTTTTTTAGATCGCCGACGGCGCCTAAAATGGGGCCGAGGAGCGGGTTGATGATGTCGGTAACCAGCGAAGTTACCAGTTTGGAGACGGCGCCACCCAAAAGAAAGCCTACGGCAAGTCCCATGACCCCTTGTTCACGAATAAAATTGAGAAAACCTTTCATGTATTACACTATACTCCATGACACTTAGACTCATCTCGTGTAACTGTTTTGATGTATCGCTTATCAATCGTCGGCGGGCAAAGAAGATCCGCCTTCTTGCTAAAGAACTCGCTTACCTCGCCCCTGATTTACTTTGCCTTCAAGAACTCATTTCCCACCGACATCGACGCTATATGGAATCACTCCTCACTTCTCAGGGCTACCGTACGGTGTATACGCCCAATCGTATGCGAACAACAGCCGGTGGGCTATTTTTTGCCAGCCGACTGCCAATCGTGGCACACTATTTTGTTCCCTACGCACAACAGGGTATAAAAATGTCTATGCAACTCGGCGATCGATTGCTTACCAAAGGTTGCCAAATAGTTCGTGTGCGGGCACATCACGCAACATTCACCATAGTACACACCCATATGGCGGACGTATACAACGAGCATAGTACGCGCCAGAGAGCCATACACCATAAGCAACTTACCGAGCTGGGTGCAATTATCTCAACACTTACCCCACCACTACTTCTTGTCGGCGACCTTGAAGAACGGACAGGTACTTCTCCCTATTTTCGCCGACTTATTAAAACAACTGGACTTGTCGATGTGACTAACCATTTGCCAGACCGAATACAGTCGACCAATACCAATGTCGCCTACATAAATGCACATTCTCCTATTCGCGAAGAGCCGGGGAAATATGACTATATCCTCGCCTCTCCATCTCTCCAGGCAGCGGCAGCTGCGGAACTCATTTTTACTGAGCCGTCTCGGGTTGGCAGACATGATGAGCACTTAACTGACCACTATCCCCTGGACTTGACACTTAATCTGTAAAAGTGTGCTATACTACCATCTAGTTATTTATGTGCGCTTACTTTTCCCGACGTCAGTGAGTTTTTCCTGAACCGGTACGGCAGTGAAGTGTTGGCACGAACACAATGGAGGTGCCTATCATGGCAACCAAACTCTTTGTCGGTAGTCTCGCCTGGGCGACGACTGACGATTCATTAAAAAACTTCTTTTCCCAGGTAGGAGCTGTCGCATCTGCCCGTGTCATCACTGACCGTGCTACTGGTCGCTCTAAAGGCTTCGGCTTTGTCGAGATGGCAAATGATGCTGACGCACAGAAAGCCATCCAAGAGCTCAACGGAAAAGAGCTCGACGGTCGCGCAATCGTTGTAAACGAAGCGCGTCCCATGGAACCCCGCAACGGCGGTGGTTTCGGTGGTGGTCGCCCCGGGTTCAACCGCGGTGGCAATGGCGGCGGGTACAACCGCAGCTACTAAGATTCTAGAAATTAGATTTTAGAAAATAGCAAACCCCACTTCGTAAGAAGTGGGGTTTTGTTCAGATATTTTTCAGCTATACATCTATAATAGTTAGGTATATGAAACTTCTGGTCGTCGAGGATGAACACAGGATAGCCGGCGCCCTTAAAAAAGGTCTTGAACAGGAGGGCTATATTGTAGACGTGGCATATACCGGTACTGATGGCTACGATATGGCGGCAACGGTACCGTACGACCTCATTGTTCTTGATCTTATGCTTCCTGGCATGGATGGTACCACTGTCACCAAAAAACTCCGCGAAGAATCTATACATACACCTATTCTTATGCTCACGGCTCGGGGACAGGTGGCTGATAAAGTGGCTGGACTTTCTGCGGGTGCGGATGACTATCTCGCAAAACCTTTTGCCTTTGAGGAACTCTTGGCGCGCGTACGGGCAGTGACCCGTCGGCCGCGCGAGACGGCGAGCACGGTGCTTTCTGCCGAAGGACTCACTCTAGATATCACGACGTATCAGGTGGCACGTGACGGAACCTCTATTACCCTCTCTAGCAAGGAATATGCTCTCCTCGAATATTTATTGCGTAACTCTGGCCGCGTGCTCACCAAAGATCAGATAATAGATCACGTGTGGGATTACGACGCTGACGTACTCCCGAATACTGTCGAGGTGTATATACGTAATTTGCGCAAGAAAATCGACATCCCCTTCCCGGATAAGCCCGCACTCATCCATACCACCCGTGGATTTGGCTATAGCATAGGTACCCCACATGTTTAAGAAAGCACGACTTAAACTGACGGCGTGGTATTTGGCAATCATCATGCTGGTGTCTGCCACTTTTTCGGTGGCCATCTATCGTGTGCTCATTACCGAAGTTATCCGCGTAGCCCGCAGTCAGCAAATGCGCATCGAACGACTCTATTTCGGCCCCACTTACAATACCACGCTCCCGCCAACTATTTACTTTGATACCGATCTTTTGACCGAAACTCAGCGACGGCTCATTTTTAGCCTCATTCTTATCAACAGCGGCATCTTCGTTTTAGCTGCGTCGGTTGGTTATATTCTGGCCGGTAAAACACTGTCTCCCATTCAGGAGATGATGGATGAACAGGGTCGGTTTATCTCTGACGCCTCACACGAGCTCAAAACTCCACTCACCGCGCTTAAAAGTAGTATGGAAGTATATCTCCGTGATCCGTCGCCCACACTCGACGAGGCAAAATCTGTTGTTACCGATAGCATTACCGATATCAACCGTTTGCAAGCCTTGTCTGAATCTCTTCTCGCGCTCTCCGCGTATCAGCAGCCACTTTCCTCGCAGCTATCGCTTACTACGACTACGCTCGGTGCGGCAGTTGCCCAAGCAATAGAGCGTACGCGTGCAAAAGCGGCACTTCGCCACATCACAGTGAAAACTGTTGGTGCGCCTGCGGCAAAAATGGTCATTCAGGCAGATCCGCCAAAGCTTGCTGACGCTGCTGTTATACTCCTCGATAATGCGATCAAATACAGCAAGCGTGGAGGCACCGTCACCATCCGAACGGCATTGCATGGAGATGTTGCGATTCTTAGCGTTGCTGACACTGGAATCGGTATTGCCGAGGCGGATCTACCCCACATTTTTGATCGTTTCTATCGCGCTGACTCTGCTCGGACACATGCCGATGAGGGTGGGTATGGCCTTGGATTGTCTATCGCCCAACATATTGCCCATCTCCATCAAGGTACTTTGATTGCAACGAGCCGCGCTGGTAAAGGGGCGACGTTTACCCTTTCTCTCCCCCGATCTCCCCGCCTGCAAAACATAATCTCTTCACCATTCAGTACATTTTCAGCCGTACGGAGTAAAGTGGTCGCATATGCCAAAAAAATTGTCACTCCCCGTGCAACCGTCACCGGGCGCACATAAGCCGGAGGTAGTACCCGTTTCGGCCCTCAAAAAACAGCGGTCTACGCTTTTTGCGCGAATAGCAAAGCTACCGTTCACCTTAAAGATCGTCGGAGCACTTATCATTGTTTTTGCCCTTTGGTTTGGGTGGAGTAGGTTGCAGGCTGGAAAGGCGGGACAGCCAACCTACCAAACAGCACAGGCGGCGACCGGCGACCTCGTCGTGTCGGTGACGGGTAGCGGCAGCGTCACCGCAACCAATAATGTGACCGTCTCTACTCAGGCAACAGGAGTGGTAACAAAGGTATATGTAAAGGACGGTGATACTGTAAAGGCTGGACAAAAGTTGGCAGATCTAGAGCTTGACACCAATGGTCAGCAAAACTATGCCTCGGCACTTGCCAGCTATGAGGGTGCAAAAAATGCTCTTGCTTCGGCACAGAATGCACTCTACACATCACAGTCTTCCATGCTTTCCAAGTGGAACTCGTACTACAGTCTTGCAACCAACAACTATTATCAGGATAGCAGCGGCGCACCGCAGCACCGTACCGAACAACCTATTGTCCAGGCCCAGGACGATTGGCTCGCGGCAGAGGCCGCATATAAGCAGCAACAACAAACAATAGCGCAAGCACAGACGTCTCTGTCATCGAGCTATTTGTCTTACCTGCAACACACGCCATCAATATACGCACCTATTTCAGGAACTATCTCCGGATTCTCCCTTCAGAACGGGACGGTTGTCAATGCGACGACGAGTACCAGCGGGAGTAGTCTCGCCACCAAAATCGCGAGTGTGGTCACTGGCGCCAAGCCGTCTATTGTGATTACGCTCACCGAAGTGGATATTACCAAAGTAAAAGCCGGTGACAAGGCAACCATTACCGCCGATTCCCAGCCAGATAAGACGTTTACCGGTAGAGTAGTGTCTGTCGATACGGTTGGCTCGGTTTCCTCGGGGGTCACCAGTTATTCTGTCTACCTTAGTCTCGATACCGATGAGCCCGATCTCTACCCCAACATGAGTGCGACAGCCAATATCATCACAAAAGTAGACAACAATGTCCTCACCGTTCCCTCGAGCGCAGTCACAACTGCAAACGGCGTCTCGACCGTACAAGTGATGAAGAATGGCGCCCCGCAAACGGTGACCGTGCAGACGGGCGATTCGAGCGACACCGACACTGTGATTACCTCGGGCCTCTCGGCCGGCGACACGGTGGTGACCGCGACCATTCAGCCTACTACCAGTTCGACCAGTAGCTCACAGCAGTCCGTGTTCAGCTCGTTCGGGGGACGCACTGGTGGCGCCACGCGAGTACTGTCGAGATAACTCGGATAATTCAGAAAGCCAGAATGCCAAAAAACCAGAAAAATCAGACCGTCATCTCAGTTGAAAATATCTCAAAAGTTTACCAAGTGGGCGAAGTGGAGACGGTGGCTCTGGATACTGTGTCTTTTACGATCGCCAAGGGCGAGTTTGTGGCGATCATGGGACCATCGGGGTCAGGTAAGTCGACTTTGATGCATATCCTCGGGGCGCTGGATACCCCCACATCTGGCACCTATACTTTAGACGGTGAACTCGTGTCCAGCCTCTCCGACGATGAGCTTGCTGATATACGCAATCGCAAGATTGGGTTTATTTTCCAAGCTTTTAACCTCCTTCCCCGGACTACTGCCCTCCACAACGTGATGTTGCCCATGGCCTACGCCGGGATACCCGTGGCCGAGCGGGAGGAGCGGGCGGCGGATGCCCTCACCAAAGTAGGTCTTGCCAATCGCATACATCATTACTCTAATCAGCTTTCCGGTGGGCAACAGCAGCGGGTCGCGATTGCCCGTGGCATAGTCATGGATCCGGCAATTCTTCTGGCCGACGAGCCGACCGGTAATATCGCGAGCAATCAAGCGGATGAGGTGATGGAAATTTTCCATACCATCCACCGGCAGGGACACACCATAGTGATGATCACCCACGAACCGGATATCGCGGCACATGCGGAGCGGATATTGCATATAAAAGATGGAAAACTTGTTAATGATGAGAGGAATACTCAGAAAACTCAGAGGGTCAGAAAGCCGGAGGACCGGAAGACCGGATAACATACATGGATATACGAGAACAGGTTGTCGAATCATTCAGAACCCTGACCGTGAACAAGTTGCGGACGGGGCTTGCGATCCTGGGTATTGTTATCGGCATCGGGAGTGTGATCGCCCTCATATCCCTTGGCCAAGGCAGCCAGCAGATGGTACAAAACCAAATACAGTCTTTGGGCGCAAACCTACTCACCGTGCAACCTGGTTTTTCCCAGTCTGGCAGTGTACGGGGGGCGGCCGGCGGCGGCACAACACTCACCCTTGACGATGCCCTTGCGCTTTCTACTGACCCCACTATTACCACGGTAAAAAACGTGAGCCCCGAAGTTTCGAGTAGACAGCAGGTGACGGCTGGGCGCAACAATGCCAACGAGCAGGTTTACGGGGTGTATCCCGCCTATGCCGATATACACAAAATCACGCTTTCGAGCGGCAGCTTCGTAACAACGAGCGACCTGGCTGCGCAGCGGAAGGTAGCAGTCATCGGCCCCCAAGTTGTTACTGATTTGTTTGCCACCGATGCGAATCCTGTGGGACAGAAAATACGTGTTAAGGGCCAAGAATATACCGTCATCGGGGTCACGGCGAGTAAGGGCGGTACCGGCTTCCAAAACCAAGACGCCATCATCTATATTCCCCTCTCTACCGCCCAAAAATCCATTACGGGTAGCAGTTCGATAAACTCGATTTCCGTCGAGGCTGCGAGTCAAGACGTCATGACCACGGCGGAGGACCAGGTTGGCTATGCTCTCTTGAAACGTCATAAAATAGCGGATCCAACGCAAGCCGATTTCTCCATTTTTTCCCAGCAAGACATATTGAATACCGCCTCGTCTGTTACCGGTACGTTTACCTCGCTCCTGTCTGGCATCGCCGCAATATCGCTCCTCGTGGGCGGCATCGGGATCATGAACATCATGCTTGTCACCGTGACGGAGCGGACGCGGGAGATAGGCCTCAGGAAAGCGCTCGGGGCGAAGCGCGCGACCATTATCCGCCAGTTTTTGATTGAGTCCATTATCCTCACCATTCTTGGCGGGTGTATTGGTATGGCGTTTGGTGCGACCGTATCATTTATTTTATCCAAGGTTCTCTCGATACCTTTTACGATTACCATGAGTTCTGTGCTTCTCTCTATCGGGGTATCCGGCGGGATTGGGATTATATTTGGATGGTATCCAGCTAGGACGGCGGCTAAACTGCAGCCCATTGAGGCGCTGCGGTACGAATAGAAGTTCAGAATAATTTCAGAAATTGCGAATAGAATGTGCTTATAAAGAAGGAGGGGCATAATGGTAGCAAATAAAGCAGTTACGTATGTTTTGGTAGGAGTCGTTGCGGCCGGAGCGGGGTTTGGCGGGGGATATCTCTTCCGCAATTACCAGCTTGGACAGACCCGTACCCAGTTTGCTCGACAGTTTGGCGCAGGTGCCGGATCGGCCGGCGGTAGATTTTTGACAAATGGAACCGGTACTCCACGAGCTTCTGGTGGACAAGTCCTACGCATGGGAGGCAGGCCTGTCTCCGGCGACATAATTGCCGCGGACGCAAACTCCATCACGGTGAAAATGCCTGACGGCAGCAGCCGCATTGTACTCCTCTCCCCCTCGACACAGATCACCACAGCAACGGACGTGACCCGCGACAAACTCGCGACAGGGGTACGGGTGACGGTATTTGGGACCGACAACTCCGACGGCAGCGTTTCGGCTACCTCGGTACAGCTGGCTTCTCCTTCGACAAGCTCAGGACCTTCGGCTGCTGCGTCCATCTCGCCAGCGCCTACCCAGTAACGCCCGGCGCGTATACAATGAGGGAGCATGGCAACCGATCATATTTTGACAGTCACCAATTTGACGAAGCGGTTCGGTACCTTTACCGCGGTTGATTCCGTGTCGTTTGCCGTCAAACGCGGAGAGATCTTTGCGTTCCTGGGTCCGAACGGCGCGGGGAAAAGTACGACCATCAAAATGGTGACGACGCTGCTCTCGCCCACATCCGGTGCTATCATATTAAACGGTCACGAGGCGGCGCATCATAAAGACGCCGTACGTAAATCTCTCGGCATAGTCTTCCAAGACCCAAGTCTGGACGACGACCTCACGGCCCAAGAAAATCTGGAGCTCCACGCCGCACTCTACCATACCCCGGTAAAAGAGCGAGCGGCACGGATTGAAAATCTCATGACATTTGTGGAGCTGTGGGACCGCAGGAACAGCCTGGTCAAGACTTTCTCGGGCGGTATGAAGCGACGACTGGAGATAGCCCGCGGCCTCCTTCACCACCCCCATATTCTGTTTCTCGATGAGCCGACCATCGGCCTCGACCCCCAGACCCGCAACCACTTGTGGAGCTATATCAAAAAAGTGAACCGCGACGAGGGAATGACGGTGTTTCTCACCACTCATTATATGGAAGAGGCGGAGCGGGTAGCGGACCGTATCGCCGTCATCGACCACGGGAAGATTATCGCCGAAGGAACAGCCGGGTCCTTGAAAAAACAAACGAAGCAAACCAATTTGGAAGATGCGTTTCTGGCCCTCACTGGTCACGCTATACGTGACGAAGAAGCAACCGGCCTCGACCATATGCGAGCTCGACACCAGATGTGGAGGAGGCACTAACTATGGACTTTAGCACCATTTACATACTCTGGAAGCGGCAACTTATTAAGTATTTCCGTTCGCGGAGCCGTATTGTTGGTTCACTCGGCCAGCCCATCCTTTTTCTTGTGGCGTTTGGGTTTGGATTTGGCGGTGTATATCAGCGTGCGGGGGGCGGCAGCTATATGGAGTTTCTCGCTCCTGGGATTATTCTCATGAGCGTGCTCTTTACCGCCGTGTTTTCTGGGATAGACCTTATCTGGGACCGACAATTCGGATTCCTTAAAGAAACGATGGTGGCGCCTGTCCCGCGTTTGTCTATTATGCTTGGTAAGACATTAGGTGGGGCGACGGTCGCGGTAATTCAAGGCCTCATCGTATTTTTGCTTACGTTTCTCTTTGGGTTTCATATAGCAAGTGCTCCCCTTCTCCTTGTTGCATTCTTTGCCGTTGTGCTCGTCGCTATCTTATTTACTTCCTTGGGTGTTGCCATTGCCTCTACGCTCGAGGATATGCAGGGATTTCAACTCATCATGAATTTTCTTGTCATGCCTACCGTATTTTTGTCGGGGGCATTCTTTCCCCTCCAGGGACTGCCGACCCTCATGGAGTATGTCGTCAAAATAGACCCACTGACCTATGGGGTGGACGCTGTGCGTGGAGCGCTTATTGGTATCTCTTCTTTTGGTATGGCGCTCGACTTTGCTATCCTGATTGGGCTTTCTGTTGCTATGCTGGCTATTGGCAGCTACCTCTTCGAGAAAGTTCAAATTTAGCCGTATTCAGCACAGATTCAGCAATAGTATCGTATACTAAAAACGCATGAAAAAGTACGCACAGTTCACTCTCGTTATAGTCGCGTTCTTCCTACTCGTGTGGATACGACAAGGTGAAAGTAACTCCGAACACACGGTGGCCCTATCACCACAACAGGCGTCGCTCGTTGCAAGTGCGCCGCCGGGAAACGCCATCGCGAGTCCAGCCGCACCTCCCCCCTCAAATCCCACCCCAACACCAACGCCAACTGCCGCAGCCCAAACCACTACCCCCACTCCCACTCCTGCACCAAAGGGACAATATCGAGATGGTACCTACACCGGTAGTGTGGCAGATGCATTTTATGGCAACATGCAGGTACAGGCGGTTATCTCTGGCGGGCGCCTCACCGCCGTCAATATCCTCCAATACCCGAACGATAACGGTACGTCACGCTCCATCAACAGCCAGGCTATCCCCATCCTCCAGTCCGAAGCGCTCCAAGCGCAAAGCGCTAATATCGATATGGTGTCCGGCGCCTCGGCCAGCTCTCCCGCCTTTCAGCAATCGCTCCAATCTGCTTTGTCACAGGCAAGTTAATGTATGCGTATGACACGAACGACAATGGCAATGCCCGCCGCCGTCACCGCCCTTGACGCCCACGCGTCGGCGGATGATCTTGGGCGCGTATTCCACTTGTTTGACGAAGTTGACCAGAAATTCAGCGTTTTTCGTGACGAGAGTCCGGTTTCAAAGTACCGGCGGGGGGAGCGCACCCGCGACAGCTTCGACGAGGAAGAGCGCCATGTGTGGGACCTTTGCGAACAGACAAAACGGGAGACCGATGGATACTTTGACGCGTTTTATGGCGGGACGTACGACCCCACCGGGCTCGTCAAGGGATATGCCATACGGCGTGGGGCCGAGCTTTTGCGCTCTCTCGGATATCGACAATTTCTCATAGAGATCGCAGGGGATGGGGAGGCCGGGGAGAAATCGCGCGGCACCGGGTGGAAAGTCGGCATATCTAATCCCTTTAACACCCGCGAAATCGTAAAAGTCGTACAGCTCTCCAACTGCGGCATTGCCACTTCCGGTATCGCCGAGCACCTGGATCACATTGTCGATCCGCACACCCATCAGCCTGCCCACGAACTGGCAAGTATTACCGTCATCGCGCAAGACGCCGAGGAGGCAGACCGCTTTGCCACGGCGGCCTTCTCGATGGGCACAGCGGGACTCGCGTTTGTGGAGCAGCACACCCACTGCGCGGCATACGCCGTGACGGCCGACCGGCGCGGGGTTGCGACTACACGATTTAAGAGTTACGAGGTAGCCAGTAACCTATGATGCAGATAATTGATCGCTTCCTCGATCGCACCACCATGTACCGTCTGACGGTCTACTACCTGGTCGCACTCCTCGGTATTGCCACGATATTTTCTGCTGGACACATTCTCACGTTCAACCCTTTAGACATTGCCATTTCTGTCACTGCCGCCCTAGCGACATGCCTCATCGGCAACGAGATCGCTGCAGCCGTATTTGGCGCGACCGCCAACACGGAGAGTAGCACCATCACCGCGCTCATTATGGCGCTTCTTATCCCGCCCACCTATCCCATGAATATCGTGGCAGTCGTGCTTGCCTCCGGGGCCGCGATCGCCTCCAAGTATCTTTTGACAGTGGAAAAACATCATGTGTTCAACCCGGTGGCAGCGGGAGCGGTGGCCCTCGCTCTCCTTACCCCATTCTCGGTGACTTGGTGGGTTGGTAGCCCGTGGATGCTGCCCTTTGTGGCACTGGGCGGGTGGGCAATCGTCCGTAAGACTCAGCGGGAGGATATGGTGGCGACGTTCCTCGTCACTTTTTTCGCGATCACCACACTTTCGGTACTCTTTACCCGCCCCAGTTTCTCTAGCCTCACGACGGCGTGGATTGTCGGCTTTGTTCACTCCGCGCTCATCTTTTTTGCTACCGTCATGTTTACCGAACCCTTAACCTCGCCGGGAACAAAGGCTGGACGCCGGTGGTTTGCCGTGGCAACTGCGCTTTTGTATGCGACACCGCAAGTACCGCTGTTTGGCCAGGTATTTACCCCGGAGATGGCGCTTGTACTCGCCAACTTCGGCGCCTTTCTTTTGTGGCCGCATTACCGCTATACCTTGACCTTGGCTGCTAAAAAAATACTTGCTAAAGATGTATACGAATTCTCTTTTTACCTCCCGGAAGAAAAGATCACCTACCGCCCCGGTCAGTTTATGGAATGGACGTTACCCCACAGCTCTGTCGATAATCGAGGTAATCGCCGCTATTTTAGTCTATCCTCTGCCCCCACAGAAAAAACCGTGAGCTTTGCGATAAAGTATTACGACCCGCCATCTAGCTACAAGCGGACACTCGTAGCAATGGAGCCTGGCGGTAGTATTATCGCAACTGATGTGGCGGGCGACTTTACCCTCCCCAAAAAATTGTCCCAGCCACTGGTTTTTGTTGCTGGCGGGATCGGGGTAGCACCGTTTCGGAGTATGCTCAAGGCGATTGTCGATCGTGGAGAGCGCGCCAATCTCACCATCTTATATGTTAACCGCCACGCCGATGAAATTGCGTACAACGACCTTTTTATTCGCGCTGCTGGACTTGGGGTAAAGACGTACTACATTTTGACCGATGCCAAGTCCCTTCCCCCCGGATGGAAGGGAGGGGTGGGACACGTTGACGCTAAGATGATTGCGCAGCTCGTCCCAGATTACCAGCGAGCTAGTTTTTATCTTTCTGGCCCTCAGCCGATGGTGGAGGCGGCTGCCTCGGCGCTTGCCAACCTATCAGTCCCTGACAAGCAGATCGTTACCGACTTTTTCCCCGGCTATGCCACTTGAGATGTGATACACTCATACACGTATTGTCATTAGTTTAAGGAGGAGAGATATGGACTATAGCAAAGTTGCAAAAAAAGATGTCGTCGAACATGTTATTGCAGAGCTTGCAAAGCGCAACATTGACGCGATATATGTACCTGATCGCGTTGCGGCAAAGGAAAAGGTATTGTCACTTATACCTAGCGGCGCCGAAGTTTTTACCATGAGCTCCATTACCCTTAAAGAAACCGGGATCGCCGACGCCATAAACAATTCTTCTGACTATGTGTCGGTGCGAAACAAACTGAACGCCATGAACCGTGAGACTCAGAGCAGGGAGATGCAAGTCCTTGGCGCTGCGCCGCAGGTTGCTGTGGGGTCGGTTCATGCCGTGACCGAGGATGGAGATATATATATAGCGAGCAACACGGGTAGTCAGCTCCCGGCGTACGCGTACGGGGCAGATCGCGTTATCTGGGTCGTGGGCACACAAAAGATCGTCCTCGACGGGAAGGCCGCACTCGACCGCCTGGATACTTATATCCTCCCCAAGGAGTCGGTGCGTTTGTCGGAGCAGTACCACGCGCAGCTGACGTCCAATGTCAGCAAGCTACTCATTGTTCATAAGGAATTTACCCCAGGGCGGGTGACGGTTGTCTTTGTCGGTGAGCAGCTCGGATTCTAATCATTCCCCCCTTAATCTTCTCTTAATGCACAGTGGCGTATAGATATTATTGTTATTTCATTACAAGGAGGATCTATGCGAGACTCTATCATTAGTAAAGTCATAGCTGGTGTTTTGACCACCGCGTCCATCGCGACCAGCGTGGGGGCAGGTTACAAAGTATTTGCAGAGCACAATAGCGCTCCAGCACCGGTTCCGACTATTGCCGAATCGTCACCTTTACCAACGTCTTCCCCGGAAGTACTTGGGACAGAGATAAAGGCGTCTGAAAAGACCGAGGCTACTGCGACACCTACACCAAGTGCGAGTGCGAGCCCCACCCCTAGCGCATCGCCGAGCGTAAGTCCGCTCCCCTCATTTTCTCCTATGCCGTCGTTTACCCCAGGTAAGTTCGACGATTCCTCGGACGACAGCGTGGAGATTGAAGATCAGCACGTGCACGTCGGAGTCAACGCTTCGACAACTACCTCGGTTTCACCCACCCCTGAAGCAGGTGATAACTAAGCTAGCCATCACTAAAGCCGAGTATCAGAGGCTGCGCATTCCGCAGCCTCTGTTCCGGATATAATAGCGCTATATGCGAATATTGCTTGTTGAGGATGACCTTGTTATTTCCAAAAATATTGTAATTCTCCTTAAACGTGAGTCCTATGCTGTGGACACCGCGAACTCTATTGAGCAGGCACGCGAGCACATCGAGTCTGAGACATATGACTGCATTATTCTTGACCGCCGGTTACCAGATGGTGACGGAGTAGCGCTCATACCCACTATTCGGACTGAGCATCCCACAACTCTTACGATATTGCTTACTGCCAGAGCTCAGACGAGTGACGTGGTGGCCGGTCTTAACGCGGGTGCCGACGACTATATTGCGAAACCATTTGTCCCGGCAACACTTCTTGCGCGACTTCGCGCACTACTGCGCCGAGCGAGACGAGTACCTGTTACCCCTATCATCGCGATTGCTGACCTCATTATAGACACCAATACTCACCACGTTACGCGTGCGGGGCGTACCATAGAACTTTCACCCCGCGAATACGCGATACTCGACTACCTCGCGCGGCATCCATGCCAAGCCATCGATCGCATGACTATACTCACCCATGCGTGGGACGAGCGAGTCGACCTTTTTTCCAACACCGTGGATGTCCATATTCGTTATCTGCGACGCAAAATTGATGAGGGACAGCAACTCCCCCTCATTCATACTGTTCGCGGTAAAGGCTACATGCTATGCGACCGCGCAGTATAGCGACAAAATTTACTCTGCTCGTGACGATACTTGTCACGGTGATTGTACTTGCGGCGTCGGCGGGTGTCGGGGTAATGGTTTATTTCCAAACTGAGCGAGAAATACAGCGACAACTATCTACCGAGGCGACAACTATTGTCGAGCAATATCTCCAGGTATCGAAGGGCTCCGTACAACTTTCGTCGACGGTTAGTGGCGAGGCCCTGGCATCAGCGTTGCGGACGCTTGATCTTTCTTTGTATATCGAGAATACACAAGGTGCGGTACTTGCCACGTACGGTACATACCGTGATATTACTCCCGAGGAGCAGGCGCAGTTTATCCAGACATCGCCTATGGAAAATGGTATGTATCGGGATATTTCTTTGCGAGGTAACCGCTACGATACATACACGATTCCCCTGCGTTCAAGCGAGGGAACGGTTGGTTATATGCAAATTTCCCGACTAAACAATGTACTACCACTCATTACCCGAACGCTCGGATCGACACTCCTCTTTATCTTACCGCTTGTTTGGATTGTCGCAGCAGCCACAACTCGCATGCTTTCTGCGGCAATACTTGATCCGCTATCGCGACTCGTTGCTTTTATGGATCAGATAGAAGTTGAGCATGTATCTTCTCATACCCTTACGCTTCCCCCATTTGCCGACCGTGAAGTACGTGTACTTGTTATAGCTTTTAACGCACTCCTTACGCGGGTGCACGAGACTATTACGCGGGAACGGGAAGCTGCTGAAAATATTTCACACGAACTGAAAACTCCTTTAACCCGCATAGCGAGTAGTCTTGGAGTTGCCGCACAAGGTGCCCCACCTGCAACAGCTCGTGCGATACGAGCGGTAACTCGTGATATCGTTCAGCTTGGCTCACAAGCCGATGCAATCCTAGATCTAGCCATTACCCATCCCTCCACTACCCAGATGAGCTGCCTCCTTTCGCCTGTTATTGCAGAACTTTCTATCTCTATCCCACCTGACATCACGTACCACGCTCACCTATCAAAAAATTTTCGTATCCCTATGACGTCAGAGCATGCTCGAGTTGTGTGGCAAAACATTTTTGAAAATGCCATAAAGTACAACCATCATGGTGGAACACTCACTATTACTGCCAAGGTGAGCGGATCGGGATGGAGTGTGACCACCACCAACACCACACAGGAGCGGGATGGGGAGGATGGGACTGTGTTTGACCGTTGGTGGCGCGGCGCTTCTTCCTCAGTCCGCGGACGTGGGATTGGGATGGCTCTCATCCGTGACATCTGCCATATCTATCACCTAACAGCAACGTTTTCCATAAAAAACGGCATTGCCACGACCGTTGTGGCGGGACCATCGTTGCAACCAAGTTCATAGTGTGATTTGATTGGTGCATACTAGTATTTATGGAGGGGAATATATGATTTTTCGTATGCGGAGTGTGGAGAAGTATTTTAGCAAGCATGTCATGGCAAATAGCGCGGCACATCTTTTCTTGGGCGTAGGCTTGGGACTTTTGGCCGCGCGGCCACTCGCCGCAACACACCCGGTACGCTGGGCACTGGTCTTTATTGCGGTTGGCCTCGGTGTACACATTATGGCAATGACTGAGAAAAAGTAATCTATAATTGAGTTTGTGCGAGCTGTATTTGCTGTTTTTGTTGCTGCTACTACTTTTGTTTTCGGGCTTGCTGCCGGTTATTTTTTTGTTGTGCGACTTTTGCCAGACACCTCATTTATGCCTGACCATCCGCTCTACCGAACGTTTGGTGTGGTAAAGCCGAAGGTAGTCGGATTCCTACCCTACTTTCTTATGAGCAAAGCTACTCACGACTACCACCCCTACCTCACCGATCTCACCTATTTTGGCCTAGCGCTTCAGCCAGATGGTAGTGTACAGAAGCTGGTCAACCCCCACGAGCAAGAGCCTGGATACACTGCACTTACCGGCGGAAAGTGGACCACATTTGCTGCACCGTATGCGGATGCCGGAGTTGGTACCTCCCTCCTTGTTCATACCGGAGACGAAGACACCATTGCGACCCTTGTCGCAAACCCAGCATCGTCGGCAGCAACGCTCGTCTCATCGGTGCTTCCCGCTATGAAAACATACAACTTCCGCGACCTTAATCTCGACATTGAGAGTTTCCGCACGGCAAGTGACTCCGCGCGAGCAAACTTTACCACGTTTCTTGCGACTGTCGCCTCTGCCATGCACACGGCTGGATATACCGTGACGGTCGAACTTTCTCCCTCTGCATTCACCAAATCGTACCTTACCGATCCTGTCGCTGTTGGTCGGTATGCAGACTACGCTCTCGTTATGGGTTATGACTACCATTACACCGGAAGTTATGTGACCGGGCCAATCGCACCCGTCCACGGCGTGCCAAGTGTGCGCGAAAATGATGTTGCGACTACTATTGCTGCAGCCACCGCTGCCATACCCCCCGAGAAGATCATCTTGGGTATCCCTCTCTATGGTTACCAGTGGGAGACCCTTACTGCTACCCCTGCGGCTGGTGTGATCCCTGGCTCCGGTGTTGCTGCTTCTGCCGCCAGAGTTGCATCGTTATCTGCTACGTGTACGACGTGTACGGTGACCCGAGACCCAATAGCTGACGAGCGTATCATCATCAAGCCCGACCCTACAACTGGCAGTATCTACCAATTCTTCGTACCCGACCAAGCTGCACTCACCAGCAAGCTGTCGCTTGCCACAGAGTATCACCTCGCCGGCATTGCTTTGTGGGCACTCGGTTACGAAGATGAGTCTCTTTTGTCACCACTCTCTGCCTATCGCGCGTCTGCCCGCCTCATCCCATCATTCACTTTCCCCACAACCGTGACGAACGTGATGTCCCATATACGGTAAACGACTGGCCCTCGTGAACCTCTAGCGTGTGCGTTGTATTCCCCGTATCTTCGTACCCGACGGTGACCACTCCCCTTTTTACCAGAAGTATCATAACTTTTGTTTTGGGGGTGTAACTCACGGTGTACTGTGCGTTTTGCGACTGCACGAGTGTTATCCCCACACGCACGGAAAGCGGTACATTCCCCACCGTATAGCCGACTGTTCCTCCTGACTCTGCTAGCAAAAACTCCGTGGGAATGGTATCTACTAACGCTACCTCTCCGTACGCTCCCAGGTCGGCTGACACGCCATTCGTAAATGATATCCTGACCGAACCTACGCCAAGGACTGCGAGCGACTCGCCTTGGAGTATCGGGCCATCTGCGGTAAGCGGGACGGGGGAATCTTCCCCACGTCGGTCTATTTGTACCGCACCCAAAATCTTTGAGATAACTCCCCCTTCTGCTTCGGTTGGCGGCGCAGAAGAAATGGGTAGGGAAGATGGAGTGAAATGTGTTTCATTGTGTATCACCTTTACTTTGTAGGCACGGTACCACACGGCACAGGCAAAGCCAGCGACAAAGAGTGCAATAGAGCCATAGAACCAGAGCCACTTCACCTCTTTAGTATATACTCAAAGGTATGCGGCACGCTGGAAAATTTTATCTCCTGCTCCTCGTTGTTGTGGGAGCGGTCGTAATTCTTCGCACCCGCACCAATCCCACAACATCCGTTCTCCCATCCCCCACGTCTTCCCCCACGATTCCACTCTCGATTCTTGGTATGCGCGCGCGGCACTACCCGGGTAGCGATTTTGTCGTATCCCAAACACTTCCCGACACGGCGGATTATCATCAAGAGATTGTTTCATACCAGTCGGATGGTCTCACCCTGTACGGCCTTCTCACTATTCCAAAGGGAACGCCGCCTCCGGGGGGCTGGCCCGCCATCCTTTTCAATCATGGCTATGTGGATCCGCGTATCTATACGACAACGTCGCGCTATGTGCAGTTTGTCGCCGACCTAACAAACGCTGGCTACGTTGTGTTTAAGCCGGATTATCGCGGAAACGGATCCTCTCAAGGAAAGCCCGATAGTCCCTATTTTTCACCGAACTACGCTATCGACGACCTCAACGCCCTCTCGAGCTTGCGGCGAGACAGCCGAGTCAATCCCTCAAAAATCGGCATTTGGGGACACAGCATGGGTGGGAACGTGACTATGCGAGTGCTTGTGACCAACACAACCGATATTCGCGCCGCTGTTATCTGGAGCGGTGTGGTGGGAACGTATGACGAGATTATCAATCATTGGCAGAACATGCCGGATATCACGTACAACCCATCGCTCTATGAGATGGGAGAGCGGTATCTTGGCAAGGATGCACTGGTTGGCGCGTATGGGGAGCCTTTGGCTAATCAAAGTTTCTGGAATACTATTGATCCTACGCACTATCTTGCTGATATTACGATCCCGGTGCAGCTTGAGATCTCAGATCACGATAATGAAGTGCCGCACAATTGGTCGGAGCAGCTTTATAGCCAACTCAAGAACCTCGGGAAAACAACCGAACTATATACATACCCTGGAACCGACCATAATATTTTGCCGCCTAACTACGCCACCGCCATGGCACGAACCATCGAATTTTTCAACAGGTATGTGAAGTAATTTTCAGCTTGTCAGTATATAATGGGCGGTTCTATGTCAGTCGTAGATGAAAACCTGATTCTTGAGGAAAGCGCGGAAGTTGCGGCCGCGAGTGTGCCTTGGACCCAAAAAATACTTACGGTTTTCCCCGCTTTTTCGAGTCGCAACTATCAGCTCTACTTTTTTGGCCAGCTTGTCTCCATGATTGGCACGTGGCTACAGATCGTTGCCGAAGGGTGGTTGGTGTTCCAACTTACGCATTCGGCGCTTTACGTTGGGCTCGATGCTGCTGCCGCTATGATTCCGTCGCTTTTTCTGTCGCTTTTTGGCGGCGTTATCGTAGACAAATTTCCTAAGCGTACCATTCTCTTCGTCACTCAAACGGCTGCGATGGTACTCGCCCTCATACTTGGCGTTATGACCATTACCGGCACTGTCACCGTGTGGTGGATTATCTTTCTCGCATTTCTCCTTGGTATTGTGAGTGCGGTCAACACACCAGCGCTCCAATCGTATGTTGTTGAGCTTGTCGAAGATAAGTCTCATCTAGCCTCGGCTATTGCTCTTGGCGCCGGTATGTTCAATGCGGCTCGTGCCATTGGCCCCACTGTCGCGGGGCTCCTCATTGCGGTATATGGCACCGGCGTTGCATTCATACTCAATGGTGTTTCGTATCTTGCCATTATTGTTGCTCTGTACTTTATCCGTACACAGCCAATACGGCATGGAGTTGCCGAAAATCCACTAGCCGCTATACGTGAGGGGCTTGCGTATACATTTTCACACGAGACAATCCGACTCCTGCTCGTTCTCACCGGCATTATCTCTATTTTCGGATGGTCGTATTCAACACTCATGCCAGTCATTGCGACAACAATATTCCACTCGGGAGCAGACACGCTTGGCTATCTTTATGCGACAACTGGGCTGGGTGCATTTACCGGCGCCATGGTCGTATCTGCCTACGCAAAGCGGATAAGTGCCGAACGATTTATCTTGGGCGGGCTTACGCTTTTTGCGTTGTCGCTTTTCACCTTTACGTTTGTCACCAGTCTTCCCGTGGCATACCTCGTGTTGTTTGTCGTTGGATTTGGACTTGTCATGCTGTTCTCCACAACCAATAGCAGCATCCAACACGCAGTCGAGGACCATATGCGTGGGCGAGTTATGAGTATATATGCGTTGGTGTTTATGGGACTCGCACCGATCGGAAACGTAGAAATCGGCGCGGCGGCAGAACGGGTAGGAAGCGAAATGGCGATCCGTCTTTCGGTCGTTGTCGTCGCCCTGTTTGCCATGTACCTTTACCCCAGGCGACATAAGCTGGTCGTGCGCCACGTGGCGTAAGATACACCTATATGCGGTTGTTCTCACTTCTCCGAAACACGACCTATCAATTTGTTTTTGTTGTGGCTGGTGGGGTCGCGTATTTTCTCGTCCCTAACACGCTTTTTTCCCGAGAGCACATACTTCTTGTCGCACTTTTTATTTTGTTGTTTGCCACGACTGCGGTGTGTGTGGTACACGCTATGCGGGAGCGCATTGCGGCGGCGGCAACGGCGCAGCAGTCACTTTTTGGCATTATTGCCTCCGTACTCGGCTTTTCCGCGCTCCACGTGTGCGGGGCGGCGGCACCCGCGTGCGGAACTATTGCAAGTGTGGGACTTGCTGCAGCATTTTTCCCTGGAGTACTCCTTTTTATCCGCCTGCACGGAACACTTCTCCTTTGGCTATCCATTGCACTCCAACTTGTGTCGCTCTATTTCTTAGGCTGTTTCCGGCGAGAACGTACGGTACAATAGCTATATGGAACCAGTTCTTTTTGCCATCGGTACATTCATCTCTACGACTTTGGGCGGACTTTTTGGCATCCGCAATCACGACCGACTACACCTCATTATGAGCTTCACCGCAGGGGTGGTGGTGGCTGTGTCTTTTTTTGACATATTACCAGAGGCAATACGACTCACTCTTGCTAGCGGAGGCGCTATTGGTACCGTTTTTGCCGCGACAGTCATAGGCTTTCTTACTTTTCATATTCTCGAGAAAACGGCGGTCATCCATCATAGCCATGAGGAGTTTTATGCTGAACATGGGCACCCGCAGGTGGGACTCGTGGGAGCAGCGGGACTGTCGTTCCATAGCTTTTTGGATGGCGTGGGGATAGGCCTCGGCTTCCATGTAGGGACACACGTCGGTCTCATCATTTCCTTGGCTGTTATCGCTCACGATTTTTCTGACGGCTTGAATACCGTGACGTTTATGCTCACCCACGGAAACACTAAAGCGAAGGCATTTTCTATGCTCTTGGTCGATGCTCTCGCGCCAGTACTTGGCGTGTTTATCACTTTTCTCCACCCTATTGCCGAGACAGCACTTGCACCCTATCTCGGTTTTTTTGCCGGGTTCCTACTCTACATAGGTGCGAGTGATTTACTCCCCGAAGCTCATAGCCACGAGTCTTCATACCGCATGATATCGCTTACCATCGTGGGGGTGCTTTTTATCTATATCGTGAGTCGATTTTCGTAAGTTATTGTGAGAGCGGAGCAACGCAGCGGAAGCCGACGTCGTCTATTCCTGTTTTATCGGGCGGTGGCGATAGGTGGATGTTAAAGATGCCATCGTCCCATCCGTGGCGCCAGTTCCCACCGCGGATTACCCCATATACTGCCGTGCTTGTGTCCTCTCCGGGTGTGCTGTAGTGATAGATGCGGCCAACACCGTTTCCGGCATTCCACGCGGGGTTACTCGGCCGGAACGCGTCGTAGCCTAGCGACGGACCGGATCCATTACCCGTTATCACGCTTGTCGAAGATCCTGGGGCAAAATCGCTCGTGTGCCAGCCGGTTTGCACGACTCCTGAAACCTCCGAGTGTGGCTCGTCTTTTCTTAGTACTGTCATATCGACCCACTCCCAGACGTTCCCGGCGAGGTCCCATAGAATCTCACCGTTAGAAAGGGTGAGCGTGCGTTTTTCTGAGCTGCCGCCACACGTGCCATCCGCGTTGTTGCTGGTGCCAAAACATGGTGCGGAGTCTATCCCAGCAATCAAGGCACGAGTGCCGAATTTGTGGCCATTGGCAAGGATTTTCCCTGTGGCTCCTGGGGTGGCACCACAATTTTCTCCATTTTTATCGCACCAATTGGCAGGAATAGTTTCCGCATTCCTTGCGATTGTCATCCATTCTGGATTGGTGATGACGTGCCAGCCACGGGCGGCACAGTAGGCGCTGGCATTATCTTCGCCACTTCCCACCATGGGAATAAAGGTGATGGGATAGCCAGAGGCAGTTGAGACCACTTGGCGACTCCCCGTGCAGCTACAACCCACGCCATTATTTTTGTATGTGCCGTTGTCTTTGCCGTAGCTTACGCCGTCGCACGCGGTGCCGGCCTTTGGTTCTAGTCCCACGGTGGGAGTCCTTTTCTCTGCACACTTGGCTTCGTATTTCATCACACAAAAATCACTGGTGTGGTAGAGCGGGCTACCCGGAACGCGAACGAAGCCCGCGGGACAGTGCAGGACCGGGATGGGCGAGGGCGCGGGTAGGACACTCAGCGGCGGGCCAGGGAGGATACGGGGTGTGTGCCACCATATAACTCCCACCACTAGCGCAGTTACAACAACACCACCGGGGACGAGCCATTTCAGATAGTGCACTGTTCTATTGTACCCGTTACTGGCACGCCGTCAGCCAGTTGGTCGCTATTTCCTGCTGCGCGGCGGCGAGCGAGAGCTCGTGGTTGCAGACTTTTTCGTGACAGCGATTCTCAACTTTATCTTTGGCGTTCGGGGAGGCACCACGCTCCGGCCACAAGTTTTTGGGGTCTGCCGGAGCGCCACCCAATTCTAGCGATACGAGATGGTCTTCCTCGAAATTACGCGGATCTTGCCCGCTATACCCATATGTCTCCATTTGTGCGAGCTTGAGTTTGTTTGTGTACTCGACTGGCGGGCGAACGGTCGCGGTGTAGCCCTTTTTGCAAATGGTCTCGGCGAGATTGTCTTGCGTCACTCGTGGGTCTGTCACCCCCGGCGTGCAAAAGGAATCGGGGAGACCATTGGTACTTATGCAGTGGGTGGGGGCGGCGGAGGATAGAGGTGCAGGAGTAGCCGACTGAGCAGGAGCTACAGACGGGCTGGGACGGGAGGTGCCGAGACTCAGGAAAATAATGGCACAAAAAATAAGGGCGGAGAGTACAAAGCCTATTGACCGAGAACTCATACCGAGAGTATACAGGATTTATTACCATCAACGAGGGGGCTCTATGGCGGATAAGAAAAGTACGACAGTTAAAGGATTTTCGGATGACGAGCGAGCGGCCATGAAGGAACGCGTCGCCGAGCTCAATATGGGCAAGTCGGAGGGCGAGGCAGCGGTACTCGCGAAGCTCGCGGCCATGACGGGAGATGATCGCACGATCGGCGAGCGGCTACACAAAATCATCATGGAGAACGCCCCCACCCTCACGCCCAGAACGTGGTATGGTATGCCGGCCTATGCCTATCCCGACGGGAAGATTGTCTGCTTTTTCCAGAATGCCGGAAAGTTTAAGGCGCGATACCAGATCCTTGGTTTTAGCGACAAGGCACACCTTGATGACGGCGCTATGTGGCCGGCGAGTTACGCTATTACGAAATTGACCCCCTCGGACGAGGCAAAGATTGTAGCACTCGTGCGGAAGGCTGTTGGGTAAAAATGTGGCAAAGCTAGAGCGGGTAAGTACAGGCAGTTTGCTGGCGCCCCTAAACTCCAGAAGGCCTATTTCAGAAGATAAGGTGCAAACTGATCGATGTTTTGACCGACAACAAAGCGGGCAAATTCTACAGCGCCATTGGCTTCGTAATATTCGCGTGCTTCTTCTATAAAACGAGTAATTGTTTGCGATACGGAAAAGTCTGCGCTTTGCGGCATTTGTACCGCGCGATCGTAATATGCCTGGCCCATTTCTTCTTTAACCCATGGATTTTGTCGTACCAAGAAGTTCCCTTTTTCTTCTGTCGCCATTTCCGGATGTGGTTGGATTTGGTACAGGACTGCGCCATTTGAGAAGGTTATTTTGCTCGCTTGGATAAAAGTGCTATCTTGTTGTTGTAGTCCGTTTTCATCTAGATAACCACGCCTGACGGCGAGCGTGTCCGCTGCAATTACCACTATTTCTCCCCGTGCTGTTTGCACCTGAGTACCGACTTTAGGTAGTTCTGCCACGTAGTCACTATGTAGATGAGGGGCATAGAATGTTTCTGGTAATCGCCCGAATATTTTGTCTTGTTTTCCAGCTTCTGTTAACTCCTGTGCAAGCCACCCCGCTTCCGTTACCGTTTGTCCGTATGAATTTTCGGGCAATCTCCCAATTTTCCCACCGACTGCGTGGACGGCTAGCTGTCCGCCAAAACAGATTCCAAATACCCACTTCCCCTCGCCGAGTTCGTTCCGTACGGCAGCCTCGCCTCTATCCAATGCCTCCTTGTCCTCTGCAGAAAATGCAGATGGGTCACCCTCTTGAAATTTGTACATCGACATTCCCGAGCCACTGAGGATTAATGCATCATTGTTATTTATCGCTTTCGCGTTCTCAACATTTCCGAGCAGGGTTCGGAAGAACCATGGTTGATTTGCCCGGAACCATACAGATCCCTTTGGGAGTTGTCTTGCAATATTGAGGGGATACTGTCGCTTATCCGCAAGTAGTGGTTTTAGTTCGTCAGGAATGCCGATTTCTGTTGCCTGATCCTGTGCCATTCGCGATGGGTTGAAATCAATGATCTGAACGTCAAATGTTTCTTTTTTGCTAGACATGACTATATTTTATCAAGATCCATTCGTTCATCTGAGCTTAACCAGATGGTTAAAAGGAATGATTCTGCACTATTTTGTTCAATAATTTTATCTATTTATTTATTGGTAAAGTTTTTTCTACCCTCGTGGCAAATTGCATCTTTAGAGCTTCGTCGGTACTCAAAATTTTTCCTTTATCAAAGGTCTTTCTGATGTTTTTCACCTTTGGTAGTTCCGCTGCCAATATCTCAAAATATCGATCATCTATCTGTCGTAAGAAGTTTGTTGTTTCGGATTGTACGGAAATTACCTGTGACTGCTGAGGGCCGTTATAAGTTGGGGGGTGAAACCTTACCCTGCAATTTTCAATTAATGTTTTTTCCTTTCCGGATAGAAACAATATAATAGCTGCTGAATCTACTTGACCAAAACCTACTGTGTTAAGATTTAATCTTGTAGCTTTGACAAAATCATAAAACCGGATGGCCGAGTCAATATCGCCACCTGTGGACGATATGTAAAGAGTAACTTTTACGTTTGGGTCAACGTATAATTGTTTTAATATATCGATAATTGCATCGCCTACGCTTTTTTCAGTAACCGAACACGGGAACATATACCAATATTTGTTCATGATTTAATTTACAATTTTAACAAATTTTTACTTTTAGTATAGCAATGCATGCCTCGGACTGTTATGAACTGAGATCTTATCTATCTATCCTAACTAGCGATCTACCAGGCGTTATCCATTTTTGCGTAACAATTTCTATTAACTTTGAGAAAGGCTCTGCGTTTACCACCTGAAATAACTCCTGCGCTTCTCTTGTCATTAGGACCTCTCCAACAGCAAACTCTATCTTCTCTTCGTTAGTATTAATAACATAAATCTCATTACCGCATTGCACTGGTATTGTTTTGGCAGAACCGACCGTTAGCTTAAAACCACTAATACTGTTAAAGTGGATTAATCCCAGACTTTCTAAGTGCTGGAGATCCTCAAAGGAAAATGTTCCATTGCTGTATTTAGCCTCTGAAGGGTCAGGAAAAATTAAGGGAACTTTTCTACCCCCGCCAACTATTGCAGTATAACCGCATATTCTTGAGAAAAGATTCGCATCATCCTGTCGCATATTAGCAAGTATGGACATTGTCTTGTACGAATAGCTTCCATTTCTTATAAATTCACCTGATAATACTTTTGACCAAATATTTTGCATTTCTTCATTCGAAATATCTTGCGAAAAATTAAAATATTTCCTGACCCAATCAGTGTCAACTTGTTGATCTATAGGTTTTCCGCTTTCATGGAGATTTTTAAGAGCTTTTTCGGTAATTTGGTTGATATTCTTTTGATGAATTGTTTCAAGGTTCGCTAACCGATATAAGGCTTGTCTTTGTAGTCTTGAAACATTTATATCACCCTTCGCTTTTATAATTGAAGCATCAGATTCTGCTTTTGCTTTTCGTCTTATTTTAGTTGGCTCATATAACGTATACCCAGCATGTGCAATAATATCGAGCGCTTTTGTAATTGTCTTACTTTCTATATCTATATGAAACGCTAATGGGTTTGCCATGTTTTTAGCCTTATCTATGTTTACAAGATGGCTGGCGCTCCTGAACTATGTGGGAACGTGGTATCAGGTGGCGAGCGTATCTTGATAGTGAGACCACAATATGGGAGAGAACTGACTCATCGCCTCTTTTACTTCCGCATATTCTGTGTGATTATTCTCTTCCTTCTCAATCCCATCGGACAGTACGTGACCCAGTACTCTGTCAGCATCCCCATCAGCAACAGTAACCGATTCTGCGACTATTGCTAGGAGTTGTGCCGGTGTCGCTGCCCGTGATATAGCCTCATCGAGGATATTGAGGGCTTTGTCATATCGCTCCCACGACCGCTCACCACCCCACGTTCGCTCGTCATCTCCCCAACCGATCTCTTCAATGAGTGTTCGGGAGAGCGCATAGAGAACCAGACCCGAAAGTGAAGACATTTCATGCTCGTGTGACGCTGGAACCCTTCCTGGTTCGTAGTACCCCACGGGTTCATCCGACAAACGCGTCTTGGGAGTCGTCAAAGCAGCATATAGCTCATTTTTCCCAGCTGCTTTCACTTTCTCTAGCACGTCTCCGGTCACAAAATCACACTCATCGTATCTGCGGCGGGTTATCGCGATACCGTGTGTCTCAATCTCTTCGACGGAGGGCTCTGGCTGTTCTTTACCATCGTGTTCTTTCCACCATTTCAGCCATTCTTGCCCGTAATAAGCAACAACGCCATCTGGCTGGGGGCAAGCATGTCTCCAGGCTGAAATGTAGAGTCGCTCCTTTGGAGTAAACTCATCAATCCTAGGATCATCCCCAAGGAACGTGCTGCTCCCAAAATCTTTAGGTGTAAGGAATTCCTGTATGTCTGGTTTAGGCATGAGTGTATTATACCCTATAACGCAATCATTGCCTGGGAGGTTCGAATCCTTACCCGCCTTACACTAGTTTGATCTAGTCACTCCAGAGGGGGACCAAGAGCTGCGGGGTACGGTCTAGCACCGTTTCGTCCGTATAGTCATTGTCTCACATCCAGGGTAAATGAGACAAATGGGACAGTACTTGACTACTTAATTGATTAATATTAATGATCTATTTTGATATATTAGATTGACGATCCTTCCTGAATAACAATCCATATAGATAAATTACCGGGAGTGAAAGTATTGTCAAAATAACCAAAGCTTTGGGAGGACCCATGATATCAGCCATTCCACCCAAGAATATGCTCATAACGGTAAACCCGAGGCTACCACCAAGTGAATTAAGCGAACTCATGGTTGCTCTTTCATGATCGCTAAATTCTTTTTGCATAAGAGTTTTTTCCGATACTGACCCAACTCCATACAATAGTGATGGTGCAGCCAAGATTATTGGGGAAAGAACTGTCGGGAACCCGTAAGCGAATAGGCTTACTACTCTGCCAAAAATGCTATCGAATAAGAGTATTCTTATTTCTTTGAATTTTCGAATCAGCTTGCCACTAAAAAAGTAACTAAGAGATGCCCCAAAACTTGGTAAGGTTCTAGCTATACCAATTGCCCAAAGTGGCCAGACGATAGCGGTAAAAGCAGAAGAAAATTCCCATTTGATTTCATTTATGGAATACTCCCAGATAGAAGCTAAACTTAGAAGTCGAAGTTTCTCATTATGAATAAATAGTCTAAAAGCATTATCAATATGAGCGTAGATATTGGAACTCGTGTGAGTGCGTGGGCGTGGATCAATAAATTGATAGCTAATATAAAGCGCCGCAATTCCTAAGATAACTGATATCCACAACAAGTAGTGAAATGAGAAACTTGCAACAATTCCTCCAAGGATTGCTGATAATCCCATGGCGAGTTGTTCGGTTGAACTAACTTTACCCTGATATCCATGGAACTCGCTTTCCAGATGATTATCGGCCAGAGTGTCATAGAGAAAGGCATCGTTGTTGCCACTGTATAGTGACCGGGATAGACCTTCGAAAATAGCGCCGATGACTAGCCACCAATATGAGGAGCCCACTGCATAAAATATTAAAGCTATAACACGTGACCAGGATCCAAGGATAATTGTGACTTTGCGACCAACACGATCAGACCAGATACCAGTTGGTATTTCAAATAAGGCAGAGGTAAGCGTAGTAATACCGAAAATCGATGCCCCTAACGCAAAAGAACCAGAGACTCGTGAAAAATAGATGATAGCAAGAGGAGCAAAAAGACTAAATCCAGTAAGGAAGTTGAAAATTGAAAGTAAATGAACATTTTTCCGGTACATATGAAAAGTATATATGGATCAGTGCCTAGTTCGTCTAGGAAACTAGAGCTGTATTTTATTGTTATTAAATTTCTCTAAGATCTTGATTTCGTTTGACCATATCTCATTTATATTTGGTCCTTTATATAGAATTTCTTGAACCATTTGCAGCATAGGATTATTCTGGTTCGACAAGTTGAGGTCCAATTTCAGGTTATCTCTTGTAATATATTTATTCATTAAGTCACATCTGACAATTTCTCCTGTCGACATATATAGCAGTAGCTCTCGCTTAGGATCGCTTGAATATCCCACTTCTATGTCCCACGGAATATTTTTCCCTGATACTAAGTAGAAATACAGATCCACTTCATGTATACCAAGGTCGAAAACTGGACCTTCTAAATTAGCTCTATTGGGTTGGAAGCCGAATCTACTACTTCGTATTTTCGAAACGTGGGAAAGATCGACGTTCTTTTTGATAAATGAGACTACTGGATTATATCTTTCAAGGGTAGATTGGTATAGGATTTTCCCTCTCTCCTCAGCTAAGTTTTCAAGGTTGAGAGATTTATTAACCGATAGACATATAGGTTTTTCAACAAGTACATTGTAATCACTTTCTAATAAGGTTTTGGCAATGGAGAAATGTGTTTCTGATGGGGTAGAGACGATAACAAGATCAACTGCTGGATGCATTGAGACAAAGTCTTCTACTGATCTGAAATATGCTTTGTTAGCTATCGAAACAACGTCCACTATGTAATCAGCCGAAATGGCCTTATCATAGTATTTCCCCATTTTCCCATAACCAATAATGGCGAATTTGGACATATTATTCTGCCTCCAAAAATGAAGTGAGTGTTGATGATGCTTTTTCCCAAGTGAGGTCTCTACTTAACTGGACATTATTTTTTCCCATGGATTCTCTATTTTCATAGGCCATTGCTATACCATTCCTCCACGAATCAATATTTTTATCAACCAGGGATCCGTTGATACCATCTTTTAATAACCACCCTATTCTTCCCTTCCCCATAACTATTGGTTTACCTACTGCTAGATATTCGCTAACAGCAATTGGACTACAGTCTACTGACACTGGGAACACTAAGACATCAGCAATGTTGGTGTAATTGGGTACTTCCAGCAATGGCACTGCACCTGTCTTTATAACTTGAGGTAAATCTGGCAGACTAGCTAGTAGAGGTCCATCACCTACAATAAACAGGAGTTGGTTCTCGTCTATTGAAGAAATAATCAATCTAATATCTTCGTACCATTTACTTAATTTACCCGTATAAACTAAAATTTGCTTTTGTTCAAAGCTTATATTGTATTTCTTGGCATATTTTAGCTTTAGTAATTTAATCTTTTCATCTGAATATTTGTAGAAAATATTTTCATCATATCCATTAGGAATAATTACTGTCTTATTTGTTCTGAGACCTTCTCGTTTAAGTGCTTCAAGCATGGTTGGTGATTGTGTGATTACTTTTGTTGCTATCTTAATTATGGATTCAAAACCTTTTTTTAATAAGAAATATCTTTCATCTGCTCCAAATTCTGTTAAATACATTTCTTCGTACCAATCAATGCAATCAAAAACTATTGGGATCTTAATTGTTGGATTTATCAGAAGTGCACTAAGTGGATTGTCTATCAAAATATAATCATATTGGTGTTTTTGTAGATGCTGATTTAATTTTTCCTGCTCTATCGATACGTCCGAAATATTGTTTAGTATCTTATGTCTTAAGAATTCGACCCTACACTTACCATCCAAGTGTTGAAGTAAAAATTGCTCCCTTTGTGGGAAGCCCTGAAAGTACCTTGGCGAAAAATGCTGAATACTTTGTGCGTATACCTTATCACCGACTTTTAGTATCCTTTTCATGCAAACCATTCTTCAAGAGCATTTCTAATTTTTTTCACTTCTCGGTCAGTTAGATTCCATCGATTAGGTACACTAACTATTCTAGACGTCCAATCTGTGTAATACTTCCTTTCGTTTATAGGAAGAATGTCGTCACCGTAATATACGAGTGTGGCAATCCCCTTCTTCTCCATATACTGCCTAAACTTGTCTCTTTTCTCTATCAGGAGATTAAACACGGAGTATATATGTCTATCTCCTTTATGTTCGGCCAAGAATGGCTGTATCGTAGGGATTACTTGAAGATATTCCCTGGAAATATCTCGTTGTATCTTAATCCTATCTTCATAGTGAGAGAGCTCGTGTAAAAGGAATTCTGCCTTAATTTCGTCCATTCTTAAATTTAAAGCGATGTTCTCTGTCATTTTTCCATCTTCTCGTCCGGATTGAATAAAGACTTTCATTTTTTGATACAACTCTTCGTCGTTCGTAACAATGGCTCCTCCATGACCGCATGTATGAAGCGACTTGGTAGGGTAGAAACTGTAACAACCCACCACCCCGATAGTACCCACTTTCACCCCTTGAATCTCAGCGCCAAAAGCCTGACAAGCATCTTCTATTAACACGTTTTTGTCAATTTTGTTGACAAGCCGATTTGGTTGACCATACAAATGAACTAGAGTACTTACGGTTGATGGATCAATAGATATCTTTTGTTCGAGGATATTTTTGCGATATTTAATTTTGTAGCCTAGTAAACGTGCGGGTTGGTAAGTGGCAGGAAAAGTGTAAGGATCAACTATTAATCTTGAATACTTTTCTCTTAAGGCCCAATATGCTGCAAGTAGTGAAGATGTCCCGTTATTTGTAAGTAAGACATACTTCACATTTAGATATTCTTTGAGTTTTTCCTCCAGGTTTCTTATCATGATCCCATCAACCCAGTTGCCGGAATTGTACACTTGGCTCTTATAATCAGAATTTAGTAGGTATATCGGTATATTGTCCATATCATTCTTCTAAAATAGTTGTGAGCAGCTTAGTTCCCGATGCAGAAATAGGTGTATATGAACTGACCTGGAAGGCCTCGCCGTAGGAAGCTCCCGCAGTATTGCCTCTCAACGCAAGGCAGCTTTTAATTTTAGACATTAGCCAGTCTTGGCTAGTTTTATGTTCATCTTTAACAGATGCATAACAACTGAAAGCAGCCAACTTATTCGCTACGTTCTCACTCGATATTGCAGATATAACTTGAGATTCAAAAGGAGTTGTCATTTCTAGATCGACTTCTCCTTGTAGAATTACTGTTGCACTCCATTGAGTTTCCCCACCACATAGTTTGCAGCCACTTTGAAAGTTTGCTTCGGGAATTACTTCCCCTAGAGTACGATGGTCAATATGTTTATCTTTTATGTGATGCGTAATTATCAAATCTGGTTTGACCCTTCTAATTTCGCCCATAGTGGCCTGAATTAACCTCCCTTTATCTTTTTGTAGTTCCATATCCACAAAATCTAGAAAATTTACCTGAAATCCCAATAACTTACTACTAGCTTTCCCCTCTAATTTTGTTCGTAAAATTCGAACTTTTTGTTTTTCGGATGCAAAATAAGCTTGATCGTTGTTGGTAAAAAAGCTGACATGAACTTCATGATTTTTCTTAACCAGTTTATCAATCGTTCCTCCGCAAAGGATCGTTTCGTCATCTGGGTGCGCTAGTAATGCCAGGATTTTCATTTTGGTCTTTTATACCTTTCTTTTAGCTCCCCAGATATCACAATGAAGTCTGCCAAGAAGACGATATCCTTTGACCTTTACTGTTTCCACTACTTTTTGAGCATTTTCAGATACCTCTAAAGATGTTTTCCCCTGAGGCATGATAATAATTTTGTCTATGTTAAGTTTGAGTGGCTTGATAAAATCATTTTCGATTTCATCTAAGTCATTAGTGTTGTTAACCACAAACTTAAAAATAGAATTTGCTTTATTAATCGCTCTTAAAACATTTTCATTTATTCTGGCTTGACGGAGATTCCCTGAATTCTCTAACTTGGGAGAACAATTAAACTGACAACGTTCAAGAAGGTATTCTGATGGCATGACTGTCCCGTTCGTTTCAATTTCTACTGTCCAATCTGGCATTAACTTAATTAACGTTTCAATACTACTTTTCTGTAACAATGGCTCTCCACCGGTAATTACAAGACGTTTCTCGACTTTTTTATTTGTACATGTCCATGCAGTAATTATTCTTTCTTTAGTTTCCTCAATACTCCATTTTTGCTTTTCATTCCAGAATTCTGGTAATTTGGCATCCCAGGCGTAGCGCGTATCACACCAAATACATTTCAAATTACATACACACAACCGCAAGAAACATGCGGGCTTACCCATCGAGATTCCTTCACCCTGGATTGTATAGAAGACGCCGTCGCCTGATACATTAAAATAGTCGTTATTTAGCATAACTAGCCTTACTTGTGGGAGTTTCCCAGATAGTTACCTCTGATAACTTAAGACCTGTACCAAAATTATCTTTAAACTTTGCTGCTAGCTTTTTATATATCCAATACGCAATTCTTTCCGCAGTTGGGATAAAGGGTACCGATAGATTTTTTAAAAGCGGGTTGGTTTTAAAAAAGCTAGCCATTACTTGGTCTTTTTCCCAATACATGAACGAGTGATCGCAAATATTAATAATCTCTTCTTGGAGAATGGTTTTGATTTCACCAAAATCCATTACCATATCCTCACTAGATTCGTTTGATTTATTAATTAACGAACCTTCTAGGCAAATTTCTGCCCTATACCTATGGCCGTGAACATTTTTGCATTGTGATTTATGATTTGGGATGCGGTGGCCCATATCCCATTCGACTATTTTATATACCTTCATGGCTTTTGGCCTCGCTTGACGTATCAACCTGATGCATAAATTGCATAACAAGGCTTTTGTCTTTATTAAATACACCCGTCTTTATCAAGGTTCTCATCTGACTAGATCCATTTTTTACGCCGCGCATGCTCATGCATAGATGCTTAGCTTTGCAATAAACGATTACGCCTTTAGTTCTAAGGTTCTTTTGGATTGTTTCAGCTATTTGTTTGGTTAAACGCTCCTGTAACTGTAATCTGTGGGAAAATATCCCTACTAATCTGGCAAACTTGGATAAACCTAGAACTTTTTTGTCTGGAATATAGCCGATATGAATCTTTCCATAAAATGGCAGCAGGTGATGTTCGCAGAGGCTATAAAAGTCTATATTTGAGACTACTACCATTCCGTCATAGTCGTCGCTTTTAAAACATTTGAAAATACTTTTAGGATCTAAGTTATAACCATCAAGTAGTTCGGCATACATTTTAGCGACACGCCTGGGTGTTTCCAACAAACCCTCTCTATTAGGATTTTCACCTATTTCTGATAACAATTGCCTAGTAATATCCTCTATTCTTGCTGTCATATTTAATAACTATTATTACGACTGCATAATTCTACTATAGGTTTCCAGGCAGGTAAAGAGCGTCACCAGGGGTGGTTTCGGAGTAACATTTATTAAATAAATTTCTCTATTTTGCAGATTTTTCATATTCATATCCAGATAAGTAGAACATTCTCCAAAAAGCAATAAACAAAGCAGTATCCCATCCATATTTCTCCATAGCCGTTTGATAGTATTCTTTTGCACCCTCAGTAAAATAACCCGTCTGGATTTGATTCCATAGATCTGGGCATTTATTTCCCACTCTTTCGATTTGTGCCTCACTTCTGCCGAATTGGAACGCCGTTCTTAATTCGTGCTTTAAATCTATGGGGTCATGGTAAATGACTGCCTCTTGGGACACAAAGATGGGTACGCCGGCAGCCTTAATTTTTTGATCTAGATATCCATCATCACCAAATCTTACTTCGGGGTGGTATATATTACCCTCTTCTCCGATAACATCTATGAGCTCTCTCCGCTTTAACCCAAGTCCTGGTGAATATGATTTTGGTTCATAACGATTTTCGTGTGTCCTGGAATTGCTGATCAATTTACTAACCCTACTACCATCGTTAAGAAATATAACAGTTGGCTGAACTACCAAGTTACCCATCTTCAAGGATTGATTGATTATTGCGATGGCGCCAGGTGCAAAAACAGAGTCGCTGTCCATGACAATAATATCGTTATGAGTTGATTCTTTGATCCCAGCTTCTGCAGCAATACTCCAATTTCCATACCTGTGAGGGGCGACTTTAATACCTCTTATTTCATCTATAAAATCAGCGTCGTCTGCTACACTTGCCACAACCTCAACGGGCACATCTATAGAATCCATACACCGGAGAAGTCCTTCTCTACTTCTTCCACATCTAATGACAACAGAGAGATCAGTTTTTTGATTTAAACCATTTTCAAATTTCATATTGCTTACTTTAAGCCCTATATTTGTAGGCATTTTACTACTATAAGTCATTCTAGTCAAAAAAAATATTAGTAGTAAAATATGCTCTATGCTATCTCAAGAGAAGAATATTCCTCTAGAATATCATGGTAGAAGTATAGGCGCGGCTGACTATGTTGCCGCAGTTTCTGCGGAAAATGTTCACAATATTATTGGACCTCATAATGTTTTGTTACAAGTCAATTATGGATGCTATCTTCATTGTGAGATGTGTGATCGCCATAAATGGGTAAAGGAAGGGGTCCCCGTAGATGAAACGATGACAACAAACCAGCTGTTGGGATTGGTTGATGAGCTTTCGGCCATGGGAACCAGGCGAATTACAATTGTTGGAACAGAACCCGTCATGAGGAAAGATTTGACTCTTATGCTCGGGAGAATCAGAGAGAATAATATAAAACCAGAATTATATACGGCCGGTATAGTACTATCAGATGAGTTGATTGAGTCGATATTGTTAACATCAACAGATGTGGCATTTTCTTTAGATGGTTTTAATGAGAATAGCCATAATCGCATAAGAGTCCCAAATAATGAGTTCAATGCCTATGCGCGGACACTAGGTTCGATAGAGCGGTTAACAAAAGCAAGGGCGGCAAAAAATATTAGCCAAGAAAACGTTAGAATAACGGCAAATTTCACCATTCAACGGAATAACATTAGTGATTTAGCGCTAGTAACACCAGAACAAATTGATTTATGCGGTTTAGACGTTTTGCGGATGTCTGTGGTACACGGTGAGGGTAGCTATGCTTTAGTAAGTGAAGACATACCGATAATATTAGAGTTTATGCAAAGGATGAAAGCGAATTCATCGCGTACTGAAATATCATTTTCAAATGCATTGGAATATCTTGCTAACAATTCGCTTACCCCCCAAGATTTTAATGTAAATACTCTTATTCCTTCACGAATCGCTGATGGCACTAATAAATTAAAGTGCCACATCGCAGAATACAGTACGATGATTGATCCGAAAGGAGATGTCCGTCCTTGCCTGTATTTGTATGACGATAACGGTTCGTTTGACTCAAGTGATCGAGATCAGTTTGTGATGGGAAACGTAAAAAATGATTCGTTTAGAGCAATTTGGAATGGTGAAGCATATACCACTTTTAGAAGGTCAAAGGAATACCCGGATTTGAAGAGTGGCAGTCGTTGTCGTACATGCGAATACACTGATCAGTTTGAAGAGATGGATCAAATAATTGCCTTATCAAAAATTAACGATATTCAGATTGGTTGGTAAATATGTTAATCGAAGGCATACACTCGTTTCACATTAACGAATCAGGGGCGCCCACAGGAGGAGCCGAACGTTATTTAATAGCGCTTCATCAGGAATTACAGGCTTCTGGAAATCCCGCAATATTGATATACGGCCGTAATGAGCCTGGGACTTATCTTCCGCCTGATGGTTCTACAATTGTAGAAGGAATTGATTTGGCAGATGAGCCAGAATCTTCAAGAGCTGGGTTCCTACAGCTATTAAAACATAATAAACCTGATTTAATTCACTTTCATAATCTAAATAACACCTCCCTTATTTCTCAGATGTCTACTACTCAAACAACGGTAAGGACAGTACATGATTCTAGATTATTTTGTCCAATGGAGTTCAGAATGAAGAATAATGGAGAATTATGTAATGAAGCGGCAGGATTAAACTGTCTTGCTTGTATGAGTGATTTCCAAATGGATAATGACGAATCCATTACGAGATTAAAACAAACGATGCAAGAAATTGAAGCTACAAAACAAGTGTCAATTCTTGTAACTCCAAGCAATTATATTAGGGAGCAACTAATTCTTAATCAAGTTGACGACTCTAAGATCATAGTTATACCTCCATTCTTATTAAACGAGATAGATACTTCATCTTCACATATGGAGAAAGAAACAACCGATGTTCTTTTTGTAGGAAGAATTGTTAGATCAAAGGGACTTCATCTCTTACTCGAAAGTTTGGTAGAGTTGCCGAATGATACAACTTTAACCATCGTTGGAGATGGACCTGATTTGAATAACAATATCGAACTATCTAGACGATTAAAATTAGGTAACAGGGTAAGCTTTGTTGGATGGGCAAATTCTAACCAGTTGAGCCACTATTATCGTCGATCCAAGGTATTAGCAGTTCCATCGATGGGTCCTGAAGCGTTTGGGTTAGTTGGATTAGAAGCTATGGCAGAGGGAAAACCAGTCGTGGCTTTTGACTCTGGTGGAATTAACCAATGGTTAGTTGATGGCATTAATGGATATTTGGTTTCTAGGGGCAATGTAGAAGATCTGACTGACAAAATTGGTCGACTAATTAATAATCAGGACTTGAGAAATAGTTTTGGCCATAATGGATTATCCATGATACATGAAACTTTTAATCGGAAAGCTCATGTTGATAGACTTCTTACTATATACCAATCAATACTCACCTAGTATAAAATTAGATCATGAGAAAAGATTATTCTTTGGTCGCTAAGGAAGTTGGTAAAGAATACGAGTCTCACCCTAACTTAATCGGTATTTTGTGGATTGGCTCCTCTTCTTTTGGGATAACTGATCGCTTTGCAGATATTGATATTCGTTTATTAATTGATAAATCAAATAAACAATTCCCAATGCAACAATTTGTTAGACATGGAATCAATATTGAAGTAGACGAAATAAGTTGGGATTGGTTGATGAAAAATCATGCCATTGATAGTGAAGAGCGCTGGATAAGAGAGAAAGGGGTTGTCCTATATGATCCTCATAAGCGAATTGCTAAAAGATACACATTTTTGAAGAGAAAGATGAGGGTTTCAACCAACAGACAATTATGGGAAGAATTTAAGGATATTTTTTATAGTAACGACATTGAGAATTGTCTAAGGAGAGATGATATTGTTACCTCCACCCTTTATCTTAATAGAGGAATCGAAAAGATGCTTAAGTTTATCTTTTTGTTTAACGAGAAGCCCGTCCCACCGTTTAAATGGCGGTGGTATTTTGTACGTCAGGATAAAATTCTTCCATCAAAAATAACTGATTTAATGGAAGATATTATAAAAACTAGTGACTCTATAAATAATAAATTGGAAAAATTAATTAGTATAGAAAGAGAGTTTCAAAAACTGATGATAGCAAAGGGATTTCCCAAAGAGCAGGTTATGGAGCATTGGCGGTTTTAAATCAAACGTTCCATGTTAAATAGGGATGAAAAAGGTCGATATTTCTGAAAATAGTGCTGTAGAAAATCATAGCTCGTTCATCGTCTCCATCTGCTTCCCTCAGCTTATCCTTTAACCTTGCTTGCAGTGGACTAATTCTGTGGTTATTACGGTTGAGATAGATTTCAATGTCTCTTCCGAACATTGCCGTCCCCTGGTTAAGCTTATCCTCAATCTCGGCAAGAAGTGGAACCATGTCATTAAACCCAGATTCGAAATATGGGTGGGTGAAAGCCTGGAAACCATATGATGTAAGGAATTCAGGAGGCACATTTAAGAGCCTACCATTTTGTTGCATCTTCTTAAAAACTAGAGTGTCTGGCTCCATCATCATATTAGATACTATGAACCCTGAAGGGTTCAATTCTTGAAGCTGGTCAATCTCATGTCCTATGTTTTGTCTGCTATGCCAATCGTGACCAATGATAAATGTGGTAGCGATTTTGACACCTGCTGATTGATATTCCTTAATTTCTTCTTTGAGGTCAACATTATCATTTTTTGCATATGGATTAAGCATTGATTCAACGCCAATATTGACACAGGTAACACATAAATCTCCCTCAGTTATTTCTGCAGGCGAATATTGTTTTAGTATTTTTGAAGATGTGGTAGTAGCAAGTTCGACCGTATATCCTAAGTTGCGGCATCTCTTAAATATTTCTTTCCAAGTGGGAATATCACCCATACCTTGAGGATCAGCTAAGGAGAGAGAAATGACTTCATCTTCTTTTCCCAGCATTCTGTGTGCATAGTCTATGGCTGAAATGATTTCATCTGCAGAATGGGGAGCGGTGAACTTGCCTTTGAATTGTGCCGTGGCTGGGCAGAAGTCACACTGATAGAAGCACCCATAACTAGACATCATCACGCCTATGGTGCTATTTTTAGCTTGGTTGCTGTAGGTAGTTTGGGTATGAGATGGTACGACGGATACCTTGAGTGGACGGCTGTCTTCGCCCAATAGCTTTCTTAAATCATCGATTTGGTTACCTTTAAGTGAGTAGTCTGATAATTGTGAAGTCTCCGGGATGGTAGCGCCAACTGCACCAGCTATTATTTTTATTTCAGGGTGAACTTTACGTAAATGTTCGCTAATATCCCGAAAAACGCTATAGCCATTAAGGTAGATGGAAACAACTAAAGCTTTAATGTCTGGCTCATTTTTTAGTGTTTTTTCGAGATTTTCGATTGATATAGGATCTCGAATAACGATCCCATCTTTTTGAGTATTTATATTTAAGAAATTACCTGGTGGATTCTCAGGCGCCCACGAAAAGGAAAAATTCTCACCTGCTTGTCTTTCTTTTAAAGCAGATATGTGTTCTTCTAAGAAATTTGCATCATAGAATTGTGGGTTTCCCCGCTGGATATATTCTCTCCCAACCTGATCAAGGTATTCAAGCTGCTTTGCTCTATTAGTTGTATTGTAGTCATACGATTGAGCGACTCCATATGCTATGGGACCTTCAATGACTGTCTCTTTTTGCATGTGGTATATTATATACTAACCTTATAAGGTTATATTTATACGTTAAATAAGTCATATACTATAGGGAGTTGGGTCAAAGTCAATTTCCAGTCAGAGCAAATGAAAAAAATAATATCGAACATACCACCGATGGAATGGGGCAGCGCATCAAAACTCATGGATGACAGGCCAGCAGTTCTTATTACCAGCCGTACAGCACTGAAAGTATCGCAACCCTTTATAAATAACATTAACATTAATGAAACAGTTATTATTGAAAATAGTCATCGCGAGTATGTAGAGTCAATTCAAATTAAAAGACAGGATATCGCTATAGCCTATTTAGTAGGAGCAGGTCAAGTTAATGATATAGGGCGATATCTATCCTACAAATGGCAATTGCCTGTAATAAGTATTCCTACCGCGATAACTGCAGATGCTTTTCTAGTAGATTGTACTGGGTTAAGAGAGAACAGAGGAGTAACGTATCAGCCATCAAAAAGAGCGAATAAAATTGTACTTGATTGGGAATTGTTAAAAAAAGCACCTTGGAATATCAATGTCAGTGGCTGTGGAGATGTACTATCAATTTTTACTGGACTTTGGGACTGGCAACATTTCGATGAATTTTACGATGTGGCTGTAGCAACCGAAGCAAAAGGTATTCTTGATGCTTTAATTAGCCAAAAAAACTCGATCGTTCGGCCTTCTCAAAAAGCATTGGAAATGCTCGTGAATTGCTTAGCAATGGAAGTTCAGTTGTGTTATCTATATGGTAATAGCAGGCCAGAAGAAGGTGGTGAGCACTTTTTCGCTTATTGTATAGAAAACAAGATAGGGCATTGTTTGCATGGTGAGATTGTGGGTTTTGGTATCCTTTTGACAGGCTTCTTGCAAAATCAAGATATAACCCAGATTAAAAACTTTATGGATACGATTAGTATGAGCTATTTACCTAGTAATATTAATGAAAAGGTGGTTATAGATACACTAAGAGAACTACCCCAATATGTCAGAGAACAAAATTTGCGTTCTAGCATCTATAATAATTTTAACTATGATCAATCTAAGGAGAAGATAAAGTCTTTCTTTAAGTTAATAAACCTATGAACATTAAAACTAAATTTAACGAGGAGCTACTAATTGGTTTGGAGCGACAACCAACCAAAAAGGCTGTGCTATTGTTTTCTGGTGGAATTGATAGCACTGCTGCGGGAATTTTACTGAAAGAAAAAGGCTATCGAGTATTTCCACTATTTATCGATTATGGTCAAAGTTCGTTGGCAGCAGAACAATTAGTTGTTAACAAAATTGCTATCAAATTAGGTTTTGAGCCTGTTAGAGTCATAACTACTGAATTGCTCAAACAACTAACGAAAAGTAATCTCTTGGGTAAAGAGGCAGTCGATGATAGCCAAGCTTGGGTTCCAGGAAGAAATACTTTATTCATGATCATTGCCGGCATTTTTGCAAAGCAGGTTGATGCTGACGGGGTATGTATTGGTTATATGCTTGATGACAATTTTGTTTTTGGAGATAATGATTATTTTCATCATAAGAATGTTGAGCAATTATTATCCAAGTCTTTTTTACAACCAATGGAAGTATTTATGCCTATTGTTAGTTACAGGAAAAAGGATTTAGTCACGCTTCTTATGGAGAAAGGCTTGTTAAGTGATACTGTTTCGTGTTGGAATGCTAAAGTAGTTAGGGGTAAGGTGGTTTCTTGCGGAAGTTGTGCGAATTGTTTAGAGAGAAATAGCTTGTTGGTTGTTAAATAAAATAAAAATTATAGCTTTATATGTACCGGTATGGCAGAATTTAAAATCGAAGTTGGAACACGATTTAAAGTAAATCCGGGAGTTTTTAAGAACTCTGGAATAGAAAGGGTTATCTTAAACCCTAAGCCCCATAACAATCGAGACGAAATTCTTGCCGCCCTATTTGTATCAGAACCTGACTGTATGTTATATCAGTTTCATGAGTTGTCTGCTGGATATATCTGGAATTTAGGTAAAGTGCCAAAATTGTCGAACGACGAAATTATTCGATATCTAGAAACATCTTTGAGAATCGGTAGGATTTCTGCTGGACAAATGAGGGATGTTAAACAACAAATCAGAGATGGTATATCAAAAAGGAATATTGTAATTCAGCGATTAGATAGCATTTTGGAAAGAGCTTATTGATTGCTCTCCATTAGTCACAATGTGTGCTGTGCGATATACTCCTAACTACTAATAAAAATTACTGCAATATTGGCTTTAGGCTAGGCATTCCAACTTGTTTTAGTAGAAGAATATACTTCTTTGCGATTCTATCGAGTTCCTTCAAGGCGTTGTTGTATTTTTCTAAACTTGGCGGATTTGGAACTGATGGATCCCGATGAGCAATGGCTTTATCGACGTAAGCTTTAATTCCCGAAGTCGCTTCTGACAATATCTTAATATCTTTGTCTATGATCGCGGGATCTAAGAACTGATCACCAAAATGATTGTTAAACTCTGTTGCCGGTATCCCCCTGATAAAACCAGCTAATTCAGGATTATCTTTGAGAAGACTTGAGTCGGTGAGCCATTCTTTAACATACCAATCTTTCGTAATCAGTGTGTTATTCTTCCTCATTCTTAGCAGGAGTTTCATCAGACTTATTTCGGAAGATTTTTGGTCATTAGTAATTTGTCTTCTCACGGAGGTTAGCATGTCAGAGTAATGACTTTTCGTTACAGTGGTACGTATATGTGGATCAATATCCGATTCGTGCAATTTTGGAATTGTTATTCTAGTGAAAACATCCTCTTTATAGAGGATGTCTGTTATTTCTTCTGAAATTATTTCTAGATCGTATTTAAGTTTTTTTATAAATTCTTCTTGCATGCCCATAAAAACTCATTTCGACTTTTCCAGGTAATCTTTTATCACCATCGTGGCCTTACAGTCGTCTTCGTTATAGTCAATAATACGCCGTAATTTAGTTGGGTTTTTATCTTTTAAGTATTCGTTAAACCACTGAATAGAAAGCGCACCTGATGGAGATATATCACGCCATGAAAACCCAAGGTACTTGGCAATATCTTTGAGAGAGTAACTATATAACGGCCAGTCTGTCATCTTGAGAATGTATTGACTATACAAATCGATTGCACGTTCCGGAGACAGCAGGTAATCTAATTCTTCGAGCAAAATTACGTCTGGATATTGCTTCTGCATTCTATGGTAGGTTGTAACTTCGTGATGCGAATAGTAATAAAGACACCATTTATCCTGGGGCAGGTTCTTGAGGTAACTAATAAATCCTTTCCATGCTTGCTCTTCTGCTTCTGGAGTCTTTTCTTTGGCTACGAAAGGGATAAATCTTGAGCCGTTGGGAGACCTCTCGTAGACTCCATGAAGATAAACAAAGCTTTGAGTCGGATCATCTTCGATATCGAAATAAAGTTCATAATCAACTTGTGGGAAGTGGATTTCGCCGTTAACTACTGGTTTCTTGATATCAGCTAGAACCTTTGCTCTAGTTTGTAATTTCTTGAGAGTCGGTTCACCAATTCCCCGTAGAAAGGATTTATTTCCTGCCTTTTTTCCCATCGCAATGGCAATATCAAGATCACGCAGTTCTTCTACTGTTTTTAGCTCAAGATCATGAGCTAGCGTTCCCCTTATACTTCGGCCCAGGTAAAAGAGTGTTGTTAAATCGTGATTCTTTGTACACCACCCCTTACAACTATCGTACCAAGGACAGAGCTTACACGCGCCACTTAACGCTGGCTCATTCCTTGCTTCGTTATTTAACAGATGTCGTACCTCGTTTTTGGTTTCTTGATATAAATCCCACCAAGTTGCGTGATTGCGAACACCCATTGGCTTACCCAGCTCATACAGAGTCTCATTGTGATCTATATCGTAGATTATCCCCATCTTATCTTTAGCGAATCCTAGGGCGATAAGCACCTCTGCGTAGAGGGCAAGTTGGACAGCGTAGTGCTTTTTGGGTTTACCGGGATTTTCCTCTTCTTCGCTGACGCCTTCTAGCCCTCTTCCACTTTTAATATCGATGGGCAAGTACGTTCCATCTGGCATGAGGCGGAGCAGATCTGGTTCTCCTGCAAGATCGTTATAACGGATATAGCCATGATAAATAAGAGGGGTTTTATTCCTCATTGCCTCTAAAGTACGAGCAAATTGTGTATCTTTGTCGGGATTGCTCAGATCAAGTATTGCCCCAATACCGCCAATAACATCTTTCTCATGTTGGACACCTTTCTCCCAGAGCATCTCCACAAATGGATTTGTTTCTTTTATCTTTTCTTCCTGAGGACCATATAAATCTCTCCATGGTCTATGGGGACACTGGAGGTATGCATAGAGCTTGGAGGGTGTTATTAAATAAGTCATTTTTCAAATAAATAGTCAGCTTCTAACGCTTTATTCACTATTTTTTCACCATAAGCTTGCTGCTTATCAGTCAGATGACCTTTTCGTGAAAGATATACCCCCAAAGAAAAACAGAATCTATTCTCAAATGAACTAAATTTGCCCGTTGTCTTTCCCCAATGAGCTAGGGCGAACCAATATTCCTTCTTAGTAAAAAGGTTGGCGGGAATAGTATTAACAAAAAGCCTTGTTTGTTTATCGTTTTTCTTTTTCAATTTTTGTTTAGCTCTCGATATTTTCGGGTTTGACTCTACGACTTTTAGTACGGCGTTTGCGTCGGCTTCCTCGGAAGCTAATACCGTGATGTTGGTATCTAATTCTTTGTCTTCGATTGGATATTGTTCTATTTTTCGCTCAGTATTTGTTGGCTGTTTAGCTAATGACGCTAAGATATTATCAATAGCTTCCTCAGGGTTCCGATAAAATATGCTTGCAGTCAATCGCTCTACATCCCATTGAGTTATTCTTTCTATAGTAGCTTGGCGCTGGTAGTGTTCAGGTGGCAGTTCACCAGAGTCATCAAACTTAAAATCTCCATCACATTCTAGTGCCAATGTGCGCCCTTCTTTATCAAAGAGTACCTGGTCTATTCTATAACCACCACATTCAAATTGAGTTACTACATTTATCCCTCTTCCTCTGATAATATTGCAAACGTCTTCTTCAAACATGCTATCAAAATGATCATCTTTAGGCTTCAGTGGATCAGAATACGTTTCTTGAATATGAATAGCATGTTCCATGAATGACTTAATTAATTTACCAGGGAATTGGCTAGGTTTTCTCGAAGTGAAAATTATTGCTTTTCTTCTGGCACGTGTAAAAGCAACATTCATGCGCTTAAAACCTTCTTCATTTACGCCGCCCTCTATACTGGTTACACTCCCTGCTTTACCGTCTGGAGCTGATCTCATAGAGTATAGGATTACGTCTCTCTCATCACCCTGGAAACCGTCAACTGTTCTTGACTGAATACCAAAATTTACGATATCATCTGGCGATAAGTTTTGATAAATAAGTTCGCTTATATAATCAGCTTGCTGTCTAAATGGAGAAATAACTCCTAGAGACAGACCATTCATTGAACGATCTGAAACTAATTCTTTAAGTGTTAACAATACCTCATTAGCTTCAATTCTGTTGATCTTAGCTTCGGTATCTTCAGATCCGGAGTCTATATACCGCACCTCCATTGGGGGATTGAACCTGTTCTCCCAAATGGGGGTCATGATTTTCATCATATTGTTATAAACATTCTTATTTGACCAAGCGATGATGGTGGGATCACAACGAAAATGCTCGATTAAGGGGATAGGTGGTGTTGCAGCTTGCGCGAAAGTGAGGAGCGAGAATTCTTTACAGTCAAAAAATTGAGATTTATCGTGATTTAGCAAATTGTATTTTCGTTGGAGCGTATCCGTAATACCTTTTTGCAAGAAGCGAAGACTTGCGCTCGGCAATTGCTTTTCATCCCCTACGATAATTGCATTTTTTGCGCGATAAAAGAGATGTGGTATCGCAGTCTGACTGCATTGAGATGACTCATCTACGATTACGTAGTCGAATAAACCCTTCTGGAGGGGAAAATATCTAGAAATATCATCAATGCTGACAATCCAACAAGGGAAATAATATAGGACTTGAGAAAAATCTATTGAATCTTTCTTTTTAAGGAAAGAGAGGGTTTTCTTTTTCTTACCCAGGAGTTGTTTTAGCTTCACTAGATTCGCATTCGCCAAACGACTACCACTAGCCTCATGAAGCGATTTTAGTCTAGTGAACAAAATATACTTATGAATGAGTGCCTTGTTTTTACTTTCTATTTGCTTGATCGTTTTTGCAATCAACCCAGGAGTTTCCGTAACTACATCGCCATATAATCGCATTAGCCTGTGACATTCAACAATATTTTCTATTTCAAGCAGTTTTTTTGGTACGGCATAGTTATTTTGAATAAGGAGCTCTTGAATTATTTTCAAAGATTTTGGAATAGTAAGTAACTTTCCAGCTACGACCTGATAGCGATGGAATTGCTTAAATTTTTCCGTACTATCCTCAATGCGTCTCAGCATGTCTTGAACAGAAACTGGAGACGTCCAGTCAGGAAGTTCAAGGATTGGTGTACTAGTCGAAGATAGTTTTCTATAGTTGTTTATACTTTCGATGCATAATTTTATATCTAACAAAGAACGCTCAGAGTCTATATCAAAAGTTTTATTAAAAAGCTCATCAAGGTTATGCTCTCGTAATTCTGAGAACAATTTAAATAGCTTAAGAATATCTTGGAGAAGTTTATAAAAGCTACCATACTCTTTGATATTGCATAATTCAACAGATATTAATTCATATGAAGAGATTTCTGTTTTTACGGCCTCTATATTGAGAAGAGTTTTTTTAATGTTTATTATTCCTTCTATCTTTTGTATTAAGAGAGGTTTTACACGCTTGTCTATTTGCGAAATTCCAAAAATACTGGCTATATACTCATGCGCTAAAACTGATTTTTTATCAACAAACTTAGATAGTAGGTGTAAGCTGGATTTTTTAATTATTTCCAAGTTCTGTTCTAAGTCGAAAAGAGTGTATCGTGTGTTTTCTGCGAGTGGAAGCAGTTCGTTTAAGTTTGGATGTTTGTCGATACAATAATTGCTAGCTTTTACTAGTTTAAGCAGCTTATCGTATTCCAGCTTGGAAAGCTTAACGATTTGGTCAACTACTGCTGTCCGGTCGGCAATTAAGGGTACATCATTTTTGAATTCTGATATGGTATCTTTATATTTTAATAGTATATCTAGATAGGAAATAACTTTCTTGAAGTCTTTACTTACGCCAAGAATATCTTTGAAAAGCTTAGTGTCAAAATTTGTTGATGTAGATTTCGTAAGCACCTTGTTTAGATTGCTAGCCATTTTGTTTAAGGTATCGATGTTGACTTCAACTTGCTTAATCGTTAGTTTGTATTCCTGAAAAATCATTAACTCATCTTTAAGACTTGTTAGAACATTAATATATTCCTTTAGGAGGTTAATATTATTTATTTGTTCTTTACTTTCGAAATACTCATTACTATCAATTACATTGAACTCCCCGAGTTCTTTTATCCTAATGGGCGAATCTTCCGCTGATTTATACTTCTTCCGCTCTTCTATCTTAAGTTCAGAAAATTTATTAGATAGATTAGCAATTTTTTCTTTATTTATACGTAGGTTGTTCTTTATTTCGGTTAGTTCTGTATTAATTTCATACGTCGAGCCAATCCCGAGTGAGTACACACTCAAAGCCTCGAGTTTAGCTCGAATGTCATCAGCAATTTTCGATTCCTTTTGGCCTCTAATGAGTGAGAGTTCTAGTGGGACCGTTAATTCTGGGTGTTTTGGTGCAGGTAGTGAGATATTTCTCTTAAGTTTGTCTCTAACTACTTCAAGAGCCTTGGGTTGCTGACTTGTCACTAATACAGATTTTCCGCTTGCAATAAGATGGCATACTAAGTTTGATATTGTCTCTGATTTTCCAGTGCCAGGGGGTCCCCAAACTACGGTAAGTTTCTTTTCCATTGCAGCATCACAGATTCGCTGTTGATGAATATTTGACTTTAATGGAAAAAAATAATGATCTTGCTTTGGATTATTACTAGTTTGACTATCTTCAACATTCTCATTTTCCTGAAAATTGACTGTCAACAACTCTTCAATGGGAGTGTTTTCAATAGTGTCGTTGATGGTCGATAATTGATCGAGATCATCTAAAACAAATGATCCTGTCCTTGGTGTATTGACCAAAACACCTGCATTGGCGACATATGCTTTTTCTTCAAGTGCGAGTATTTCATTTACCGAATTCAGCTTGTGAAAGATTTTAATGTCTCTAAAATCTTTTATATGGTTGGTAAGTAGTTCTACAAACTTATCTATAAATGAAGAGTCTATTTCTTCAGATTCTAGAAATATTTCATTAATTTCACTTCTTACGGGAATCATTGAATCGTCTGGCAAAAGGCTAGCAATTAGTCCGCGGTTTAGGTCTGGTTTACTTGCTAATCTAGTAATAGTAAACGCAGATGTGGTGGGATCGTACGCAATGTCAACTTGATTTATTAAAAGCGGAGCAAAAAAGGTTTTCTTGTTTATCGATGCTTTTACAATATATTGCCCTAATACTGTTTCTCGTTCGTATGGATTGTTTTCCTGAGTTCGCCAGATTTTATTGACTGCTGCCCAAGCGATATCTTCATCAGTTATCTCTAGCTCTCCAGCTTCTTCATCCTGGTTAACTTCTTCGAGAGCATTTTCTTCTTCCTCAAATTTTTTAGCAACAAGATCTTTTTTTGGCTTTTTTATTATTATTACTTCTTTTGCAAGATATTCTCTTTCTTTTATTAGCAGCGCGAGATCGGAAACCATACCATATCTTTGTCCTAGAGCAAGGTTCTGAAGTACTCTTGATGCTGATGAGGAAACATATTTGAGCACTTCTCTGTAATACTTAGCTAGACTTTGTAATAAAGCTGCCTCTACCGTTGGTTCATTTTTCAAGTTTGAATCTAGCATGGGTAGAATTATAGATTAGTTTAAGAGACAGTTAAAGAATATCCGATAGGAGATAGTCTTATGAAAATAGTTCCGAAAGCTTGATTTTGAGTGTTTTGGCAAGCTTACCTGTATTGTCTAGGGAAACATTCTGTTCGCCTCTTTCGATAGCACCAATATAAGTTCTGTGGATATTTGCCTTGAATCCTAGGTTCTCTTGAGAAAGTCCTAAGCTCTTGCGAATTTCTCTAACCCTTTGACCAAATTGCTTACGCAATCTCAGATTAGGTTTTTGTTTTGTCGTCATATACTAGAGGTTATCTAGCTGCAGTCAATAACTCTACAGACAATAACTAGCAATTGTTCGCTATTCCTGATATATTGATGACAATAAATAGCACCTGGAAAGGAGTAATATGGCAGATGTATATAAAAAGAAAAATTGGTTTGCCAGACACAAAATATTGACTGGCATCTTGGTAATTATTGCTATAGGGATGATTGGGAACGCTGCAGGGGGTAGCAATAAAGGCGACTCTAGCGCCGGATCTTCCCCTACTCCCAGTGCTCAAGAAATAACTTACGAAAAACTGGACACAAAGAGTTTTATCGCTGAGTTTGATCAGAATCAGCTAGCAGCTGAGAGTAAATATAAAGATAAATACGTCGAATTTAAGGGCGTGATTAAGAATATCTCTGAGGATATCGCGAGCAACCCATTTCTCTCGATTGAACCACCGACAACTGGTGACTACTACTATGGGACGACAATCAAATGCACTTTTAAGAGCAAGGATGAGCTGATGAACGTGCAGAACAAGCAGACGGTTACGCTGCGTGGACAGGTGAAGAGTCAGACACTAGGAATTATCAGTTTGGATAAATGCTCGCTTATTAAGTAGGAACAGAAATTGTAATTATACCTGGCAAGTTGTACCTACAAGGTATAATTAGCTTATGGAGAAAAGAACTTATTTGACAGATTCGGCCATTATCCTGCAACATATGGCGAGGTTTAGGAAGGCGGTGGAAAAAATAAGAAGAAAATGGGGAGTCCCCAAGAACGGATATCCTGTAGAAGAAAGAGGAGCAGCCCATGCACGACTATATTGGGAAGGAAACGAAGACAATGACCATAGTGATTATTCAGAACTTGGGAATGATTTTTTGCCTCCTACGACAAAAGTTCGAGGTCAACTAAGAGCCTTGTCAAGTCGATTTAACTTAGATTATAGATGGCACGCATCCCTCTATACTCATATCTTGGGTGGGGGGAAAATTGACCCGCCTTTCGAAAATGTAAACATTGAAGTGCGGCTTAACGACGTACGATTGCCAAAAGAGCAATGGGTAGTTAAGAGTCTGAAGATCGAAATTTATAAAGAAACTAGACTTAATGATATTCGTAAAGTATGGAAGAAAGTAAAAGAGTGGCAGGATATGATGCCAGCTGCCATGCCAGATCGTAAACGCACAAGTCGAAATGTAGATCGTTATGTAGCAGTCAGAGAATTAGAGGAAAAATGTTTCAGCCATAGGCAAATATTGGAGCAGGCGAAACTAGGTTTTGGCAATGACGTAAAAGCTGTTAGTCAACTTAAATCAGAAATGGAAAGTCGTTTTTCTAGTGGTCAATTTAAGAAAATCCGTACGTTAATGGACCGTTAATTGACGGTCGTTTCCTCTCCACGTTAGTATCATACTCCGCCTTGAAAGGAGGGGTATGAACAAACATACACCAAAAGAAATCCGTGAAGTGTCGGTGACTGAGTTAAAGCCGGCAACTTATAACCCCAGGAAATGGGATAAGGAGGCTATAGGCCAGCTTACTGAGAGTCTGACCCGGTTTGGATGTGTTGACCCGATTATTGTTAACAACGCGCAGGGTCGAGAAAACGTTGTGATTGGCGGGCATTTCCGTCTCAAGGTTGCAAAGGATCTGGGTTACACCACCATCCCTGTTGTATATGTCACTATTCCCGAAATAGAGCGAGAGAAAGAGCTTAATCTGCGGCTAAACCGTAACCTTGGAGAGTGGGATTGGGAAATCTTGACTCAGTTTGATGAATCGCTGCTTAATGATGTTGGCTTTAGCAGCGAAGAGTTGGACGAGATATTTACGTTAGACCCCGCCCCCGAGTATTTTGACCTCAAAAAAGAGTTGGCGAAACTTGAAATTTCTAAAGTAGCAATCCAAAAGGGAGATATCTACCAGCTCGGAGAAAGTCGAATGATGTGCGGAGATTCCACCATAGAGGCTGACATGCTCAAGTTACTGGGTAACGAGCGGGCGGATATGGTGATGACAGATCCTCCTTATATACTGGATTACCTGCACGCCAAGCGTCATGGCGAACCAACAACTGGGTTTGGGGCGAAGAAGAATCGACGCTATTTGGAAACAGACTTTCTCCCCGACAACTTTACCGACCTGTGGATGGCTAACATCGCCAAAATTGCCAAGCCTAATTTTTCGATTATTGTCTATGAAAACTGGAAGAACCTGCGAACGATATGGGCTGGGATGGAAGCACAGAGCTTTAAGGTCCGAAATATGTTGGTTTGGCATATCCCTAACCGCCATCAGGGTTTTTCGGCAAAGTATAAATTCTTTTCGAAACATGATATAGCGATGGTCGGGACGCAAGGTGAAGTTAAACTTAATCTTGGAGATGAAGAGGAGCTAGTGCAAAACGAGTACGAGACTGCTCTTTTTGCCACTCAAGGCAAACCAACTTGGGAAGGATATAAACAAGATAAGAAGAACCAACCCTCTGACTTTATCGAGCACATTGCCTGTGATGCTAAACAGACTGGACAAGACATTATCTTTGGCACGAAGCCCGTAGAAATTCTAATTCCTTACATTAAAGTGCTAACCAAACGAGGAGACTTAGTAGTCGAACCGTTTGGTGGGAGCGGCAGTACTCTTATAGCTTCCAGCATGATTAACCGCCGCTGCTACTTAATGGAAAAGTCACCGGTTTATGCCGAAGTGATCAGACATCGCTGGGAGAAGTGGAGCGGACAAAAGGTGATAAAGATAGAGGAGGCCAAATGACGAAGACAGAGAGCACCAAGAGGAAAGTGCTTTCGTTTCTTGCTATAGCTCCGGTAGTAGAAGTAGCGGTAAAACGAGCGGGAGTTGCCCGAGCGACCTACTACCGCTGGCGTAAAAGTGATTCTGTTTTTGCCCAAGCTGCTGATGAAGCCATCGAACAAAGTTGCCACCTAGTAAACGATCTTGCCGAATCCCAACTAATTAGCGAGATTAAAGCTAAGAATATGACCGCCATTATGTTTTGGTTAAAACACCGACATGCAGGATACCGCAACAAGCTGGAGCTATCAGGGAAAGTTGAAACTGAGAGCAATAAGTTGTCGCCGGAACAAGAAGAGGTTGTGAAACGAGCGTTAGAAAATGCAGGATTGCTGCCACTGGAGTCTACTAATGAAACTTAATCAGACATATGACCCACGCTTATGGGAACAAATCCGCATAAATAAGGAGCTGAGAGTCAAACTAGCATCCGAAAGCTTGTATTGGTTTTTCCATCTCTATTTTGGAGAAAATGCGAACTACCCCACGGCTGAGTTTCAAAAAGAGATATATGCAATACTGGAAGACCCAAACGCTAAACACGTCGTGATCGTAGCTTTTCGCGGATCTGGAAAATCGACAATTGCTACCCTGGCTTACCCCATTTGGGCAATTTTAGGTAAACCGGCTAATAAGTTTGTGCTTATTCTGAGCCAGACCCAGTCGCTCGCCCGGTCGCATCTACAAAATATTAAACGGGCTTTTGAGGGAAATGAGCTACTACGGAATGACTTTGGACCAATTAATGAAATGAGTGACGAATGGGGATCCACGTCTTTGGTAATCCCGAAATACAATGCCAGAATCAGTACCGCTTCAACGGACCAAAGTATCCGGGGAATCAGGCATGGCGCACATAGGCCAGACTTGATTATTGCGGATGACGTCGAAGATATAAGTTCTGTCCAAACCCAAGAAGGACGTGACCGGACATACGAGTGGTTTGTATCAGAAGCCATACCAGTAGGAGACAAAGAAACCAAGATTGTGAATATCGGCAATTTACTGCACGAGGATTCACTCCTTATGCGGCTGCGAGAAAAAATGGAATCAAAGACACTACCTGGCGTATACCGAGAATACCCGATAATCGACAAAAACAACATACCGCTGTGGCCGGGGAAATATCCGACTACAGAAGATATTGAAGAACAGAAAAGAAAAATCATGGACGAGCGAGCGTGGTTGAGGGAATATTGTTTGAAAATCGTGGCAGCAGACGGACAGCTAATTAAACCAGAGTGGATCCATACTTACTTTAAGTTACCAGAGACTAGTGAGGATTCTTTCTCGCACGCGGCTTTTGCGGTGGATTTAGCGATTACACAAGGCTTAAATTCTGATTACACAGCGATAGTGTCGGCACACATTTTCCATGATGCTAACGACAAGATCACTATTTACATCTTGCCAAACCTAATAAATGAAAGAGTGGACTTCCCGACTATGGTGGAGACGGTGAAAATGTTTAAAAGAACATTGCTGCCCAGCCATCGAGTCGAGACCTATGTAGAAAGTAATGGGTTCCAAGTGTCGCTAGTACAACAGCTTAATAATGAGGGATATGATGATATCAACAGTGTGAAAGTAAGTGCCAATAAGCGGATACGTTTACAAAATACAACTCATCTTTTAAAGAATGGATCGATTCTTTTCCCACAGCATGGCTGCGAACAGTTAATAACTCAATTAGTAGGTTTTGGCAAAGAAAAACATGATGATTTGGCCGATGCTTTTTCACTGTTAGTCAACCAAATAATGGTAAATGAAAAACCGACGCCGGGAATATTTGTTATTGAATACTAGACTTACTCGAGGCTTCACGGTACTGTGTGTCCTGCCATGGATACCCCTACCCCATCCCTAAAATATGTCCTGTATGCCCGTAAATCTAGCGAGCAGGATGAGCGACAGGCGATGTCTATCGACTCACAAATCAAGGAGATGGGAGAGTTGGCAGTACGAGATGGCGCTACAGTGCTCGATATCCGGCAAGAAAGTCATTCTGCCAAACAATCAGGCCAACGTCCTGAGTTTATGCGTGTACTACAAGATATTCGAGATGGCACATTTAACGCAATACTAACTTGGGCACCAGACCGACTATCGCGGAATGCGGGAGACCTTGGGATGTTAGTAGACCTAATGGATCAAGGAAAGCTTGTGCAGATTAAGACTCCTACCCAGACATTCGCCAATAACCCGAATGAGAAGTTTCTCCTTATGATCCTATGCTCGCAGGCTAAGCTCGAGAATGATCAGAAAAGCCTGAATGTTAAGCGGGGAATACGCGCCAAGTGTGAGATGGGCTGGAGGCCGGGGCCGCCACCAATCGGCTACTATAACCGGACAATGGCGGGATTAAGGGATATTATTGTTGACCCTGACCGAGGATATGTGATAAAGCAGATGTTTGAAAAGTCTAGGGATGGATGTGGGGGACGGGCCATTGATCGCTGGTTTCAGGAGATTGGCTTTACGACCAGGAAAGGTAAACGAGTAACCCTATCGCAGATTTACCTAATGCTGCGGAATCCTTTTTACCATGGTGCATTCGAGTACCCCAAAGGTAGCGGTAGGCTTTACCAAGGAGCTCACACGCCCCTAGTATCGAAAGAATTATTTGAGGATGTACAAAAGAAATTAACGGTTCCAGTTAAAGCCAAGTGGGGTGGTAAAGACTTTGCATTTAAAGGAGTGTTCTTATGTGCAACTTGCGGAAGTAGCGTGATTGGGGACGAAAAATTACGTAAGCGTAAATGGGCTGAGCCAAAGCGTCATATTTATTATCATTGCACGAGGAAACGTAACTATGATTGCCCAGAGCCCCCTACCACTGAGGAAGAGTTGACGAGAGAATTAGTCCGCTATATTCGCTTGATTGAGAATGTGAAGCCACAATATATTAAATACTCGCCTCGACTCTCTAAGCGGATTGAACATTTTAAGAGTCTGCGCGACCAGGTTTTCTTAACTGGCGATGTTGACCCAGACAAGCATACGCTCAGGTTTAATGACTATGTGAAGTACGTTATGCAGATGGGGAGTTTGGAGGAGAAAAGGGACGCAGTGTTAGCTGTTAACAGACAGTTATATCTCCATAACAAATCAATTATTGTGAGTCCGATTGTGTAGAAAATGATAATCTCATTTGTATTTCCGGAATTACTTTCCCAGTAGGTAGTCTGGCAATGTCGTCAAATACTCCAGATTTGTCGGTCTTGACGAATCCCATGTGCTCATAAAAGCCAATCGCATGATTGTTATACTCTACAACGTTGACGAGAATGTCTTTAGTGTTGCCCAGCCAAGAAAAGGCAAGTTCGATTAACCTCTTCCCGGTACCGGTTCCCTGGTACTTAGGGAGCACATAGATCGCCATAATGCGATTGATACTCCTTTCTTTGATAGCGTGACAGAAACCGATAATTTTCCCCTTATCTTCGGCTACCCAAATATGAATGTTGGGATCACTGTACCTTGCTTTCCTTCGTTCGAGTTTCGCTTTGGTTTTTACTGGATCATCCTCTTTATAAACACTTTCAACATCTTCGATAGTGATCCCTGCTTCTTTGTTTGGATAGGTTGCGAGCCAAGTTTGGTGTGCCACCTCGTTAATTCCTGGCAAATCGTCTACTGCTGAATCACGAATCACGATGTTTTGTAACAATTTCTTGCGGATGGCATTGTTGCTTGTTATTCCGTGATCACCTCCTAGCTTATACAGAAAGCTCTGCCAGCCAAAAGACTTCGCAGCCTCTACGTTATCTTCTGCATCATCAATGAGCAAGATACTGCTCCCGATTTCATGAATTTTTGTTTCAACGTATTGAAAGATGGCCGGATCAGGTTTTCGCAGTTTAATATCTGAGGATTCAAAAATATACTCAAAGTTTTCCATACCTTTTATATGTAATAATTTTGGTCCCATGTCGTTCCAGTTATTTGTAAGAATCGTTAAATGGTAGCCTGCATTTTTTAGTTCGCTAACTAAATTGATCGTATCTTGTAACCAAAACTCTTCTGACCACCACATATCTGTTACTCTACTTAGCTCATTTTGTTTATTAAGTGGTTTTAGAATATCAAGCCATACCTGATCAAAAGTGATGGTGCCAAGTTCTCCGCTGCCGATATATTTATCCAAAACACTCATGATGTGATTTGAGTCAGTTTCCAAGTGCTTGTTGATTGCATCGAAAGCGCGTTTATAGTCGAAGAGTACTCCGCCAACATCGAAGATTATCCATTTTGGTTTAATCATAAATTGCCTAGGTGAGCATTATCGTTCCAGGTTTGGAGGTGCCACTTGTTCTCGACTCTCTCTAGAAGAGTGATTCCAGTATTGGCGAGGTGCATGGTCCCTTCCATAGCCTTATATATTTCAGGGGTTAGGAGGTCTTCAAATATCACATTCCCCAGGATCGCGCCGATGAATATTCCGTGGGATACAGCGAGAATGTTTTCCTCGCTACGAATACTTATATACTCTAAAAACTTCTTGGCTCGACTAATAAGTTCGTGGATATTTTCTTCGTCAGAATGGTGCCAAAGCGAATCATGGAGATTGGCTCTAATTTGTGCCCTTATCTCAACTGCGACTGGATCCATTGTGGGCTTGCCTTCGAGCGTACTAGGTCGTTTGATTTCACGAAGTAATTCGTTGATTTCTAGCTTTACACCCACGTGATTGGCGACAATTTCGGCGGTACTTTGGGCTCGTTTGAAATGACTCGTGAGGATGAGGTCGAGCGGAATCGATTTAAAGCGCTTGGCAAGCTCATTGGCTTGGGACATACCTAGCTCAGATAGCGGAGTGTCGGCATGTTGGTGGATTTTATTCACGTTGCCAACACTTTGACCATGACGTACAAGATACAACTTCATCCCTATAGTTTATCACCTCGAAGGAAAGTATAATCAAATCATGAAAATGGTATTTCTGTATGGACCTCCTGCGGTTGGCAAACTAACAGTTGCTAAAGAACTAGCAAAGCTTACTGGCTATAAGTTATTTCACAATCATTTGACTGTCGACCTTGTGTCATCTCTCTATGAGTGGGGATCACTTAAATACTGGGAGTACCTGAGAGCTATCCGTGAGGAGCTGTTGGAAAATTTGGCTAAGGATAACGTCGATGTTATTTTTACTTTTGTTTATGCAGCTGGTGAAGATGAACAGGTAATGGAGAGAATGTTTAAAAGGATTGAAGAAAATGGCGGTGAAGTATTGCTCGTACAACTAACAACTAGCGTTAAAAAATTGAAAGAGCGCATTGTGACTGATGTTCGCAAACAATTTAAAAAGATGTCAAAAACAGAAGCCTTAGATAAATGGTTAAAGCAATATAAATTATTTGAAGCGTACCCGAATCGCAAAAATATTATTATTGATAACTCAGACTTATCTCCCAGAGAAACAGCCAAGCTGATTGTGGAGAAATACTACTTGAAATAATCGTGTAGTATTTTAATTTCTTCCTGATAGACTTGTTGGGCTAGGTCGTAGTCCCACGGACTATGATCCTGACCTTTTAGAATCATTACGGGCTGAGATTTTCCCTCAACGATATTAATGGTTTTGTTTTTGAGATCATGATCGACATATTTGTCGGTTTCACCATAGACTAAGTGGATTGCTCCGCTATATGAGTTTAGGCATTCGAAAAAGTTGGCGTCTTTAGCTTCTTGCCAGAATCTGCCATCGTATTTCTGACCTCCTTCTTCGTAAACTTTACCTATCATTTCCTCAATATTGCTCTTGGGGTCAGGAACCCAAAGAAGTATGCAGGGTATTTTCCCGGCGATTGCTGGGTTGTGCGTCGCTACTACCGTGGCACTAGCTCCCATACTTTGGCCAAGTAAAGCTACTTGATAGCTGAGCTCTAGATATTTTTTCGAAAAATAAACAATAGTTGCCACCCACTCCTTGAACGAAGAATTGAGGAAATCCCCTTCAGAATTACCGCAGTTGGGCTGATCAAAACGAAGGACAGAGTAGCCTTCTTTTAATAGAAGTTGTGCAAAATCAACAAATTGCCTGGCAGGGCCAATCGAGGAGCCGCGAAAGCCGTGGGACATGATTATAATTTTTCTAGTAGGCTCGTCTGGTTCGGAAAAAATACAGAAGATTTTCTTCCCGTTTATTTCTTCAAAGTAAACTTTATTGTTGACCATACTCATAGTATAGCGTATTTACTCGAGTATGTTCGAGTCCGAACCGACTAGTTGAATAACATGATGGCTACCCAGCTCGAGTTATGAGGATTTTGGACGGTAGGGAGAGTTTGGGGGGTTTATCTCGATTTTTAGCGGATAGATAGGTGTTAATGATGGGTTACGGTCTCTCGAGGTGTTCGTGTTGGTTGCGGGACAGGGATTCGAACCCCGATACTGGCGTTCAGAGCGCCGAGTCCTACCTTTAGACGATCCCGCAAAGGTAACCGTATTTTACCACCTCGAGGACTTATTTCCCGATGAGCCTAGTTGCCGATGTGAGGAGTGCGCCGAGGCCGACCAGGACCGCCAGAACATTGACCAGCCCACCCCCGACGGGGACCATGCGGATCACTGTAAAAAGTGTAAAACCAATTGCAAACACGAGGTAGGCAGATTGCTTCTTCCAGCCCAATTTCTCCACCGCCCAAAAACCCAAGGCGTACCCGACGACCAACTTGGCAAGGTAGAAACAAGTGAGGAAGAGTGCAACTGATAGTAGTGCAAGTGGGGCGGCGAGCACCGTGAACAGTAAAATAAAGAATCCCGGAACAATGACGAGACAGGCGAGGAATCCGATGCCGAGGTTCCGCAGGATGTTGTGACGCGTGGCGTCGGCAACGACACGGCTTGGTTTTGGAAATAACTTGAGCATGAGCAGCCCCATGAGTAGTGCGGAGAGGTAGCCAATGAGCGCGAGAGTATGACCAACCGTATCTTTGTATTTGACGAGTTCTGTAGCAATAGCCTTGCCTTTATCTGCTGCTTCGGCTGGGCGTTCCATTTTCGTAACCGTACCTGCAATCGTGGCTGTCGGTGACTCGGTGATACTAGCGTCGTTCCCCATTACATATGTGAGATCCCCTGCAACTACCGTGGCGGGACCTAGCGCTATCTTGCCACCTGCGAGTCGCGCTTCTTTTCCTACGCGGCCGTTTATGGTGAGGTTGCCCGCGCCGACAAAAAGATTCCTGCCAACTGTTGCTTCGTCATCGAACGTTCCCGCGCCTGCAAGGAGTGATCCCCCAATTGTTGTGTTTTTGTCGATTGTTACTTGGCCGGCGCCCAGGTGCACGCTACCCGCAAGGTGCGCCCCTGTAATATTCACGCTACCCGCACCCACAAATACATCGCCTTTTACCGTGCCGGTTACTGAGACAGAACCTGCCCCTACGTAGAGATTGCCCAGTACCGTACCGGCAATATCAGCCGTATCGGCGCCAACAAAAAGATCGTCATTCACTACTTCACCTGCGCCAAGCGTATAGGGACTGTTCTTTTCTATTGCCACTTTTGCTTCCGCTTTTGTGGCTGAGATGAAAGGAAGAATTAACAGAAATATCAGAGATAGCAACCATTTTTTCATATGCACCCCTCCTTTTATAGTATCATGACACTATGACTATTCAAGATGCGTACTCGCGATATGAGATCATGCCGCAGTTGTCCCTCCATATGCGGCGGGTCGCGGGAGTGGGAAAGCTGATCCTCGACGGGTGGCGGGAGCCTATCGGGCATGACACGGTCATGCGCACCCTACTCCTACACGACATGGGAAATATCGTAAAATTTGACCTCACCGAGGCGGGACAACGGAAGCTGAAAAGTGCAGAGCCAGAAGACCTACCCCGTTGGCGCGACATCCAAGCAAAATACTGGAAAGCGTACGGCAAAAGCGCGTACGAGGCAACACTCGCAATCGTCAAAGAATTACACCAGGAAGACCTCGTGGAAATATATCAGGCGGATCATGAGGGTTATGCAAAGAGCTACCCCGCACTACTCCTCGACCAGTCACCCACGGTACAGATACTCGCATACTGCGATGTGCGGGTGGTGCCATCTGGCGTAGTACCCATGAAGGAGCGAATCGCGGATCTGCAGCGACGCTACGGTAGAGACCTCTCTTGGTACGACTTTCTCTATCAGCTGGAGGAAAGTGTTGGAGCGATGACAACAACGCCTCTATCCTCCATAACCGAGCAATCGGTTGCGCCGTTTCTCCCCAGTTTGTTGCAATATCCGCTTTAGGGCGATACAATGGCGAAAAGGCGATGAAGGGGTTTCCCGCCCTGGAGCCCGGTGTGATGAATACCGCGTAGCTGCACGAGACGCAGAGAAGTAAGTGAATTGACGAGGTGGTATCGTCTGTGAAGACCCTCGCATGGACCCAAGTTTTTGGGTATGTGCGAGGGTTTTTTTCGTCCAAAGGACGATCAGCCTTTGGCTGAGTATAAAGGAGCATATATGACCATATCTTATGATGACTTTTCCAACGTCGACATTCGCGTGGGGAAAATTGTGGCGATAGACGATTTTCCCGAAGCGCGGAAGCCTGCCTACAAACTAACCATCGACTTTGGACCGACAATCGGCACAAAGCGATCGAGTGCTCAGGTGAAGAAATACTATACAAAAGAAACGCTCCTCAATAAACTCGTGCTCGGCGTCGTGAACTTCCCGCCTAAGCAGATCGGTCCGTTTGTCTCGGAAAGTCTCACCCTCGGCGTGCCCGACGAGGAGGGGCAGTGCGTGCTTGTCACCCCCGACAATGAACAGGCAGTTATTGGCGGAAAATTATTCTAGGATCGAAGATATGCAACAAAATAAAACAAAAGCCGTGGGTTTTGCACTTGCTTGTATAGTGTTATGGGCGTTTATACCTGTAGTTTCGAAAACAGGCCAACAAAGTTTGGATAACTACCAATTTCTTTTTTGGTCTAGCTTACTATCTTTTTTAGTTTTACTCGGTATTACCCTCATTAGTAAAAAAGGCCATTGGTTTACCAAATATAACTTTGGACAGATAGCAAAGAATCTCGGACTTGGATTTTTGGGTGCTTATTTGTATTATTTGCTTTTGTATTTTGCATATGCACATGCGCGTGGATTGGAAGTACTTGTCTTACAGTATACCTGGCCTCTGTTCATTGTTTTGCTTTCAATCCCCGTCCTTAGAGAAAAGCTAACTAAAATGACGATTTTATCGTCACTGCTTGGTTTTACTGGAGTACTTATTGTCCTAACAAAAGGTAATTTCACTCATGTTTACTTGGGCAATTTAACTACTGACGGACTTGTGCTCCTTGGATCTTTGTCGTTTGGATTATTCTCAGTTTTAACGAAGAAAGTAAAACTTGAATATTACACTGACACCACACTTTTCTTTGCTTCAGCAACATTGTTTTCCTTAATATCAATGCTCATATTTTCTAGATTTTCCTGGCCTAGCTATAGCACTCTCCTACCATTATTTGTGAATGGAGCTTTTATAAATGGTTTGTCTTATGTGTTTTGGCTGAAGGCACTTCGTTATGCAAAAGCTAGTTTTGTTGCTCCTCTAGTCTTTATAACTCCAGTCTTGGCGGCAGTTTTGATTACTATATTTTTTCACGAAATTTTCCTGCCAATATATGTGTTGGGTATTTGTCTCGTAATCTCTGCTGGATTGCTTAGTCAAAAAAATACATAATAACAGGAGGAGGGTCATATGAAATACTCACAACTTTTTGCAAAAACACTAAAGACAGCACCCGCTGCCGCAGATACCGTAAATCATAAACTTTTGGTGCAGGCGGGGTACGTACGGCAAGTCATGGCGGGGGTATACGACTATCTCCCTCTGGGCCTCCGCGTGCTTAACAATATCTCTAAAATCGTCCGCGAGGAAATGAACGGGATCGGCGGGCAAGAAGTACTCATGCCCGTTTTGCACCCCTCTGCTATATGGAAGCAAACCGGTGGGTGGGACAAGATAGACGTGCTCTTTAAGGTGAAGAGCCGCACGGGGAAAGATTACGCCCTTGCTCAAAGCAACGAGGAAACGGTCACCCCGCTCGCAAAAGAATGGATCCACAGCGCCAAGGATCTGCCTCTTGCCATTTATCACGTCAATTGGAAGTTCCGCGACGAGCTCCGGTCCAAATCGGGAATCCTTCGTGGGCGTGAGTTCCTTATGAAAGACCTTTATAGCTGGCATGCGACGCAAGCTGATTTTGATGCCTTCTACCAAACGGCGAAAGAAGCATACAAGCGGGTATTCTCACGGCTTGGGCTCACCGCAAAAGTGACGGAAGCTTCGGGCGGCGCGTTTACCGAAAAGCTCAGCTACGAGTTCGAGGTACTTACTGATGCGGGCGAGGCACGAATACTCTACTGCGAGTCATGCGACTACTGCGTAAACGTAGACGATATCGCGACGTATAAGGAGGGAGACACCTGCCCCCGCTGCAAGGGCGACACGCTCAAGCCTGCAAAAGCTGCGGAAGTGGGGAATGTATTCGACCTCGGCACCAAATATACGAAAGCGTTTGATGTGACCATCCCCGGCGAAAAGGGAGAAAAAGTCTACCCCATCATGGGCTGCTATGGCATCGGTATTTCCCGCACCATGGGAGTACTGGTGGAGCACTTTCACGACGAGCACGGAATAGTCTGGCCTGCGTCGGTTGCACCCTTTACGGTGCAGCTCGTATCCTTGAATACCAATGACACGGAAACCATGAAACGAGCCGACGAGGTTTATGAGCAATTAACCAAAGCCGGCATCGAGGTACTATACGACGACCGAACAGACGTTGGCGCGGGGCAAAAGCTCGCGGACGCAGACCTTATCGGCAATCCGGTGCGACTCGTTGTATCTGCAAAGACCCTTCGACAAGCTCAGGGCAAGACTGGCGACAAGGTTGAGATGAAACTGCGGAGCGAAAAAGAGTCTGCTATGGTCACGCTTGACGAGGCGATGGAAAAAATACAGACATTACTATAAGGACTCTCCCGGTCTCGCTACGCTCGACTAAACATCTTGGCCGTTGGCCAGGATCTCCTTAGCGGGAGAGTCCTTGGGCTACACGGGTGAGCGTTTCGTCACGCCCTAAGATGAGCATGGACTCTGTCAGGGGTGGTGATACCTTGGCGCCGGTTGTGGCGAGGCGGAGCGCGGCGAAGAAACCCATATTCTTCCAGCTATTGGCTTTGACACTTTCTAGCAATTTTGTTTCTATTCCCTCTTTTGTCCAGTCGCAGGTTTTCAGGACTACTTCTGCCACTTTGAGGTAGGATTTGTCTTCGCCAGATAGCGTGACTCCCACGGGGCGTGTGAAAAAGAAGTTGGCGAGGGTGGCAAAATCGGACAGTAGTGAGATGCGTGTTTTTACCAGGGGGATGATTTGAAGAAGGAGCTTGTCACTTGCATCTTTCGGTGCTTGTTGCCGTATAAATGGAAGGAGTTCTTCGTCGCTTTTCTTGCGAAGATACTGCCCATTGAACCATTTGAGCTTGTCCAAAAAGAAACGTGGATTGGCATCCTGAAAACCTTTTGCGTCAAAGTGCTCAACCAATTCAGGTAGAGTGAAGAGTTCGCGATTGTCTTTTGGCGCCCAGCCGAGAAGTGCGACAAAGTTGAGTAGCGCCTCGGGTAGATATCCCTGTTCTAAAAATTGTTCGCAGAAGACAGAGTCACGGCGCTTGCTTAGTTTTTTACCAGTCTCTGCGGACAGAATGTCGGTGAGATGGCCTATTTTTGGCATGTCGCCGCCAAGATACTTCAACACTAAAAGGTGAATGGGTGTGGACGGGAGCCAGTCGTGCCCACGAAGGATGTGTGTCACCTTCATATCCAGGTCGTCCACCATCGCGGCCAAAGCGTAGGTGGGGAAGCGGTCGGATTTGAGGAGGGTGGCGTCGTAGACCGTATTACTATCCCAACTTATGTCTTTTTTGTGGGCAAAGTCATGGTAGGAAATCGTTTCGTTGTCGGGTACGCGCAATTTAATGGCGCCACTCGTGAGATTCTTGTCTCGGCATGGATCGCGGAGTACCGTAGAGTATCCGTCTGTATGGGCGTTCCGCGCCTCACACTGGCAATAGAAGGCGTGGCCTTCCTCGACTAGTTTCTCTGCTGCTTTTTGGTATATGCCTGATTTCTGCCTCTCGGATTGGATATAGAATTCGTCCCACTGGAGGCCAAATTTTTGCAGAATTTTCTGTAGCGCCTCCGTTGCACCCGCTACCTCGCGTTTTTGATCGGTATCTTCGATGCGCAGGATAAAATCGCCACCATCATGCTTCGCGAGCGCGTAGGCATAGAGCGCGGTACGAAGACCTCCAATGTGGAGGAAACCTGTCGGGGACGGAGCAAAACGTGTGCGAACAACCATGAAGGTATTATATACTAGACGTATGTCCCAGCTCTCAGATGTTGCAGCGGTATCACGGAAAGCCATACGGTATGGGGCAGTTGCACTCGTTGTGCTTATCGTCGGGCGCGTGATCTTGACTGCTGCCGTTGCTTATTGGAAGCAGCTCCACCCCCCTCCCCCGCCACCACCGGACGTGAAGTTCGGCAAATTGCCTAAACTCGAGTTTCCCCAAGTTGATCAGCCAAAGTTGACTTACAGCTTACAGACGGCAACCGGCGGCCTCCCTACATCGCTACCTGGCCAATACAAAGTGTTCTTTATGCCTATAAAGAAGCCTAGCCTGCTTGCGTATGACAACGCCAAGAGTGTCGCCAACCGACTGGATTTTATTCAGGATCCGAAGAAGCTATCGGATACCGACTACCGGTGGGATAGCAGTAGCCCGGTACCGTCCAGCTTGACCATGAACATTATCACCGGCGCGTTTATCATGGATCGCACATGGCAGAATGACTCCTCCTACCTCGTCCCCACCCTCTATTACACGGATAGTCAGGCCGTGGACCGCACCTTTAATCTACTCTCTACCGTAGACCTTCTCCCCGACGACATAAAGACTGGGACAAACACCATTGGATACCTCAAGGGAGATAAGGGACAACTTGTGTCGGCGGTGTCACTTTCGCAGTCCGATTTTATCCAAGTGAATCTGTACCGGCAGGAGGTGGACAACACCCCCTGTGTCTACCCGTGGACGACTCGAGGGCCGATCACTGCTATACTCGCTCTCCAGCGAGAAGACGGGAAACAATTTATACACTTGGATTACGATTATTTTCCGGTAGATACTTCGACAACGGCTGTCTATCCCTTGATTACCCCAGCCGATGCATACGCACGTCTACAAAAAGGACAGTCATTCATCGCTGGAGTAAAACCGTCCGCTACTTCTGTTACTATTACCGATGTCTCACTTGCCTACTACGACTCTGATACGCCACAACAATACTTGCAGCCGGTGTACGTCTTTAAGGGAGATAACGATTTTACGGCATATGTGCAGGCGGTAGATGGCGCGTGGGTACAGTAGCGTTAGCAGTATACGGTTGCTTATGGGCGTAAGCGCTTGACGTCTCTCGGAAGGAACGTGGCTTCTTTGACGCTGGCGAGTCCCAGTATCTGCGCAACTAGGCGGCCTGGCCCCATGCCCACACCTCCATGCGGTGGACAGCCATACTTGAAGAAGTTGAAGTAGTCGGCAAGCGACGCTTCGGTGAGACCTTTTTCTGCTGCTTGCTTAACCAAAACATCGTAGCGATGTTCCCGCTGCGCACCAGTTGTTATTTCAACGCCCTTATATAGTAGGTCAAATCCTTTTGTCAGACCGGTTTTCTCGTCCCGCATATGGTAGAACGCGCGGGTCTCTGGTGGATAATCTGTCACAAATACAAAGTCGCTGCCTGTTTCCTCTTTTACCAGCTTTCCTATACCCCGCTCTTCGTCGGGTGAGAGGTCTCCATTTTTTTCACTCGTAATGCCTGCTGCTTTAAGTTTGGTTTTTATCTCGGCAAGTGAGAGGCGGACGAATGGTACCATGATATCTTCGTCTATAAGCCCTGCCTCTTTTAATTTTCTAAATCCAGATTTTAGCAGCGCTTCTTCTTCGTCCATCACATCGTGGTGAGAATCGATGAATGCAAATTCCATGTCCCAGCCGGTGAACTCTGTCATGTGGCGGGTGGTGAATGAAAGCTCAGCTCTAAATACTGGCCCCACCATAAATACTTTCTCGAATCCCGAGGCCATCGCCATCTGCTTGTAAAATTGCGGCGACTGAGCTAGGTATGCCTCTCGATCAAAATATTTGACCTCAAATACTTCGGCTCCCGACTCGCTCGGCGCACTCATAAATGCGGGGGCGTACAGTTGGGTGTATCCGTGTGACGTCCAATATTCCCGGAAGCCTACTTCGAGAGCGTTCCATACCGCGAAGATTTTGTGTGATTCTGATTTTCTCAGATCTAGCCAGCGCCAATCAAAACGATTGGTGACGTCTACCTCGGCTGCACCCTTTTCTGCTGCAACTGGTATCGGCAGTACAGGATCTGCGGCAGACAAGATCGCGATGTTTTCACCCTCAATCTCAAAGCCCTCGGGGACCTGTTTGGCCTCTTTGCAAAGACCTGTGACTTTTATTACCGATTCTGTTGCTAGCGATTTTACCACTCTGAAGGCCTCACTATTTCCACCCAATACTACAATTTGTACGGAACCTGATTCGTCTCGAAGGCGCAAGAAGGCAATCTTACCTTGGTTGCGTATGGTGTGTACGAAGCCGGCAACGACGACTGTGCTGCCGACGTGTGACGATAGATTTTTAGCCATAACACGATTTTTCATATTACCTCCCTTTATACATAAAAACCGCCCAGAGACCTTGCAAAAGGGTCTATTGGACGGTGCCACCTTTACCTTCCGCCGATTGGCGGACTTACCCTGCTATTACGGGCTTACCCGGTTCCAGCTCATCGTTTGTCGGACGATTCGAGCGCTGTTATTAACTGACGCGAGGATAGCAGGATTAATTTGTGGTGTCAATGTTTTCCCAGGTATGGTGCGCATAGGCCCAATCTATCAATGCCTTTGTGTCTCCGAAACGATCGGTGGAACCAAGAACTACCGAGATTATTTTGTGTCCATCACGACTCACATACGACACCAGACACTCGCCAGCATTTTCTGTCCACCCTGTTTTTAGCCCTAACAAACCGGGAATGTTCCCGAGGAGTTTATCGGTTGATTCCAGGTGGTGCATGATTTTCCCCGTCTCGTCTGTTACCGTTATGGCTGGGGTGCTGACAATCTTGGCAATTACCGGGTTTTCCATGGCGACTTTTGCAAGAGTTGCCAAATCTCTCGCTGTCGTTTCATGTCCTATCTGCTCCACGCCAGATGGGTTTTTGTAGTGAGTACCAGAGAGATGTAGTGCTCTAGCTTTTTGATTCATGGCTTCGACAAAGGCGTCGTATCCACGGGGATAGTTGTCGGCGAGGGCCAGCGCGGCATCGTTGCCCGAGGGAATCAGCAGTCCGTAGAGGAGATTTTGCACGGAGATATGCTCGCCTTTTTTAAGTTTCATGGATGAACCTATCGCATGATCCTCCACTTTTACTTCTAGCGGTATGCTGAGATCCTTGTACGTATCGAGTGCTACCAATGCTGTCATGATTTTTGTTGTGGAAGCCGGCAACATTGGCATATCGGCGTTATGTTCATATAGTATAGTTTTTGAGTCTGCGTCTTGTACCATGACCGCTCGTGCAAAGGTTGCAGGGGCGGGTGTGCCATCCGACGCTGGATAGGGGGATGGAGTCATAAGTTGGGGAAGAACGATTATTTTCTCATGATGCACGCCAATTGTTTGTGGCGCGTCTGGACCGGGGTACATAAAGGCGAGCACGAGACAACTCGTCGCAAAGATTATGCGAGAAATCGGGAGTTTTTTGTTTTTAGATTTCCACGTGTTGTGCAACCAATTGGACGGTTTCACGATCCCTCCATACATTTACTTCTACCGTACCAACCAGTTCTTTTATCAAACTCAATGGGTGGGCAGCTTCACCGTTGAACCATATCACATCCTTGGTGATACCGTCATTTTCTATCACTAATTTGCGATGATTACCATTTTTACCTACCTTGCGATCTTCGAGGACGCGTACATCCCGCAACAGGAAACGGGGTTTGGGATTTCCCATGCCGTATGGCTCGAGTGAGTGGAGCATATGGGCGAGTGAGAAGGTTACTTGGCGCGGAGTTATCTCTATATCGGCAGCAACCTGCTTTACCAAGAGTTTCTTGTCTATGATTTTGTCTGCCAAGGCGTAGAGCTTGTGTTTTAGTTCTGGAATGTCACGAGCTAACAAACTAAAACCTGCCGCACCGGCGTGCCCGCCAAGACCAGTGAAGATGTCGGGAACCTGGCGCAGCAGTTTGGTAATGTCTATCCCTGGGAGGGAACGTGCAGAACCCTTAGCCGTCTCACCTCGAATACTTATAACTATTGCCGGTTTGTTTACTTTTTCCATAATTTTTCCGGCCACGAGACCGATAACCCCTTCGTGATACTCGGGAGAGTCTATGACAACAATGTTGTGTGGAAAGCGGCCGGACAGCGCTTGTTCTATGGCTGTGTCTGTTAGTGCTTGACGCTCTTTGTTGTGTCCCTCTATGATTCTTGCCAGTTTTTCGGCAGATTCAACCGAAGTAGTACAGAGCAGGCGCAACGCATCGAGCGGGTTGGCAAGTCGACCGGCAGCGTTCAAGCGCGGGGCTATACCAAAACTCACGTCGTACGTAGTCATTTCTTTTCCGGTCATACCGGATAGGTCGTACAAACTCTTTAGACCGGGGTGTGTTGCACGGGACAGAAGGCGCAGACCCATCGTAACAATTGCTCGGTTTACGTCTGTTAGCGGCATCATGTCGGCTACAATACCAATGGTCGCAATATCGATGAGCGATTTTGCTACTGCACTTTCTTTGTCTATGTACATGGCGACTATCCAGGCGATACCGGCGCCGGAGGTACGGGTTGTGTGGACGACACAATCAGCGGTTGGCAGTTTTTTATCTGGCAGGTGATGATCTGTTATAACCACTGTCACCCCTTTTTCTTTCAGCATCGCGACTGCCTGATTTGCCACAATGCCGTTGTCTACTGTTATTACCAATTTGGGGGAGAAATCTGGGTAAACCGTATCTTTCCATGCAGTGCCATCTTCTATATCTTGCACTGCCGCAGCCGATAGACCATACCCATGCCGCACTCTATCGGGGATAAACGGCAAAACACGCGCATCGGTACCCTGTGCCATAGATGCAAGTGTGCGCCACATAACTGTCGTGGCGGTAACGCCGTCAGCGTCGTAGTCGCCGAAAACAAGAATATCCTTCCCCCTTTTTATCGCGTCTTCGAGAAGCTCTGCCGTTTTTCTGAGTGATTTTTCTGGTATACCGGCATTTTTTACCAGGTAATCGAGTGTAGGCGCTGGTGGGTGGAGGAAGGCGTCCATTTCCTTTTCACTAATGAAGCCACGATTTGTCAGTATGGCGCTCATAATATCTTCAGCCGAGCGACTTTTCTCGAGTGGTATCCGCGGGATGACTGTCATGTGACAATTGTACACTCCGCCTGGCTGATATAATGATTTTTATGAAGCTCGTACTCCATCCGCTCGCCGCAGAAATTGTGAAGACGCTCGAGACACATGACCACGAGGCCTGGATTGTGGGCGGAGCTGTGCGCGATCTCTTACTTAATCTCCCATCCTACGACTGGGACGTGACGACCTCCGCGACGCCTGAGGAGATAACTCCCCTCTTTCCCGAATCTTTTTACGATAACGAATACGGAACCGTGAAGGTTGCGGGAAAACATCTACGCGAGCAGTTTGGGGTGGGAAGCGATGACGACGATGATCTTCTCTTTGACATCACCACGTATCGTTCGGAGTCTGAGTACAGTGACAAGCGGCGACCAGATAGCGTGGTGTGGGGAAAGTCAGTCGAAGAAGATTTGAGGAGACGAGACTTTACCATAAATGCTATCGCGTTACGTGTGATTCACGATTCACGATTCAAGATTCAAGAAAAATACGATGTAGAACTAGTGGATCCCTATGACGGTCAGCGTGATATAGAGCAGAACGTGATACGAGCCGTGGGCGACCCTGCCGAGCGATTTGAGGAAGATGCTCTGCGCATCATGCGGGCGATACGAATAGCAGCACAACTTGGATTCACTATAGAGCCAGCGACATTCACGGCACTTACTAGCAAGGTACCAAATCTGCGCCACGTTTCGTGGGAGCGCATAGGTGCCGAGACTATGAAGCTTCTATCCACCGATCATGCAGCTGATGGAGTGCTCCTCATGGCTTCGACCGGTATTCTCGACATTGTGATGCCGGAGCTACTCTTGGCTAAAGGTGTCGCTCAAGCGGGACACCATATTTATGATGTATTCACCCACTCTGTCGAGGCACTCCGCGCCTGTCCATCACCCGACCCTGTCGTGCGGCTTGCTACCCTCCTCCACGACGTGGATAAGCCAACAGTAGCCAAGGCGCAGGGTGTGCGCGGTGTCACCTTCTATAACCACGAAGTAGTGGGGGCCCGGACGGCAAAGCGCATCGCTGACCGGCTGCGGCTCCCCAAGCGCGACCAAGATCGGATTTTTACCCTCGTTCGCTGGCATATGTTTCATTACGAGCCAAAGTTAACTGATTCCGCCATCCGTCGCTTTATACGCCGAGTGGGGAAGGAAAATATCCATGATATGATGGCTCTTCGCGTAGGCGATCGAGTGGGTGGTGGATCCCGCGCTACGAGCTGGCGTCTTACCGAACTTCAGAAGCGAATTGGCGAACAGTTTTATGAACCGCTCTCACTTAAAGATCTCCTGGTGAACGGCGCCGATGTCATGCGGATACTCAACATTAAGCCTTCTCGCAAAGTTGGCGAGATCCTCAATGCTTTGTTTGAGGAAATTCTTGATGACCCCGCAAAAAATACAAAAGAGTATTTGGAAAAACGGATAGGCGAACTGAAATGAAGATACTAATTCTCAACGATATACATTCAGGCGAAAGCCGAGAGTCTACCACACATCCTGGCACAATACGACAGGCAAATACGGAGGCAGTGGTGAAACTTATGGAGTGTGTGGACATTTTCAATAATGAAAAATTTGATCTTGTGATAAATATGGGTGATGTTATTAGGGACGTGAAAGACCACAATAAAGATTTCGCATTATTTAAGAACGTAATGCAAATATTTGCACGAATTAACGGTGAAAAAATATTTATCCCCGGAAACCATGAGCTGAGAACTCTCGGGCAAGCCGATTTTTCTACGGTTGCAGATCCATTAAATATTAACTCATCTCCGAGGGGGTATGTCGACATGGGAGAATATAGACTCTATTGGATAGATAGCACCATGGGAGCAAATGATTTGGCGTCGGTCAGCGAAGAAACTATTAATTGGCTGAAGGATGTCATTGACCCATCTAGACAATCAATAATATTTAGCCACTATTCCATCGTTTCGCTCGACGGACTTGATAGTTTTTACTTCGATAAAGGATATAGGTATATGTCATATACTAATGGGTCGGAAGTAGCGGATTTATTCAAGGGATCTAAATCGGTGGTTGCAATAAATGCTCACACACATATGTCTACATATAAAATATTGGGTAATGTACAGAGTGTGTCTGCCCTAGCGTTTTCGGAGAATATAACAGCACCTCAATATCCAGACTTAAATCCTGGTATTTATTCGTTGCTCATATTGGAAAAAGAGAAGAAATTATTTAAAAGTTATAGCGGTGGATACTGTTTTTTGAGCTTTGAACTCAGCTAGCGTCACCCGCAAGAGATTTGTTTATTTTCCCAATAAGCTGGGGGCCTTCGAAGATCATGCCGGTAATAAGCTGAACCAAGTCGGCGCCGGCCGCGAATTTGGCGCGCACATCGGCCGTGGTGAAGACGCCGCCCACGCCGATGATGGCAATCTTCTTGCCAAATTTTTTGCGCGTGTGGGCGATCAATTTATTGGAGTTCGCGTAGACCGGGCGCCCGCTAAAGTTGCCCCTTAGGCCGACAACCTTCTCAATCTCGCCCCTATCGAACGCGGGATTGTTTCTGTCTTTTACGAGGTTGGAGAAGATGAAACCGCGAATATTGTATTTCAGGGCGGTGGAGACGAGGGCGTCGGAGTCCACAAAACTTATTTCGCTCGGCATTTTGACAAAGATAGGAGGGAATAGTTTGAGAGCGGACACGGCCTTGCACAGCCGCGCGAAATTTTCGGGAGCATAAAACGTGCCGGTGACCGCCGTATTGGGACAGCTAATATTTAGCTCGAAATATTTTACATACTTACGCTTCGCGAAGAGCTTAAAAGTAGTTACATAATCGGCAATTGCCTTCGTGACCGTATTCACTTCCGGTACATTGGAGCTGCCCACGCTAAGACCGATGGTAGAGTGCGAGAGATTTTTTTTGTCTAGACGGGCGCGAACGGCACGGGCGCCCTCCGATTTAAACCCTTTGTTGACCAAAAGTGAGTGTGATTTCGGGAGGCGGGCGAGGCGGGGGGCGGCGTTGCCCGCGTATACCCTGGCGGTGACGGTGCCAACGGTATTGAAGCCAAAACCAACAGAATGCATGACGGCGGCCATGTGCCCGTCATAGTCGAAGCCTGCGGAGAGGCCCACGGGATTATCAAATTCGATGCCAAGGACGGTTTTTTTGAGCGAGGGGTGGCTATAGCGGAAGAAGGGGGCGACTAACCACGGCGTACGTTCAAGCCCCTCCCCTACTTTGGTAAAACCTTCGTGAACTACCTCGGGATCCATCATGAATAAGACTGGCTTGAGGAGAGAGTGGTAGGTGAAGTCGAAAAAGGGTGTGAATAGCATATTTACAGCTCTATGAAAGGCTCCTGTCCCTCGTCCCACAAATCTTCGTTGAAAAATTTAACTTGCTTTGGGGTTATTTTGTACATGCGGCCACTAATCGCTTTCCTAATCATACCTTCGTAGCTGTAATCTTCACTTGTAATCCCCAGTGTTTTTTTCCACAAATTGATTGAGTAGTTTACTTTATTCATCCCGGATATTTGTTTACAGATACCGTATATTTGTAAGCCTTTCTTATTTGAGGCTGGAGCCTGGGGGGCGTCGGCAATCGCGACTGCAACCTTTGGATTTTTGGCGATTTGCTTGCCGTGGATGGTCTTGGGGCTCGTGAGAAAGTAGATATTCATGTCTTTGTCGGTTGTGTAGTAGACGGTACATATCCACGGGTGGCTGCCATTTGTTGCCAACACCATTTGAAAATGTGAATCGAGGAATTGTTTAATTTGAGATGTTGCGTCTATTTGAGCCATGCTACTCCTATATATGATTAGATACCGTGTATTTTACAACGATTAGATTTGATTTTCTCTGAACGCTCATTAAGGTGAGATTGGCGAGTAACTTTTCATCTGTGCAAATAGGATACCCGGGACTTATGAGTACCGGATTTATTGCCAGAACTACTTCGTTGATTAGATTTGCGGTGAGAAATGAACTTGCGGTTTTCGTGCCGCCCGTAACGGTAATATTTTTGTGACCACGACTTGCGAGCATTTCTATACTTTCTTGCGGCGAGCCGGCAGAGAGCCACTCGTCTATCCCCTGGTGTGAAGTTTTGGAAAGGAAGATTTTGTCTACCTGTTGAAGCGAGGACTTACGCCCAGGAAGGTTTTTATTGATTCGCGAATAAGCAGTTTTCCCCATAATGACACAGCCGGTTTTTTGCACTTGCTGGACAAATAGCTCGCCTGTTTCTTCCGAAAGAAAATCTTCCTCACCGTTTTTGTCGGCAATCATGCCGTTTGCCGATATACCGAGCCAGAGAGTAGTTGTCATAGTCCTAGCAAATGCTTGTCTTCTAGGTAATCTCTAACCCTACTAAAAATTAGTTCGTGACCGGCATGGTCAAGGTGGACGCCGTCGACAATGTGATCCTCACACCCATGTTCACGGAGGTATTGGTTCATTTCGAGATAATTAACTCGCTCTTTTGTGGCAACCTCTTTAAGGTATCTATCATATATTGCCGCTAACTTTTCGGTGAACTGAGAATTTTGCTTTATGCGTTTCACCTCTACCACAGGAGTAAGACCGAGTATAAGTATTTCGATATTCTTTTCGCGGAATGTATCTATTATTTGAGAAATAGATTTCTTGAAATTTACTTCTGTTGTTTGTTCCCCTGCCATCCAGTTGCCTGGATTACTGTCGTTTAGTCCTACTGCGATGATCGCAAAGTTTTTTTCTTCAGGCCAGAAGCGAAAATTTGCTTCAAGCGCGAGTCGTTGCACAAGCCGTGGAGCTATTTCTCCAGGTATGGATGAGTTGAAAATTTGATAATTTCCGCCATGCGAAATGTTATGCTTTTCATCAATATACTTCCGTAGTTGAGCAACCCATCCGCCATCCGAATCCCATTTTCCGTACGCAATACTATCGCCGAATACAACTATTTTGTCTACCATACCTGGGTTAATTATACCTCCTGCTATAATATGGGTGCTTCCGGGTCGGTGGGCGATCGGGCGGAGCCGCAAGGCCGAGTCAGGAAAGTCCAGACAGCAGAGTGCAGGGTGTCCGGCGTAAGCCGGAGCAGGTAACTGCCAGTTTCCGCCATAGGCGGATCGGCCTTTGGCCGATAGAGCAACAGAGACGAGTCCTGGCGCAAGCTAGGAGTGAAACGGGCAATCCTCCCCGCTGCAACCGACGAATTGGCTAATGGGTAGCACTCCCATGCTAAAGCCTAAAGTTTGCGGGCATTAGAGAAATGATCGCCGAGAAACAGAATCTGGCTTACTACTGACCCGGAGGCATTCTAAACACTTTTACTTGTTTTTGTATTTTTTCCTGCCGGAGAAGCGGTGCCAGAGCATGAGGATGGGGGCGGCGGTGAAGGTTGAAGAATAGGTACCAGAAACGGTCCCGACTAAGAGCGCAAGGATAAACCATTTCGTCGTGTCACCACCTAGCAGGTACATGGCCAGCAGCATAAAGATTATGGTGAGCGAGTTGTTTAGAGATCTCCCCATTGTCTCCACTACGGCGCGGTTCACTATATCCTCAAAATCTAAGTATCCATGTTTTTTCTTTAGCTCTCGAATGCGGTCGTACACCACGATGGTATCGTGTACGGAGAAACTGAGAATCGTGAGAAGAGCTGTCACAAACAGCGTGTCCACCCGTACACCGTAGAAGTGGCCGAGTAAACTAAAGACGCCGGTCACGACCAACAGGTCGTGCAGCATGGCGAGGATGGCGGAAGCTCCGAAGGTTATATTCTGGAACCGATAGGCGACGTAGAGCAGGATGAGTGTTGCAGCTAAGATTAGTCCGTAGGCTGTCTTGACAATGAGCTCCCCACCTAACGATGGACCCACCGTATCGTAGGATAGTTCTGTTGCGCCACTTGGCACGAATTTTGTATGGGTGTCGCTGTCCAATGGGGATGTGGTCACCGTCCATGTATCCCCCGATACGGTCAGTGAATCTATCGTTATCCCAAGCTTTGTGGCGCTAGCCTCTATACTGGCCTTTGTTGCTGTTTTGTCTTTCCAGACCATAGAACTGCCACCGGTAAAGTCTATGGCTGGGCGCAGGCCAAACTTTATCAGACTATACGTCCCAGGAATGATGACCGACAATGAGATTGTAAAGTACAGCCACCAGTATTTCATGGGGCGCATGATGTTCAATGTTTCGCTCATAGTTTGTGTCCCATAAATGCACGCAGCAGGGTACGTGTGACAAATATGCCGGTAAAGAGACTAATTACAATACCAAGTCCTAGGGTGAGTGCAAAGCCACGAACCAAACCGGACGAATTTAGGAATGTCCAATCAAATGGATTGTAGAGAACAAACGAGGTAATCAGCGTTGCGACGTTTGCGTCTTTAATGGAGTCCCATGCACGACCAAAACCGAGTTCCATGGCTGCGCCCCATTCGTGTCCCTTCCGGAGTTCTTCTTTCATGCGCTCGAATATGAGGATATTGGCGTCTACGGCCATACCTATTGAGAGAATAAAACCAGCAAGACCAGGAAGCGAGATGGTTACGGGAATTAGCTTATAGAGCGCGAGAGTCAGTACACCGTAAATGACAAGGCCTAGGTCGGCGACAGCTCCGAGCCAGCCATAGTTCATGATCATAAAAAGTACCACAACGCCCAAACCTACCGCTCCAGCACGAAGACTTTTGGCGACCGACTCGCGGCCGAGGGTTGGCGCAATATTCTGCTGGCTTAGAATTGAGATTGGGACTGGGAGTGCGCCGGCGTTTAGGGTGAGTGCCAGTTGTTTTGCTTCTTCGAGCGTAAACTGCCCATTGATGACAGCCGAGCCACCGCTAATCTGCTGCTGTACCACTGGGGCGCTAATTGGAGTGCTATCCAGGAAGATGGCGAGTGGTTTGCCCACGTTTTTCTCCGTAATATTGGCAAATTTTGTAGCACCGACATCTGTAAACTGTAGTGCTACTTCGGGGCTGCCGGTCTGATTGTTGAATTCTACCGAAGCTTTTTTGAGGTCGGCTCCCGTTAGGCCCGTTGTGACAAAATCACCGTAGGTGGCACTGCTTGTTGCAGTGGGTAACTCACGAAAATCGAGGTGGGCGGTCGTACCAATAAGCGCGAGTGCTTGTTGTGGGTCTCCTATGCCAGGGAGGTCTACGACAAGACGATAGGTGTCGCCAGAAACGAGCGTCTTCACCGATGCTTCGGAGACGCCGTAAAGGTCTACTCTCCGAGTAATAACACCCTCTGCTGAGTCGAGCGCGTCTTGCCGATCCGCTGCACCCACTTTGCTCATATCTGCCTGTAACACCACTTCGGTGCCGCCCTGCAGATCGAGACCTTGGCGGATATTAAGATCGCGAGAAAAAGTAAATGGCCAAGTTATATTGATGTTTGGACTCGAGAGGGTGCCGGAGAATGATTTGCCAAGGAGTTTGACGTGCACCGGCACATTTTTTGGTGCGTCTATGACGAGTGCACAGGCGGTTAGCAATACTATGAAGACGAGGTTGCGGATAAGGTGTTTCATATCGTTTAGTATACCCCAAGAATTGTACAATAAGGTCTGACTTTTTTGGGATCTTCCCGGGTGCTAACACACTCTGATCCTTAAGGTCAAACCTTTTGAGAAACGAGTTTCAGCTGTTTGGTTTTGGGGAAAGTGGCAGAGAGAACTTGGGTATCGGTGTCGTATTCCAGGACCACTTCGTCACCTTCTTCGAGTGCCAATGCTTTAATAACCTCAGCGGGAATAATTATGCCGCGTGAATTGCCGATTTTGGTGATGTGTGTTGTTGTCATGCCACCAAGTCCTCTTCATCACCTACTATCATGACTCTAGACCCTTCTAATATGCGACCTATGAAAGGATCATTATGGGTTTTCCTATAGGTGAGTTCTGCTTCGGTCATCACCGTATAGTTTATCTCACGCCCTCCAGCTGCTTCCACCTCACGCACCAATTCTGTCAATTGCGGCATAATAATGTCGCCTACTAAGAGGAGGTCTACCGTATCTTTGGCACGGGGCATGTGGCGCGCGAAGCGACCTGATATCATGACAAATTTTAGATGGCCGAGCTTCGGTGCAGCACCGGCGAGCGCGGCACCAAGACCGGTTGTTTTGGCGACCATGCTCATAAGTTCCTTGTGAAAGAGATAGCCGCGGTTGAAGGTGTAGTAAACGCGGTTGCCACGATGATCTTCCCTGACCATGCCACATTTTGTCATGTGCAAGAGTTCGCGGCGAACGGCGTTAATTTCTTCGTCGATTTTTCTGGTGAGTTCGCGAATATAGTACATTTCTTCTGGGTTTCCCAGAAACGTTTCCAGAAGCTTTACCCGAACCTTGGAGATCGTAAAATCCGTTAGTTTCGCCATATCCCCTCCTCTTGTACACTTTTTGTTATCTGTCAGTTAAGTGTACAACAAAGATACTCGGAAACAAGAGTACTTTTTTGGAACGGACCGTGCCTTAATAGGTCACGGTGTTGTCGGAGGGGATGACCTCTACCCAGATGCGGCCGCGGTCGAAGGCAATCTTTTTGCCAGACGTGGCATCGGTAAAGATAGTACGGGCGGTGCGATCAGTCTTGGTCCAAGTAGCTTTGGTTGCCGTGCCATCCTGGAAGACCACCGCCTTGCCGGTACCAATCATCTGATACAGCATGTGCATGTGCGAGTCGACTGGTCCAGTCTCTTTTGCGTACTGGACTACTACAACCTTGGCGGAGAGTTGGGTGTTATTGTCTCTATCCATCTGAGGAGCTCCACCATCAGTGCGACTGTAGGTATTGGTCGACGGGTCGTATGACCAGACAACGTCAAAGTCGTGGTAGTTGGTCCAGAAGCCGAAACTTATCTTGTTGACTGTACCGGGTGACTTCGCGTCATCCTTGAACGTCCAGGACGTGAAACCAGGGAGCCAGTCCTTTTTGGTGACCGGGTTGATATTGGTCCAGTTTCTACTACTGGCAGCATACTGCCACAGTTTCTCGGTACTACTGTACATGGTGTGTTCGGTAGCAACCGTGCGTCCCAAGCGCTCATAGTCGCGCCAGAATGTGGGGAAGCCTATACTAAATTGGTTTAGATCGTTTTCTTGTCCCCAACCATACTGATTGATTTGTTCCAAGGCCTGTGCGCGCTTGTCGGTTGTGCAATTATTCGTGCCTGCTGGCGCAGAACAGTTGGCGCCACCCACGTGGGTGTAGAGCGGGGAGTTATATTCTGAGCCAATGTCAAGGAAGTACGTGCGAGCAGAGCGGACCGGGCCGACAATGGTATCGTGAGAGGCCGTACCACATAAAAAGACCGCCTCAAAGCGGGTAATCCCGCCCTCGGCGACGGCTTCATACACAATGTCGGCGGAGTTTAGACCTGATTGTGGACGGGCGTCCGTTGTATTTTCGATCATGACGTTCAGGGGGCGACGTTGTTGCCATACTTTTTGCTCGGCGGCGGTATACATTTCGCCATTCAGGGGACATTCGGCTATTTTAGGGGCACTCGGGTCGATGTTTAGCGAACCACCAGCTGCGGGTGTTGCGACGGGAGCGACCGGACCACTGTTACCCGAGGCGGGCGCGTAAAGATAATTCGTGACACCATAGGCGGCTCCTGCAGAGACGGCAAATGCAACAAAAAAACCGACTACGCCGGTGACGACTGGATTTTTCATACGCTACTCTCCTCTACGGTTGACTATTTTTTGTTCATCTGTCGAGAGGGGGTGATCTACACCTACACCACCCGTAACCTTCTTTACGTAAAATCGGGTGTTTTCTCGGCTATGCAACGATGTTATCACGACTCCGTCTTTGTTGCCATCTAATATTGCCAGGATAAAACTCTGGTCGCCGCCTGTATCGGAGAAGGGATTAAAACGCTTTAGTGTTAGGTACTGGAGATGTGAAGCGAGTTCACTTTTTACTTTTTGCATATCGGCTTTGCCCGATAATAATCCCTTTTCGTGAGTAGCCAGGGTGCGCTGCAACCCCTCGAGAACAGACATTAGCGATTTCTTGTCTGCACCTTTTACCAGGTCGTTGTAGTGGCGGGAGACGCGGACGAGCCATATAAGCTCGATCACGGCCAGCACGAGTGCCAAACCAGCTACGCCGAACGCCACCATGAGTTCTATAGATAGTTGCATGAGGATATGATACCAGACCGGGTAGAATAGAGGTAATGGATACATATAAGGTCGGTGAGGTAGTTGCTGTTTTGGGTGCCTGTTACGGAGAGACGGAAATGGCAAGAGCGTTCCGTGATCCCTTTCAGTTTCTCGTTGCCGTTATGCTGTCTGCCCGGAGCAAAGACAGCACAACCATACCGGTCGCGAAGGAATTGTTTAGCGTAGCCCCGACGCCGGAAGCGATTCTCAAACTACCGCGACACAAGATCGAAAAAATCCTCCACCCTATCGGATTTTTCCGGGTAAAAGCAGCGTATGCCCATGGCATAGCCAGGAAAATTGTGGAATGTGGAACGCCTACCACTTTTGATGAGCTGGTTTCCCTGCCTGGTGTTTCCAGAAAAACGGCGAATGTGGTTCTCTCCCAGTTTTACGGCGAGCCGGCTATCGCCGTCGATGTACATGTGGAGCGAATTACCAATAGGCTCGGCTGGATATCGACCAAGATACCCGAGGAAACGGAGCACGCGCTCCAAAAAATCGTACCTCGAGAACGCTGGAAAGACGTAAATCGACTCCTAGTGCAGCATGGACAAACCATTTGTCTCCCCCGTAAACCAAAATGCTCTAATTGCCCAATTTCCCAGTATTGTGAGAAAATCGGGGTATGATTTTTCTTTATTTTTTGGCCGGAGTTTTGATACTATATGCGGCACTCTTTGTGTACAAAACAAAGACTGGGTCGCCGTCGGTTATGAGCCGGCCTGAGCACGTGGAAAGATTTATGAAATACGTGCGTGGGGGCATGAAAGTGGCGGACTTGGGCTGCGGAGACGGGAGTATATTGATCGGGGCAGTAAAACATGGAGCGGCAAGTGGTGACGGATGGGAGATCGAGCCAGTTGTGTGGCTGAAAGCCAAACGAGAAGTTAGAAGAGAGATGCTAGATTCTAGGATACATATTCATTTTGGGGACATGTGGGGTGCGGATTTGTCACCATACGATCTTATTTATGTTTACCAGTTGACTAGGTTTGCCAAGAAGTTTCGCGAAAAAATTGCACGAGAATGCAAACCCGGGGCGTTGGTCGTGGCCAATACTTACCCTATACCAAGTTTGCGGCAAATCAAACGAGACGGTGAGCTGTGGGTGTATGAGATTGGGCATAAATGATCTATAGTTAAGCCATGCCATCTATTACTTTTGATACACATGTCTCTGACCCAGGAATCGGAACCAATATCCCGACAAAATTTAAGCTGGAGGCAATCGTTAAAGTATTGTCGCTTTTTGGATTTGTTGCTGCGATTGGAATCTTTTTTCTCGTACGTAGCTACCTCAATGGCGGCGGCGTTAATCAGGTGACGACGTCGAACAGTTTTGGCACTGTCACGTATCAAGTGCCCTACAAAAATACGTTATATGAAAACTTTGGATTCGTTCAAGAGCCACGTGTTACCCTACCACTTAAGACGACAAGTGGCTATGTTGATACTACTTTTCTTCTCGACTCTGGTGCGGTTGTATCTACCATGCCTCTCCAAGCGGCAAAAGATACTGGCGTAGATCTCTCTCAAGCAAAACGAATAACCCTACAAGGATTTTCCGGTGTGCCAGCGTTTGCGTATCTTGCCACTGTAACTATACAAATTGCCGGTCAAGATTTTCAGTTTCCCGCGACGTTTACTGAATCAAATACTACAACCTACATTTTGGGTCGAAAAGGACTTTTCGACACCTTTACGATAAATTTTGATAACCAAAAACGAGTGCTAACACTTACACACAAGAACGGCTAAGGCGTACAATAAGGGGGAAAGGGTTTATGACAGACACGATTTACGATCGTATACATCGTTCGCTTACGTGGAAGCGTATCGTCGCATTTAATTTTGTGCTCTTTCTTGTCCTGATTGTTCCGCTCTCCGTTCAGCTTGCGCAAACAAATACCGAGAATCGTTCTTCGGCTTCGTCGGGCAATCCTGTACCCTCGGTGACGCCACCCCCTAGCTACCCCTCTGGTGCTCCGACCATAGCCCGCGTCTCTATGTTCTTTGGGAAGCCTGGCGATACCGTTGTTGTTCTCGGATCTAATTTCGGCGACTATCAGTGGGGTAGCCATGTTTACGTCGGGAATGTCGAGGCAACGGCAGACAATATAGTCCGTTGGAGTAATACAGTACTCGAGGTAAAGATTCCCGAAGGTGCGCGAACCGGGAAGGTGTGGGTTGTCGTCAACGGGAAGCAAGCTGCTTGGGATGGTAGCTTACTCCTTTACGATGTGGCGCATGCCGCTCAGGTTGGTTTTCAGCGTCTTTCTTCTACCCAAGCACACCTGTTTACTCTTAATGCAAACGGGGCAGTACGTGGCATGCTCGACATCGCGTATGACAGCGAGCCTATTACTTTCACGCCTGGACCTGGTGTTACGGTAACCTCCCAAACGCCGAGCGTGGATAATCTTGGTAAGACGCTTACTATTGCCTTTACCTTGTCCTCACCGCTCCCTACTTCCCAGACCATTCTGGGTGATGTTAGTTATCCTGGGATTGGGTCACTCGAGATTATCCGCGCTGAACTCTACGACTCCAGCAACACTCTCATGCCCCTCTACTCCGACCCTCTATCGGTAAAGCTATTACCACAATAGCGATCTCTCTATTTTTTCAACTGTTTTTTGAGGTTTTTGTACCACTCGTTTAGGACTGTCGAGATGAGGTCTTTGGCTCCGAGGCCAATTGCCAAACCAAAACCAAGCGCGAGCATCGCGACAAAGCCGATAAAGAGAATGTTTATGAATGAGGATGCTATTTGTAGCTCTGAGAACGCTGCAAGTGTAGCGATGGTTATGGTTGTGTAGCTCGCAATTTTGCCCATCAAACGAGCCGAGCGTAAGTCTACCGAAGCCAGAGCTCCTTTTACCAGCCCCTCTACAATGCCAGCTAAGAGTACGCCGATCGCGAGCACTATGACGGCAGAGAGAATGTTCGGTACAAAGCCAAGTATCGCAACCAATAGGGACGAGACGGTTGTGAGACCAAGAATATTGGTGGCTGCGATGAAGAACGTTAGGACGATGAGCCATTTTACGAGCGCGCCAACGATTTCTTCACCTTTTTCACTTACCTCAGCATTGGTCAAAAATTCCCGAAACTTTGTGTCTTTTACCCAATTCTCGAAATGAATGACCTGAAGACTTTTGACAACAAGACGTTTCAACCAGTTGCCCAATACAATCCCTAGTACAAAAACCAAGACAGCTCCGATGAGGTTGGGAAGAAAATCGAACGTTTTACTTAGCGTCCCTAAAAAGACTGTACTCAGGGCATTTTGCCAGGAATTGAAATCGAACATATATCCTCCTTCGGTATAGCGTATGGCTATACCTTATGTTTGCAATGCTTTATATACCGTTTCGATTGCTAGATAAAGCGGGATCGCGAGCACGGCACCCATAACGCCCCCCAGCGTGTAGCCAATCAAAAGTACGACAATCGTTACGATTGGGCGGATGCCAGCGGCAGTTTGCATGACTTTTGGTACTACAAAGTTGTTTTCTGTTTGTTGGATGAGTATGCTCATTGCGAGCGCTCCCAAGCCGGTCAGGGGCGACACGGTGAGGCCCATGAGTATTGCAGGAATAGCTGAAATGACCGGTCCTATATTTGGTACTGCTTCCATAAGTCCGGCGAGCAGTGCAAGCGGTAGTGTATAGGGTATGCCAAGCAATGTGAGTCCGATAAATGACATGACACCAATAATGGTCATTAGTAAGAGCTCACCACGTACCCAGCCGCCTACTCGTTTTTCTATGTCTGCGACAATTGATTCAATTCTGCGTCCCCCATCCCCCGTTCCTAAGAACAGCCGTAGGAAGTGTGGTAAGTTTGCCCGCTCTATGTACAGGTAGTACGTCATGAAAAATACTGCAAAGACCGTAACTAGATTGCCGAACGTACCGGCCGCGATCTTTAGTAAATTCGAGGGAATGTCGCCGAATTGTGTTGAGAACATGGTAGGACTAACTACGATACTCCACCGAGCAGAGAGAGAGTCAAGAAACTTGGGGAGATTCTGGACAAGGCCGGCGGTCTCAGTAACTATGGCTGGAACGAGCGAGACGACGAGTGTTGTAAATATCCCCACGACGGCGAGGAATAGGAGTAGGAATACTACCATTGGTGGGATTTTTACTTTTGCCGCTCCCCGCACCAGCGGGCCCACTGCCGTCATCAGAATAAAGGAAATAAAGAGTGTAATGATAATCCCGCGGATTTGATAGAGAAACCAGAAACCAAGCAAGTAGAGTAGTGTCGTGAGGATTGTGCGTGAGGTAATCTCGATCTTTTGGACTGCCATATCTAGATGGTACCAGGTTTGTCCACAAACTGCCACTCGACCGACTGTTTCTTGAACCACACTATTTGCCGCTTGGCATAGGCGAGCTCGTCGGCTACCCACCTATCCACCATTTCTGTTTCACTCATCTCCCCTTTTATGTACGTCATGAGGGAGCGATAGCCAATGGCGGAGAGGGACGTCATGTTTTCGCCGTATTGGGAAAGTAGCCGCTTGGCTTCTTCTACGGCACCTGCTGCGAGGCGCGCGCGAACGCGAACTTCGATTGCACTACGATAATTCGAATCATCGTAGTAGCGAAGACCAATTACCTTAGATTCTAGAAGAGAGATTCTAGATTCTAGCTTTTTTGGCGCGATGGCTATTTCGATGGCGCGGACTAAGCGGCGGGGATTGGCGCGGTCGCTTTCGTTCATTGAAGTAAGTTTTTGAGGATCTACTCGATACAATTTGTCTTGTAATTCTGATACCGAGTACCCGACGAGCTCACTACGCAAATGGTTGTTTGGCGGAATATGTAGCGTGCCGATACCGCTGGTTAATGCTTTTACGTATAGCCCCGTACCGCCAACCACGATCGGCAGTACCCCATCGTCCCACGCAGCGGTAATGTGCGGCATGACGGCGTCATACCATGTTGCGACAGAACAGGGTTCGTCGGGATCTACAATGTCCACGCCGTATATATGTGTAGTATGGGGATGGTCTTTGCCGGTCACCACATCCATGCCGCGATACACCTGGCGCGAGTCGGCGGAGATGAGGATGCTGGGTTGCTTTTTGGCGAGTTCGAGAGCGAGCGCGGTTTTGCCGGTTCCTGTGGGGCCTACAACGCATAGCAGCGGCTGCTGCTTAATTTTCAAATTCCAATTTTCAATTTTCATTCAAATCTCAATCGTTAATTTTCAATTTACAATTGTCAAAGATTATTTAATCACTTTGGGACGAAGCGAGCCGAGGTTGGGCTGATTAATAATATCCTCCAAGATTTGCCAGCGCTTCTTTTTGACGGCGGATGACACGTCGTCCTGATACAGCCGCCA
>JAJYKS010000022.1 GCA_021788365.1 bacterium
TCCGATAACCCGCTTGATAAAATAAACGGAATAATCCATCGGCGAATGAAACACAATGACGTCGCCGCGCTGGGGCGCCTGGAACCGGTAGCTGATTTCGTCAACCAGCAGATAATCGCCGTCATAAAACGTCGGCTCCATGCTGGCGCCGTTGACGATGAATGGCTGGACAAGAAAATATTTAATCGCCGCAACCGCCAGGATGGCTATCAGAAAAACTTCGGCAATCTCCCACACCGTGTATAAGAATTTTCGCATGCGTGTTTTTTACTCTTCGAGCTGTTTGGAGTATAGTATACCCAACGCACGAATATGGGAAGTATAAAGGAGACCGAAAAAAAAGCAACACGCTCCGCCGCGCCTTTCTGGCGCGCCTATGTCGGCCTGGGAAACCCGGGCGATGAATATGAGCGCACCTACCACAATGCCGGCCGCCAGCTGATCGCCGCGCTGGCGCAAAAAACCGGCCAAGTCGATTGGAAATCGCCCAAGGGCAAGCCGTTCTCATACGCACTGGACAACGGCATCGCTTACTGCATCCTGGACGGCTACATGAACGCCTCCGGTCCGGCGCTGCGCGCGGCGCTGGCGTATCTGAAAATCCCCCTGACCGACACACTCGTCTGCCACGATGATTCCGATATGACGATCGGGAAATATAAAATCGTCCACGGCCAAAGCTCGGGCGGACACAAAGGCGCGCAATCCATTATTGACACATTTCACACCCAGGACTTTTGGCGATGCAAGATCGGCATCCGCCCCACCGCCGAAACGGTGCGGCAAAAAGCGGAAGAGTTCGTGCTCAAAAAGATAAAGAAGGAGGATGCGGCGGTTTTACAAGCAATATTTGAAAAAATAGAAAAAGAAATATCACATCCATAAAACTCAACTGCTTCATGCAACCAAAAAGCCCCGCATGGGGGCTTTTTGGTTTTGAAACTTCTTTTTTCATTACCACTGCGGGATGATTTCGCGCAGGAGCGGGAAGAAACCAACGTTAACCGTCGCCTGAGAGCTTGCGCCACCGCATGTAAGAGTATACTGCGTTGTTTGAGCTGGTTTGACAAAAACCCCACTCACGCCACTGTTGACCGTAAGACCGCTGGCCACCGAACCACTGGGACCTTTAAGCAAGCACGTTGTTGTTGCACTAATGCCAGATCCGGAGCATGTCCATGTTAGCTGAGACGACATCCCTCGGAGAATATTTGACGGCTGGGGATACAAACTACACGAGGGTCGCACGCACGCCGTCTGACAACTCGCCACATCTGAGAATGTTCCGCTCGAATCCAAAATGCACTGATAATTTGAGTTACAAGAATATCTGTTGGCTTGAACAACCTCAACATCAGCACTTGCTTGTTTACTATTCGTCCCCGACTTGCCTAGAACGGTAAATGTTGACCGTCCGGGGGCTGCGTTGGCGGCGGCGCTTATAGCAAGTGTTGAGCCGACCGCCGGCATGCCGCTGGTAATAGTAACTGACGACGGATCAAACGATCCAGACAACCCGCTCCCGTTTCCCCAGCTAGAGACCGAAAGGTTTACAGTGCCGGTAAATCCATTTATCGGAGTAACGGTTACGTTGTAATCGACAAAAGAACCCTGATTAACGCCCTGGAGAGATGGGGTGACCGCGACGGCAAAATCGGGATTAGATGCACTATTAACCGTTAAAAGTGCAGACGCTTGGATGCCCTTATACGTTCCGTAAATCGTTGTTGATCCTGCCGCAACACCGGTTGCAACACCAGAGGAATTGATTGTTGCCACCGCAGTTTTTGATGAGGTCCACGTCACACTACTCGTAGCAACCGCCTGCGATGGCTGCGGACCACCAGGACCATCGGGGTCATAATTACCTGTAAATTGCTGAGTTCCTCCCACCGGTATGGTCGACGAAGAAGGCGAAAGGGTGAAGGTGGGTTGATAAACAGTTACGGTAGTCGGAAATCCGCACTGAGTATCATACATATTGCCATTGTTATCCCAGTCGGCAAAATAATAACTCCCACCCGGCGCAGAAAGGGTAAGTGTTTTGCTTCCGCTCCCTCCCGATAAATTTATCTGACCAGAAACCGGAGCTGATCCCTTGTATATATACCCATACGTTGCATTCGAATTTGCACCGCTGATAGTAAACGTTGTGCTCAGTGGTTGCGGTCCCGATGTCGGCGATGCCGTCAAAGAACAACTCCCCGTAGGCGGGGCACATGTGTTATTGCAATCACTTGACGTATAGCCACTCGTTCCCGACGGAACGGCGTTACACGAACTTCCACTACAGGCATAACAGGTAGCCGAACCAGTCACATATCGGGTGTTGCTACAGTTGCTTGTCTGTTGGAACGATACGCCGTTGCATTGCGTCGAGGGGTCGGGGGTCCATGTGCTGTCGGTGCAAGTTGTGCCAACATTCACATTCGTCGAACAAGTCCCTGTTTTTCCATTACTATCCGTGACAGTTAATTGTGCCGTGTACGTACTCGCGGAAGTATAGGTATGTGATGGATTTTGTGCGTTTGAGGTGCCGCTATCACCAAAATTCCACGCATAGGTATATGGCGCCGTCCCTCCCGATGGCGTACCGGTCAAATTCGTCGTAAGCGGCGCAGTGCCCGATCCTGGGATTGCGCTGGCGGTACAAGAAGGATTACTAGAGACGGTGACGGTGACATTATTTGAAGTAACAGACTGGTTAGAATTCGCGCCGGTTCCTTTGGCATAGTAAGTCGTCGTTTGAGTTGGTGAGACACTACAAGACGCTGACGAGCAGATAAGAGTATTGTCAGCCTTATAAATACCAACGAAGTTCACATTTGTTGGAGTCGCCGCAAGAGAGGATGACCCTCCTGACGAAATAGATGTCGGATTGGCGGCAAGAGACAGAGACTCAGCTGGAGAGGAGACGCTTACGGGAATTTCTATAACTTCATCAGCATACCACCCAAGTCCATAACCACTAGGCTGCCAATATTCCTGAATTTTAATGAGAAGATATAGATTCTGACTCCCCGCAAGAGACGAATCAAATGTTATGCTCCCAGTAAATGACTTTGGAGACGATCCTACATCAGAATCCATTTTATACCCCTTTCCACTACCAAGAAGCCCCGAATCTCCACCGCTCAGCGACCATCCCGAATTCGGTTTGATCGTACCATCCGCTGCCGGATTAGTTCCCGATCCTTGCTTTAACTTAACCACAAATCTCCGCGGATAAGGAGTGCTGTCGGGCCTGACACCAACGGAATTAGCAACCACGGTAGCGTTCCAAGTACAATCGAGAAAGACT
>JAJYKS010000023.1 GCA_021788365.1 bacterium
TCTCTGTCTTTTGTCTGTCGGCTCTCGCATATGCTGGTATGATACCGCCCTCCGCCGGATCCCCCGCCGGATCCCCCGGGGGCACGAACGGGCAGATACAGGTAAACCAGAACGGGCAGTTCGCGGGGTTGCCAACAAATGCGCCAAACGGTGTACCTCTTATTAATGGTGCTGGCTATTTACCGCCAACTTTTTTTGGGGCAGGCTATGTGCCGGCGCAAAATCAAATGCTTTACTCAAACGGATGGGGCGCACCTCCAACCAATATGAACTTTAACCCCAAAGCCTCTCCCTACAACTGCAAAATGGATGGAAAGGCTTTTGAGGATGGGACAACTACAGCCTCTAGTGTCATATTTTCATCTGCGTCCGCAGCCTTTACTTCTTCCGATGTGGGAAAGACCATTACAATTGATGGGGCAGGCGCAGGAGGAGCTTCACTCGTAACCACGATCTCAGGATTCACAAATTCAACAACGGTCAGCCTTGCCACTGCGCCATCGGTCAGCTTATCAGGTTCAGCGGATTTTGTTTATGGGTCTCTGGATGATGCGTGCATGACATCGCTATTTAATGCTGTAGGTGCAATAGCTGGCAATGCGACCATATCATGGCCGTATGGAATTGTCGTAACATCCGGCAACTGGACAATACCCGTAAACGCCAATATGCAGGGCAATGGAACTGTCTTTGCGTTGGCCAGCCTTACTAATAACCTTTTTACGACCAATGGAAATGCCAGCAGGGAATGGTCAGGTTTCTCTGTGATGATGCCTCAAAGCGCAACGGGAATTGCTATAAATTTGGCGGGTACTCCTTCCAATCCATATTTTTATAATTTGCAGATGCACAACATTGCGATAGGAGGTATAACGCAAGTCGCGGGTAGCGAGAACGCGCCTGTAGGTACTTGGACAGCAATTAACGTAGATTTAAATACATCCTTCACATGGTCTTGGCTACACGATATATGGGTAGTAGGAGCCAAGAATGGGCTGTACGTGAACGGCAATAACACGGGTTGGTTCAACTCCAACCGGGTAGCCATAAACCTTTTTGACTGCGTACATTCTGTGACTTTTACTAACTTTGATGGTGTAAATGGTTCAACTGTTAATGCGAATAATTTTTCCTTCGAAATGGAACCCATCACTGAAACCTATGAAACCTATGGGCTAGATGCCGGGTACACATACGATAATGTTTTTGAAAACAATAAAATCTACCTAAAAGACTGGGCTGGAATAAACGAGCTTTTTTGCCCGTATTACTTTGGAACTGCGGCTTCATATAACTTTGTCGATGGTTCACAGGAAATTCCATCCGTTACCTATACGCCGGTAGATAAGGGAACTGGTGATGTCGATGTTTCCTCTATCTACAATTATGCAACAGATCAAACGACCTGGAACGTTGCTCCCTCTAAATGGGGTGGTACGGGGGTTAATGATTTTTCCTTCGCTGGCAACACGCATAACGTTGCCACTGTCTCAGGAGTCCTAAAGCCGAACGCTTGCACACAGACGGATGCGAACGGGAATATAACATCCGTTTCTGGTCCATGCGCCATGCTAACTACGGTCTCCGAGCCACAGGAGACAATATCAAATTCTGTGAGTGCCGCCACTACGGTATATTCCAGCGCAGCATCTGAAGCGATTTCAAGTGGATATGCCAGTACATACGGACTGGCTAATGCAGTCTTTATAGGCCCCGGCACTTTATACGACGATTTTTCAGGTGGCAACTTAAATAAATGGACTTGGATATCCGGAGGAAGCTCTTCCGTTACGGCACTCAATGGAATCAATGCTTTTAGCACAACGGCGACAACGGCAACCTATCAAGCGAGCGCACCCCAGACAAACGCAATAGTTGTGTCTGCCCTTCTGCAGGTGGCCGCTAATGGAGCACAACTAATTATCGATGGAGCTTCGGGGCTAAGCTCGTACTATTCCGCAGGCCTTCTTAGTGGTGGTACATCTATTGGTATATTTAAGTACAATGGTAGTAACACTCAAGAAGCGACCGCAACTATATCGGGATCCCCCAACACACTATATGATGTGACTTTTGCAAATGACGGATCAGGGCACTTGACCCTCAGCATTGAAGGACCATCGGTGTCAAAGACCATAAGCTGGACGGACAATACACCTCTTACCGGAACCTATGCAGGGTTGACGATGAATCCTGCCTCTGGCAGCAATTATGCGGAAAGAGTCAGTTTTGCCCCGGCTAGCGCGATCCCTACCGCCAACCAGATGCTCGATAGTGGAGTTGCTGGCGCAATTTGGAACCTGAGTTCTCTCAATGGAAATGCTTACAGTGTGACTGATCCAGACTGGCAACCAGCGTTACAATACAAATACGTTTGCGGTGATACGAGCCCTCTCACTTTTCCTTTGACTGAAAACTGGTTGAGTGCTATGCAACTTAATGGAGTACATGGTTGCAAAGGCAGATATCTCAATATCGAGGTGCAAACACCCACGCCAAATATGAGCTTTCAATATGACACGGCATCTTTGCCATGGTTCACTACTCAGAGTGATGTCGATTTGTCCCAGGGCACAGAGCAATATATAACACTATCGGGGGTTGGCGTGCCTATAATATTCTCATCTCCCACGCCCGGAGCCACTTACACGCTGGAAATTGCGGGAGCCGATGCCAATACGGTAGTATGGCCGTCATATGTGGTCAACCCGCCTACTTTAAATACGGCAACTGGATATATAAATGTTGAAAAACTGTTCTACTCCGGAGTGAGCGGGAATTTTTATGTGTCTGTTGTGCATTAGGATGAGCACCACGGGCGGCGCAAGATTGCAGTTTAATTAAAGGAGGGTAAATGGTTTTTACAGCTCAGCAGATAGCAAATGATGCCGGAGTTCTCCTCCGGGACCCGGCGGGAGTGAACTGGCCCTCT
>JAJYKS010000006.1 GCA_021788365.1 bacterium
TGGTATCCATACTATGTGGTATTGGTGTCTCCACATTCCATGTGCATTGAGCTTTGTTTTCACATCCAAATTGTCTCACATTCACTCACGGGCTTACGCCCGTGATCCTCTGTGAGGGGGTCAATAGTAACAAGATTTTGTAGTTGTTTCAATATGTCCTATAACTTGACAGTTAGCCTGGAATGTGCTATATTTCTGTGCGTCAGTATCCAGACAAAACCAGGCTAACGCAGTTTGTACTTTGTCTTCATACTAACAAAATCTTGCACATTAAAATGCGGAAGTTATCTCCTTTTCCAAGTGGGTAATTTTGTGGGTATTATGGTATCTACAAAAATACCCACTTGGGTAGAAAAACGTTTTTCAATCCATTCTGTTCTGAGACAAAAAAAGGAGATCGACATGAATAAAAAAGTTGTTGGTTTAAGTTTCTCGTTTTGTGTTCGTGACATCGCGAGTGGTCGCATTGCACTCGACGAAGTCGAGAAGATTGTGGCCGCAACCGCCGCAGACTCTCCCGCCGCGTGGGAAGAACTACTTGCCTCCTACAAGGAGACGTACTGGGACGACAATCCCGACGAGTGCGAGCGGATTGCGCGGTACTTCATTGACAACGGCAAGGTTGAACAACCCCGCCTTTCAGGTCAGGAAGCGCATAACATCGCCGCAGGGCATTGGCTGGTAAACGGTCATCAGACCCGCAATCCCCGCGAATAGCGAACCAAAACAACCAAATACATAAAAACCATGAATACATGGGTGGCGTAAGCCAACGGATTGTTCCGTTATAAACAATACTTCCGCACAAGAAGTGCAAGAACCGCCCGCCCGAAGCTGGAAGTCTGTGATTACATCACAAATTTTCAGTTAGGGCGGTTCTTGTATCAAAAACTAATCGACAAATGTGCTAGCATATACTCATTAAGTCATTATTTAAGGAGTAAAATATGTCACCAAACTTAGTAAGTAGCACCTCATTTTTCTTATCAAATTTTGCCAAGAAATTAGCTGATGGCAAAACAACGCTTGATGAACTCAAGACACAAATGGAGGGTTCAGTTATTACTCCTGCCAGCAAATTCGATAATGCAGCCGACTTGGTTGAAGCTTATGGGGATTCGTATTTTCACGGGATTGACGGTAAGGTAGTTATGGATATCGCACAAACCTATATTGAGGGTGTGACCCAAGCAAAGGCGGAAGGCAGATATTTTGGTCGGAATCGAATGGAGGTTGAGGAAGTATATGGAGAGGACAGACAGAAGGCAGAAAATAGCTTGGTCGAATTCTATAACACGCATGGTTTTGGTGTAATGCCAGAGGAACAGTTTCGAGAGGCTAAATTGGATAGTAGGCCAGTTGGTGTATATTTGATGGACTACTATAGCCCAGTTGAGGCGTTCACCAATAAACCAAGCATGCTAAATGGTGAACAAGTTAATCCTGGCGACATTAAGCCCTTACCCAGAGCATAAATTGTGTTATCATAATGTCGCCAGCAAAGCTGGCGGATCGCGCGCGAAAAAAACAAAATGACTGCGCGGCGCCCCGCACCGCCGCGCTCCTTATCAGGCCGCCGGAGGCGGCCGCAGAGACCTTCTAACATCTACATAAAAGGCCACTTCATTTGACACCCGTGTATAATGGCTCCAATGAAACTCGTAATCCGCATAACCACCACGACTACCATCCGCTAACGCGGGGGAGTGTGTTGGATATGCTCACTCCCGCGCCACGCGGGAGTTTTAGTATCTACCCATATACGCTAGAATAAGGAACATATGCAAAAACAAAAACAAGAAAGTCTAATACCAGATCTCCATCCGCTGCGCCACAGCGCGGAACACGTTCTCCACCAGGCGATGAAGGAACTCTATCCTTCGATACACCTGGCAATGGGCCCAGCAACAGACGAAGGCTTCTACTTTGACTTCGACGGCAAAGTCGATGGCAAGAGTGAGGTGGTTATCTCCGAGGCCGATTTCCCGAAAATCGAGAAACGCATGGCAGAAATCATTAAAAAGGATCTCCCAATTACCAGATACGAAGTTTCTGAAAAAGAAGCTCGTAAACTCTTTGCCGACAACCCGTACAAACAGGAGTGGATCGACAAAGCCGTACAAGAGGGTAAAAACATCTCGATCTACTGGACCGGAGAACCAGAGAAACCGGGATCCATGGTGGACCTCTGCAAGGGCCCTCACGTCGAAAGCACGGGGAAGATAAAAGCGTTTAAGCTCCTCTCCGTGGCCGGTGCCTACTGGCACGGAGATGAGAAGAACAAAATGCTGACCCGTATCTATGGCACAGCCTTCTTCTCACAACAGGAGCTCGAGGAGCACTTGAAACGGCTAGAAGATGCCAAACTTCACGACCACCGTAAGCTTGGGCGTGATCTCAACTTATTCGTTTTCTCCGATCTCGTTGGTAAAGGTCTTCCCATGCTCACGCCATACGGAACAACGATTCGTCGAGAGCTCGAACGATTTGTCGTCGACGAAGAGATACGACGTGGCTATCAGCACGTTATGACCCCGTCCCTCGCTAAGGTCGACCTCTACCGAACGAGTGGTCACTACCCATACTACAAAGACACTATGTATCCCCCAATGGTAGTCGACGAAGACGAGCTCATCTTGCGCCCGATGACCTGTCCGCATCACTTCCAGATGTACGTGAGCAGACCGAGGAGCTATCGGGAGCTTCCCATCCGCTACGCGGAGTTGGCAGACTTATTCCGATATGAGAAGAGTGGCGAGCTATCTGGGCTCATGCGTGTTCGCACGTTCTGCCTGGCAGACGCCCACATTATCTGCACCAAGGAGCAAGCGGTGGGGGAGATAAACGCAGTTCTCGACCTCATCGAGTTCGTAAACAACACGCTCGGCATGAAAAAAGGTGTGGACTATCGCTATCGTCTCTCCTTGGGTGATCGCAGTGACACCAAAAAATATTACAAAGACGATTCCTCCTGGGATTACGCCGAAGGAGTACTACGAAGTGTCGTACAGTCGCGCGACGTTCCCTATTACGAAGCCGAAAACGAGGCCGCATTTTACGGCCCCAAAATCGATGTGCAGGTAAAAAATGTCGCCGGAAAAGAAGAGACTGCCTTTACCTGCCAATACGACTTCGTCATGCCTAAGCGCTTCAAGCTACGTTTTACCAATGCAGAAGGAGCAGAAGAAGAACCCATAGTGGTTCACCGGAGCAGCATCGGCGCATTCGAACGGACTATGGCATTTCTCATCGAGAAATACGCAGGGGCATTCCCGCTCTGGCTCTCGCCTGTACAGGTAAAGCTCGCCACTGTCTCAGAAAAAGAGCTGGGCGCTGCAGAAAAGGTAAAAACTGCTCTTAGTAGGGAAGGAATACGAGTGGAGCTCGATGATAGCAATCGTACGCTCGGGAAAAAGTCATCCGACGCACGAAGCGAAAAGGTTCCGTATTTTGCCATCGTAGGTGCAAAAGAGGCAGAGAACGGCACCGTCACGCTCAAGAATAGAGCGGGCGAACAGGTAGTACTCACCATAGACGAAGCAGTTGCCAAACTCAAGCAGGAAATAGTAAGCAAACAATAGTTACCAGATCACATACCAGGTATGCAATATTGCATACCTGGTATGAAATTACATCACTAATAATCAAGAAATCCGCTATAATAAGCAACATGAAGTTTTACGCCATCAACCAATTTGTAAAAGGAACCGAGCTCCGTGTCGTGGACGAAACTGGCAAACAAATAGGCGTTATGAGCAAAACCGACGCCTTGGTTGAGGCCCAAAATCGCAATTTGGATCTAGTCGAAATCGCGCCTCTTGCCAAGCCTCCAGTTGCCAAGATTATAGATTTCAAGAAATTTAAGTATCTCGAGGCAAAAAAAGAGCGAGAGGGTCGCGCCAAAAGCGGCAAAGTAGAGCTTAAGGAAATCCGATTTACTCCATTTATTGCCACTGGTGATTTTGAGTCACGTGTAGGCCGCATGAAGGATATACTTGAGGATGGCGACCGAGTAAAGATTGTGGTAAAATTCACCGGTCGTCAAATCACGCACCCAGAGTTCGGACACGATCTTGTAAAAAAGATCCTGTCTTCACTTGAGGGAACAGCGGTTGCCGACGGAGTCGCAAAACTCCAAGGAAAGCAGTTGTTCTTGGTATTAAATCCGACCAAGAAGGCAAAATAAATCTATGAAACGCAAAAGTAAGAAATCGCTGACAAAGCGAATCAAAGTGACAAAAAACGGTAAGATATTGCGTCGCACGCAGAACATGCGGCATCGCCGTTCACACAAGACTGCCGCCCAAGTCCGTCGTATGAAGGTAGTAAAAACCTTACACGGTCGCATTGCACGACGCGTAAAAAAGATTGTAGGAGCCTAGAATATGACACGTGTTAAAAATAGCCCCACCAAACGTGCGCGCCACCACAAGGTGTTTGCACGAACCCGTGGGTTCCGCATGACCAAAAATCATCTGTGGAAAGTGGCACACGAAGCCTACCTCCACGCCCTCGACTACTCCTTCCAAGGAAGGAAAGACCGCAAATCAGACATGAAATCACTCTGGATTGTGCGTCTCAATGCTGCACTTCGCGAGCTCGACCCCAAGTACACCTACAGTCGCTTTGTTGCCGATCTAAAAAAGAAAAACATCGTGCTCGATCGCAAGGTTTTGGCCGACGTCGCCGTTTCCGACACCCCAACTTTCAAGAAAATCGTCGAAGCAGCCTCAAAATAATCCCATACATCGGGGTATTGACAAAATTGCAGCCTGTAGTGTACTATGTGCGTCTTGCGAGAAGCAACCACTCCGGCAGCTATTGTATATATAGACTTGCCTACGAGAGGTTGCTTTTGGCGTATCTAGGGGTAATTTGACAGGAAACAGTAACACGTAGTATCCTCTCCCCACATGAGTCACAAAGAAAATTTATTTTTCTTTTTTACCACCAGCTAAACGCGGGGAGGTAAACGTGCCTACCACCCCGCGGGAGCGGGGTTTTTTGTGAGCACAAGATGTTACAATGAAACCTATGCAAAACAAGATTGATACAATTAAAAATACCTTCATCGCAGACCTGGTTGCAGCAGCAACGCTCGAAGCTCTAGAAGCGATCCGAATAAAGTACCTCGGCAAATCGAAAGGGGAGACAACGCTTCTCCTCAAGGAATTACAATCGCTCTCACTCGACGATAAAAAGCACTATGGCCCCCTCCTCAACCAACTAAAGCACTATCAAGAGTCAGAACTAGAAAATAAATATAAAATACTAAATAGCGAAATAAAAAATGAAACAGACCTCACTATTCCCGGCACTCCCCGTCCAGTCGGCCACCTACACCCCACCTCAGTTGTCATCCGAGAAATGAACGAATTCTTCCGCTACCACGGTTTCTCCATAGGAGAAGGGCCTGAAATTGAAAATGCTGACTACAATTTCCGACGCTTAAATTTGCCGGAAGGGCATCCTGCGACAGATCTCCAGGACACACTCTTTATCAAAGAGCCAGATATACTGCTGCGCACACACACCTCATCGGTAGAAACGCGCATACTTTCGGCGTACCACGACAAGCTACCCCTACGAGTCGTAGTCCCCGGCAAGTGCTACCGCAACGAGACAGGCAATGCCACCAACAATAGCTTCTTCTACCAATATCAAGGATTCGTTGTAGACAAGGGGATCACCATCCAGCATCTAAAAGACGTCCTCACCAAATTCCACCAATTCTTGTTCGGCAAAGATGTAGTGCTACGCTTCCGCTACAAATACTACCCCGAGGTTTCTCCCGGTATGGGCGTCGACATGCAGTGCCAATTCTGCAAAGGGGTGGGGTGCGGCGTGTGTAAATATCGCGGCTATATCGAGGTTTTGGGGAGCGGCATGATCCACTACAACACGCTTCTAGCTTGTGGTATCGATCCTGACATCTACACCGGTTTCGCCTGGGGCATGGGTTTAGACCGCCTCGTCATGAGTAAATTCGGTATCACTGATATTAGGAAACTTTATAGCGGAGATATCGTCTACCTATGAAAATACCTATTACCTGGCTCAAAGACTACGTCGAAACCGATAAGAAACCGGCAGAAATTGCAAAAGTGTTCACGAGCCTCGGTCTCATGCTCGACAAGCCCATTGATGGTGATGTGCTAGATCTCGAGCATCGCATGGACCGTGCCGACTGGCTGAGCGTAATAGGCTGTGCCCGCGACTTTGCAGCCTTTGAGGGATTAAAACTGCACGAGCAAAAAGTGTACGGCAAGCCCGGAAAATCAGTTGTTGCCAAAAAGCGCATTACCATTACGGGTAAAACTACTGCCGCACATCGCTTCAACACGCGCGTATTCCGTGGCGTAAAAATCGGACCATCACCAAAGTGGCTCGTCGACCGTCTTGAAGCATACGGCATGGAGAGCAAAAATAACATCGTAGACATAACGAACTACACAATGGTGGAATACGGACAGCCGCTCCATGCACAAGACATTGCCAAGCTGCCGGCTCCCGAGATCACCTTACGCAAGGCGACTAGTGGAGAGACGATTACTACACTCCTTGGCACAACCGTGGTGCTTGATAGAGAAACAGATATTCTCGCTTCAGGAGGGAAGCCAGTCGTAATTATGGGGATAGTCGGTGGCGCAGAAACCGGAGTTACAGAGACTACCGTCGATATCCTCCTCGACGCCGGCAATTACGACGCTCGAGTTATCCGCAAAACCTCCCGCCGCCTACGCATTATGAATGAAACCGTATCCAGATGCGACAAATTCCTCGACCCCAGGCTTACCGAGGTAGCACTCGCTCGTGCAACCGAACTCATCCTCGAAATTGCAGGTGGTACGTACTATGAAAACGAAGACTGGTATCCACACCCGAAGTTGCCACAATCGGAAGTACTGCACTTCGCACGCCTGGCACAGCTCAGCGGTATGGACATACCAATAGCACAAGTGAAAAGAACTCTCCGGGCACTTGAATATCAGATTATAGAAGAGAGTGACGACGCGCTCACCGTTGAAGTACCATATTTCCGCACCGACATCGAGGTGGAAGACGACCTCGTCGCAGACATACTCCGTATCGGTGACTACACCAATATTCCCGCCACTCCACTTGCCTCGCCTGTGCCCGTGGATATTACTTCAGCGCTGTATCGCTTCGAAGACCGGCTCCGCGATGTTTGCGCTGCCATGGGTTGCGACGAGCATATCACCGACCCCTTAGTCAAAGCTACCGGCAGGGTAGGGGAAATCCACCTAGCTAACTCGTTGTCCGAAGATCAAAACGCACTGCGCACCTCGCTCGTCCCTGGACTCGTCCATGTGCAAAATACCTACAAAAAACACGGTATAGCGACGCCAGTATTCGAGCTCGGCTCCGTCTACGATGGAACAGCTTCCACCCAAAGCGAAACACGGCAACTTACCGTTGTTGGTAGCGATCCGTCCGGTTACCTTGCAACTATTCTCTCCGCACTCGGGATAAAAAATTATTCTCTCTCTTCACATGAGGCAGATCCTGTCCTTGTCTTAGTAAACCTCAAATTAGTCGGTACCATCAGTACCTCCTCATTTACTCTCAATACAGCGGCACTCATCGAACATGTCTCTCCCTACCAAAGTCTCAAAACGGAAATCGCTCATGTACCGTCACTAGATATTTCGTTAACGCTGCCTACAGGTACTCACTTTGAGAAAGCAGCTAAAATTCTCGCAAAGTCCGCACCGAAGCCATCGTCCATTGCAGTTATCGAGCGCTATGAGAACTCGCTCCTTGTTCGTCTCACATGGGACAAACAAATCGACGCGGACAAAGTCCGACTTTCATTGGTAAAAGCGCTGGAAGCAGCTGGTATCGCCACTCGATCGAAATAGGCCGCTAAGGAGTAGGTGAAGGAGAGGGGGATGGCGAGGGGCTCAGAGTAGGTGTGGGCGATGGCGATGGAGTGGGGGTGGGTGATGGCGAGGCGTCCCAGTTAGTTTGCACCCCAACGTGAATAATTGTTTCTGCATCAGTGTTATCTTTCGTATGCACATGTGCCTTAAGTTCATACGTCCCCTTGGCGAGACTAGGCGCAGTCGTCGACACCACCTTTTGCCCGTTGAATACTTCCCACTTCGTGCCGTTTATATAGGTAGTAATTGTATCGACATCCGAATTTGTACCCACGGTGATGTGTACGGGGAAATTAGACGCAAGGTTAGAGTCTTGATTGTGTGGTGAATCAAAGCCAATGGTTACGTCACTCGTGCTCCCACAGTATTGTGTCGGCACCTGATATCGGGGATCAGTCTGAGTTGCTAACCACCCCGGAATATCAGACTGCCACAACGGGTTATCATCTTTTGCCACAATAAACTCTTGGTTGTCATAGTAGTTGCGTGCCACATCCGCATCGTTCGCAAGCTTCGTGTGATCGCTCTTGCAAACTTTAACATTGGTATGCACTGGGTCGGGAGCTGTCGGTACGGTACCCTGGATAAAGTAATCTTGGCGAGAAGGGAACCCATCATGAGCAGGATACCCAGAGATTGCGTCAACATCTTGTTGCACAATATCTGATGGCTGGGTGAACTGATCACCCTTGTAGAGATCCCAAGCCTTTTGCATGATATAGCGCCATATCGGTGAAGCACCAGTCACTCCAGAGGCCACCTGTGTCATGGGCGAGTTATCGTTGTTGCCCACCCACACGCCGACGACAGCGTTGGTACTCCAGCCAATAGTCCAGTTATCACGTTTGTCGTTGGTAGTACCGGTCTTCACAGCAATAGGTAGCCCATTCATATTGAGATAGCTATTTGGACCAAACGTAAGGAGCCGCGCGTTATTATCCGATAAAACGTTGTCGATAAGAAACGCCACTTCAGGCGATACGACTTGATCGCGTTTTCCAGGATTAGCCTGGTATATGGTCTTGCCATCTTTTTCCACTTTAAGTATAGAAATCGGGTCTACTTTATCGCCACCATTGGCAAAAGCGCTATAGGCATGCACCAAGTCAAAGAGTCGTACTTCGCCACCACCCAAAGTCACCGAAAGACCAAGTCGAGACAAATTTGCCGCGGTGGGCTGCAGTGAATCAAACCCCATTTGGTAGGCAAACGCCATCATGTTCTTAAGCCCCACCATGTCCAGAAGCTTTACCGCCGGAATATTGAGAGAGGATGCAAGCGAATAGCGGAGTTGCACCGGTCCGTGATACTTGCCGTCATAGTTACCTGGCTCATAAAACTGATCGGATGTCGCACCGGGGAACTTCGTCGGCACGTCCCATACCATGGTAGCCGGAGAGTAGCCCTTAGAGAACGCCGCAGCGTACGTCACCGGTTTAATAGACGACCCTGGCTGCCGCAAGGACATGACCACATTTACCTGCCCATCGTAGTCCTTGGCAAAATAATCCTTGGAACCAACCATGGCCAGTATCTCCCCCGTCTGGGGATTCATAACCATCGCTGCCCCGTTACCAATATGGTATTTTGCCACTTTTGCCACCTCGGTAGCGACTGTCTGCTGGGCAAAGTCTTGTAACGTGGAGTCGAGCGTTGTAGTTACCGTATAGCCACCAGCAGAAACAAAGTTCTCGCCGAACATGGACACGAGTTGATCTTTTACATAAAAGACAAAGTGGGGTGCCTTTATCGAGACATCTTGCGGCTGAAACTGCACTAAGGGCAGTGCTTTCTCGGCATCACTTTCCTGCTGGGCGGTAATATATCCATTCGACTGCATAGCCTTAAGTACAGCTGTTGCACGGGCTACATACGCCTTGGGATTGCTACCATAGGGCGAGTAGAGTGACGGCGCCTGGGGCATACCAGCGAGGATTACCGCCTGCACGAGGTTTAGGTCTTTAGGTGCGACACCAAAATATTTCTGCGACGCCGCACCGATTCCAACCGCTGTACCACCATACGGAACATCATTCAGGTACATTTGTAGGATCTGATCTTTCGTAAATTTACGCTCAATCTCGATCGCCAAGACAAGTTCCTTGAACTTGCGAACAAGCGTCCGATCATTGGTCAAAAGTTGATTTTTTACGAGCTGTTGGGTGAGAGTAGAACCACCCTCAGCACGCCCAGAAGTAAAAAGGCGAGAAAATCCGCGGAGGATACCGAGTACATCGTATCCAGGATGTGTATAAAAGTTCTTATCCTCGATAGATATCGTAGCTTCTCTAAGATATACGGGAATATCAGAAAACGGGACAAAAACCTGATCATATTTCTGATAAAGATCGTACAAGGTATTGCCATTACGATCGAGTATTTTTGTAGAATAACCCCCTTGCTGTACCACCGTATCCGGATTGGGAAGGTACCGAGCGTAGTAGGCAAACATGCCAACAAACAAGAAAATCCCCAGAATCGTTGCAACGAGTGCACCGAGCCCGAGATACTTTAGAAGATGTGCCCTGTCAAAATGTAGCTGCAGATGGAACTTCCCTCGCCTCCGCTCCCGTCTACTTTTCCACGTGTTAGCCCAATCCTGCATATAGCCGAGTATAGAGCAGGCTAGACCCGTAGACAACTCCCCCCAGGCTTTCTATAATGAACGGCATGAATGATGACCTCTTAACCCGCCGTGTTGCCAAGATTCTCCCCTCAAAAGAGGGACTTGAAGCACTCATAAAATCGAAGAAAAAAATCAGGCTCTACCAGGGATTCGATCCCACCTTTTCTGCACTTCACCTCGGTCATACCATCGGTTTTCGCAAGCTCATGGATTTTGCAAAAGCAGGGCATGAAGTTATATTTTTGTTCGGTACGGGAACAGTTTTGGCCGGTGACCCATCGGAAAGAGATACGGGACGTAAATTAATTACACAAGAAGAAATAGATGAAAATATTAAAACATGGAAAGAGCAAGTCAGCAAAATTGTAGACTTTGATCTGGTAAAGATCAGGCAAAACGGCGACTGGCTCACCAAGCTAACACTCAAGGACATAATAAACATCGCCAGCAACATTAGCGCCGTACAGCTATTCAAGCGAGAAATGTTTACACGCCGCATAGCTCATGGAGACACTGTCTGGTATCACGAAACCATGTACCCACTTCTCCAGGGGTACGACTCGGTCGCAATGGACGTAGACCTCGAAGTTGGCGGCACTGACCAAGAATTTAACATGCTCATCGGCCGTGAGCTGCAGCACAAAATGAATAATCATGAAAAATTTGTATTAACAACACCGATGATCAACGGCACGGATGGGAAGAAAATGAGTAAATCGGTGGGAAACTGTATATTTTTGACAGAACCACCAGAGGATGTGTATCGCAAGATCATGGCGATGCACGACGAAATGATTCCCACGTACTATGAACTTTTAACCGACATACCTATGGATGAAATTGCAGCCTTAGATCCCAGTAAGCCTGTTGAAAACAAAAAACGACTTGCGTACGACATCACCCGACAGCTACATGGGGTAGAAGGCGCTCAAACAGCCGCAAAATTCTATGACTCATATGTTCAAACAAAATTAGCCCCAGAAGATTCACCAGAAGTTATCCTAAAATCGGGCACTCCACTCCTCGAAGCGCTGAAAAACGCAGACCTTGGGGTAAGTAATAGTGACATTAAGCGAACACTCGAGCAGGGCGGGGTAGAATTAGACGGGGTCAGGCTTTCCGATCCTGTATCAGAAATAAAGGCCGGCACCCTCAAATTTGGCAAGCGCACATTCAGAAAAATTGTGGTTAAATAAAGACACTATGTCACTCACTAAAAAACAAAAAAAGATTTGGACAGTGATCACTGCAATCGCCTCGGTCGCGCTCCTTGCAATGTCATTCGCCCCCTTCTTCACCCTCAAATAAGTTACACTATTAGCTATGGATCTTATTGACCTTCCCGGCATCGGCGAGAAAACTGCTGCCACACTACGGACACACGGCATCGAAACCGCAGAAGCACTTAGTCATTACTACCCACGCGCGTACCGCACCTACTATGCAACATCTGCCGATAAACTTCCGATAGGGGAATATGTTTCTCTAATAGGCACCATCTCCCGCCCCGTTTCTCACCACACGGGGCACGTGAGTACACAGGTTGCTACCTTTAAGGACGATGGGGGCTCGCTCACCCTCCGTTGGTTCAACGCTCCGTATATCGTCAGGTCACTCCGAGTGGATACCACGTACCAGGTGCGAGGCAAGGTGGAAATTTTTGCAGGCAAACGCCAAATGGTAAATCCTGAAACCCACCTGATTACCGGAGAATCGCCTCAACCGTCTGACCAAATTGTGCCCGTTTATACCGCTATTGGCACGGTAAAATCCGGGAACCTCCGCAAAATAGTCGCCGAGGCGCTTAAACTCGCTGTCACTGACCCGCTCACTACAAAAATTCGTACAACGTACGGCCTTGTCGACCTCGAAACCGCGCTCCATAACATCCATTTTCCAAAAGACAACGACTCACTCGAAGCTGCTATACACCGTCTCGGCTTCGACGAGCTCTACGCACTCCAAATGGAGTCGCTAAAATCCGCCGAACATACCCACCCAGCAACCAACCCAATTCACTGCGATATGGGGATACTCCAAAACTGGATTACAAGCCTTCCCTTTGTCCCCACTACTGCCCAAACACGAAGCATCGATGAAATCCTCAAAGATCTCGGAAACGGGGTGGCCATGCACCGCCTACTCCAAGGAGAGGTAGGAAGCGGCAAGACGCTCGTAGCCGCAGCAGCCGCACTCACCGTCAAGCTCGCCGGCAAACAAACACTGGTCATGGCACCCACCCAGATACTCGCCGAGCAGTTGCACACGTCGCTCACCAGCTTCCTCCAAGACGCCGCCTCCATCTCATTGGTCACCCACGACGTGCACGGCGATACGACTGCCGACATAGTCGTTGGAACGCAAGCGCTCCTACAAGAAAAACACACATTTAGCACAATTGGGCTTGTCATTGTAGACGAGCAGCACCGTTTCGGCGTCGTGCAAAGACTACTACTGACACGTTTCGCCCCCGCACCCCATTTCCTCATGATGACCGCCACACCCATCCCACGCTCACTGGCCATGACCAGCCTAACAGGGTTAGATGTTTCCCATCTCGACGAGCTGCCAAAGAACCGTGTCCCAGTGAAGACGTATTATGTTACAGAAGAAAAGCGCAAGAACGCCTTCGATTGGATAAAGCGGGAGATACAGAGCGGCAACCAAGCATTTGTTGTAGCTCCAGTTATAGACGAAGCGGAAGACGAGGAGGGAAACGCCAAAAAATCGGTGACGCTCTTAGAAAAAGAATTGACCACCCTCCTACCCGGCATCTCAGTGGATGTTATGCACGGCCGTATGAAAGAGCACGAGAAAACGGAGCACCTGCGAATGTTCCGTGATTGTCATACGCAAGTACTCGTAGCCACCTCGATGGTCGAGGTAGGGATCGATATTCCAACGGCAAATATTATGGTCATAGAAGACGCCGAGCGGTTCGGCCTAGCCCAGTTACACCAGCTCCGAGGCAGGGTAGGGCGTGGCGGAGCACAAGGTCATTGCTTGCTTTTTTCCAAAATGAAATCAGAAAAGTCTCGTGAACGACTCACATACTTCGTGCGCGAAACCGACGGGGCAAAGCTCGCAGAATATGATTTACGCACCCGCGGACCTGGCCAACTCTTTGGCCTAGTCCAGCATGGCTTCTTCTCCCTCCGTTTTGCCTCACTCTTTGACGAGCGTTTGCTCGAAGAAACTCATGCTGCCGCGCTTAGTGTTGCCAAATCGTCCATTTCCCCCTAAAATAACCATATTATTTGCAAATTGTAAATTGAGAATTGAAAATTTCTCCGTAGGAGATATATGACCCCCTTACCAAAACGCCGCTTTAGCACACGTCGCCAGGGTAAAAAACGCGCAAGCATTAAATTAGCGCTCCCAAAACTCGTAAAATGCAAAAGCTGTGGCCAGATGAAAAAGTCGCATACCATCTGCAAAAACTGCGGCAAATAATCGTGCAATTCTCGACTACGCTATGAAAACTGCCACCGATCCTCGGCACAAAAAGCGCGAAGCCCGTGTCTCGGCACTCTTTGCGTACAGCTTCCAAAGCACAAACATTCCTGAGGGAATTACCGACATAATTGCAAAGCTAAGCGAGGTAGATAGTGTTGTTGCAAACGCTGCACCAGAGTGGCCGCTCCCAAAAATAAATAAAATAGATTTGGCAATCCTGCGCGAAACGGTATATGAGCTTCTGTACGATAAATCAGTACCGCCCAAAGTCGTAGTAGACGAAGCCGTCGAGATAGCCAAGCGTTTCGGGAGCGATGCCAGCCCTGGATTTGTAAACGGAGTCCTAGGTACCATTCTAAAGAAAGGATAATATATGAGCAGCGATCTTACAGCACTTGCAGATAGCCTTGGCTTAGCATTTAAAAACAGTCATCTCGTGGAGAATGCGTTTGTTCACCGCTCATATCTCAACGAATCAAAAGAATTTAGCGAGTCAAACGAGCGTCTAGAATATTTGGGAGATGCAGTTCTAGAACTTGCTACATCTGATTTTCTCTACCGCACATTCCCTGATTACCAGGAGGGGATGCTGACAAACATCCGCGCCGCACTCGTGCGGACAGAGAGCCTTGCCGAGCTTGCCTCGTCGCTCAAATTTCCGAGCCTGATACGCATGAGCAAAGGTGAGGCAGCAGGGGGCGGTCGCGAAAATCAATCCATTCTTGCCGATACATTCGAGGCATTCCTCGGTGCATTGTATCTGGATCTCGGATATGATTCATGTGTAGAGCTCCTTACCACACATCTTTTCCCTCACGTCGAGATGGTACTCAAAGAACAATCATACAAAGATAACAAGTCTCTCTTACAAGAAGTGGCACAATCTCGCCTCAAAGCAACGCCCCAATATATTCTTATCTCCGAATCCGGTCCAGATCATGACAAACACTTTGTCATGAAAGCGGTCATTGCCGGAACAGAGTACGCCGAAGGTGAAGGAAAGAGTAAGCAGGCTGCCCAGGAAGACGCTGCCAAACACACGCTTGAGCAAATGACGCGTACCTGATAAAATACAAACCTATGCTAAAAGTTAAGTTAAGTCGCATCGGGAAAAAAGGTCAACCGCAATACCGCATAGTCGTCGCCGAGGCTAGATCAAACATGGGCGGCGTCTACGTTGCAGAGATCGGCTACTACAACCCGCTCACCAGTCCTCACACCTGGCAGCTGGATAAGGCAGCCTACGCGGCATGGCTCAAAAAAGGCGCCCAACCTACCGATACAGTCCGTAAATTAGCCGCAAGGGCCGCCAAGTAATCTTTTTATACATGTACAATACGCATTACTTATTACCTAATACCAAATAAGGAGCCCCATGAAAGACGTACTCGAATTCATCCTAAAGAACATTGTGACTGTTCCCGACGACGTAAAAATTGAAGAAACAGATGAGGAGGGGACCACCAACTATATTGTGACCGTAAACCCCACTGACATCGGTCGTGTCATCGGCAAAGAAGGAAAAGTAATTAAAGCCATTCGGACAGTCATGCGCGTCATAGCAATCCAACGTGGAGTGCACGTCCGCGTTTCCATCGTTTCTGAGACAGACGGTGCCGCTCCCACAGATACATCCGTCACTGCGGAAATCCAGCCGGCTGAGGAAGAAAATAATGCCACCGCCCCAACTCCTTCCGTCGAAGCCGCCGAGGATGAGAGAACCCTTTCAGTCGAAGTGTAAGTCGAAAATTACGGAGCAAAGAGATCTCGTGCACCCGATGCCGCTGCACCCGTAGCTATCGGCACATCAGTGAGCGCTGGGTACTGATGATAGCTCTGCAGTGTCGTAAAGTAGGCCTGTTCCTTATCAGTAAATAGCGTAATCGGCCCATTTACATTTCCAACCGATGAGTCGGCCCACAACATACCCAAGTCTAGCGTAAGATCAAAACTGTCAGGCCCAGATACAGTCACCTTGACGTCTTTGATAAGCATGAGTGGCAGTGTTTGCTCGACCGCTCGCAAGAATGAATAAACGTTATCTTTACTACCGGTTATTTTTACCGTTGTATCAAGTGTATGCAAACCTGGGGTCGCACGCGTGGCACTTGCGCCGGCCTGTGGCGTGAGTGTACCCGGAGACAGCGAAATGCCACCGAAATTAAGGTTGAGATCACGCGACAGGCCGTCGAGCGCCGAAAGATAGAGTAGAAGATCTTTACCTGGAGGGAGCGCTGCATCCATGATTTTTACTCGATCAGAAAGCACCTGCGGATCGAGTCCCGTAAGTATTGCAACCCTACTCGAGAGGTCACTTGATTGCTTCTGCTTTGCCGAAAGTTGTGACAAGGCCTTCTGGATATTGACTACTAGGGGGATGGCCGCAAACAAAACAAGCAGTGCGGCGGAAACAAAAATACTCACACCGCGAACCAATAATCCGTGACGTACAAGAATAGAATTGAGTGTTGGTGTTTCTGCCATATGTCTTTACGTCCCATTCTTTGGAAGTGTCAAAATAAGTTGTAGCTGATAACTGCCTCCCTTTACCCGTTGTATCCCATTACTAACTACCTGGGTAAAAAATCCATTATCAGCTTGGTAATACGCGATCACCTGGTTCAGAGACACAATATTGTCCGCAGTTACTTGCACGGCAAGCGTCATATCAGTAGGAAATGATGCACCGGTGATCTCAGATCCAGGTATCGATAATGAAAATACGCGTTGTAGCGCTTCACGTGCAATAGAGCGATTATCGAGATAGGTGCTCATAAGCTGTAATCGACTCTTAAGATATATTTGTTGTGCGCTTGCCCGAGTCAAGCCAGACAAAGTGGTAGATGCTTTGGTTATCGACGAATCGAGCGCCGAAATACGGGTAGACAAAATGATCATAACAACAGACAAAGCCACCGTCACAACCGTAACAATAACTACGGCAATCACGCTAAAGCGTAAAAGCTTTCGTTCCTGTTGATATTCCTTTTCGGAAAGCACCCGACGGTTTTTGAGCAAGTTCACGCCGATCGAGGCCATAGGCTCATTCTCCTAGAATACTCGCAGCGCAAGTCCTGCTGCAACCGTATACACCGCACGCTCACGAGGAATAATAACCCCTCGCCCAGGCTTTGCTGTCGCAAATGGATCAGCAACGGCGACCTCAGTACCACCAAACGCCTGAGAAAAGTAGGTAGTAAAATCGGGCAAATAGGCGCCGCCGCCGGAGAGAACTATTCGCGACACTCTGCTCTTGTTAGCGGTTGCATGATACTCGATAGCCTTACGCATCTCGCTGGCAATTTGTTCAACCACAACCAGGAGACTTTTGCGTACCTTCCCTTCAAGCTGCGCAGCGTCGAGTCCGTAGGTACGCTTATATTCCTCAGCTTGGGGGAGGGGGATAGACAAAGATTGTGAGAGAGCACGAGTCAAAGCAACCCCGCCTACCGTGGTTACATACGAAAACGTCAGAGTTACGCCGTCCACAATGGCGAGCACCGTCGACAGCGCGCCCATATGGACAATGAGTGTTGATGTCGGAGCTACGCCAAAAGTAAGTGCACGGGTTGTTGCTACCATCTCAGACTCGACGGCGATCGGGTCAAGTCCACAGGATAAAAGAAAATCAACCAATGATTGTAAATATTTTTTTGGCGCTGCGACAAGATACACGAGCATTTTTTTGTCCGAAGCATGAGGGTCGGCAGGACGCACAATGGAATAATCTACCTCAACATCCGCAACAGGAACCGGCACAAACTGCTCCGCTTCCCACTGTATGGCGGAAGAAAGCTCCGCATCACTCATCGCCGGCATGGAGACAATGCGACTATAAACACGGGACTCAGGAATTGAGACAACAACGCGCCGATCACGTATCTTGGTTTCTTCCAAAAGTTTCTTGACTACCGGCTGCAATTTTGTTGTGACGACCTGATCTCCAAACTCAAGCGAACCTGCTGTGTTCGAGGCAAGCCCAACACTAGTCACGGTATAGTTCTTTGTGCCAAGAACTGTCGCCTGGCAAGCCTTTATACTCGAGCTGCCAAAATCGAGACCAAAATACGCACTCATGGGCAGGACTACTCCTTATAATAAGTTTATACGGTATACCATTGTACTATATACGATTATTCGACTACTGTATCGTACCTCCAGAAAATAAAGCGTAATCAAATATCGACCCAGGTGCGTCGAGCGTCCGCTGCACCTGGATGTCGCTTTGCGCGCTCCCCCCCGAAGTACTAGACTGAATAAGATATAGCTGCGTAGACAATCCGGAGCCTGCTACAGAAACCGTACTATTTGAGTATAGTGGCATAAGTCGCACAAACGTCGTCCCTGCAGGGGGTGTATACGAAACACTACTCAAGTAACCCCCAGTTCCTGCGCTCGCAGCAGCAAACCCATTCCCAGACAAGGTACACCCATAGGGATTGTAATACGCATAGTGCACCGTTCCTGCCGCGCCTTGATACGCAGCGATAGAAAGCGCAGCCGGAGCTTTGCCATTCCCCTCGGATACGCAGGCCACATTCTCAGAAGCGTCAGATTTCTTTGTCCACATAATGGTGAGAGCACCCGATAGACCAGAGGTGTCTAAATGTGCTTGCTCACCCTCGCGAACAAACAATGAATAGGCCGCCAGAGTTTGAACAGTATATTGAGATGTAAACACTCCAGAGGTCTGAGTAGTAGCACCACTCGGGACCGTTCCCTGTCGCAACTGATTAAGCGCAGACTCAACCCCGGACTCCGAAAGTTGAAAGGCGCTATTACTCTCGACATCCTGGCGTGAGAGAACAGTGTTAGAAAGGCTGCGTGAGGCGAGAGAGAGAACGAGTGCAACCACAACCGCCATGATAACAAGAAGCATAAGACCTATCTGGCCGGAAAACTGGCGTCGCATATAGCTCTATCAAATCAGACTTGACCGCGCCAGTCAAATTCTTCATACTGACGGTAATGTCCATAAAACAAGGGTTTACCCTCATAGAGCTACTGATTGTGATGGCAATTATAGCCATATTAGCCTCCGTCAGTTTTGCCAATTTTCAAACAACACGAATTAAGGCCCGCGATGCACAGAGAAAATCAGATCTTGCAACCATAGCCAAAAGCCTCGAAGCCTACGCCAACGATTACCAATCGTATCCACTATCAGATAGCTCCAACAAAATTATCTGCCAACCACCGAGTACGACGTGTGGTTGGGGTTCGCCATTTACCGACGGCAAATCAACCTATGTGGCGTCATTACCTACCGATCCAGGTAGCTACAGCTACGAATACACATCGACAACTGGTAAAAACTTTACCCTATATGCCTATCTCGAGAACAGCAACGATCCTAGCATCATAACCATCACACCCACCGTCTCGTGTGGTGCGGTAGATTGTAATTACAAAGTAACGTCGAGCAACATCAAATGAGTTTACGATCTACCATCCGCCATCTACGACCTACAATCTACGACCTACGACCTGGCTTCACCCTCATCGAGCTCCTCATCGTCATAGCCATTATCGGCATCCTAGCTAGCCTCATTTTAACGAACCTTACCGCTGTTCGCGAGCGCGCACGTGACGCGCGCAGAAAATCTGACCTCTCATCACTACAACAGTCGCTACGTCTGTATTACAACGACGCAAGCCAGTTCCCAACAAGCGACACGAGCTATCGGATTGTTGGGTGCGGGACTATTGCCGCACCAAGTACGTGCTCGTGGGGAGGAACATTCTCGACATCTACAAATACGTATATGAATTCGCTTCCCACCGACCCTGCTAGTAGCACAGGAAACACCATAAGCTATCAGTACTATCGAGTAAATGGTGATAGCTACCTCATAGTCGCCACACTTGAAAATCCTTCCGACGCGGACGCGACATCATCGCAGTCCCGTTGTAGTACACAATATGCTGCCTTTACCGGCACCAAAACGGCAACCGATTATGTTGTTTGCGAATAAGCCTATGACCATCGATGTACGATCTATCATCCACCATCTACGATCCGGCCCATGGCCCCGAGCGAAGTCGAGGGGTTTTACCTTAATCGAGCTCCTGGTTGTCATCGCCATTATCGGCATCCTCGCCTCGATCGTCCTCGCAAGCTTCTCAACCGCCCAAAAACAAGCACGTGACGCTTCTCGTCGTCAAATTATCAGCAATGTACAAACGGCGTTTGAGCAATATTACGCAGAAAAGAACCTATACCCAGAAAACGCTACACAAATTAGCGATGCGTTCCAAAACGGTGTGCAGCCCACAGACCCCAAAACGTCGACACCTCTCATCTGGAACGTCTCCCCAACAGGTGCGGGGTATTGTGTCTGTGCTACACTGGAGTCGGGTACAGGCAACGCCACCAGTCCTGGGGCTAGCTCCACCTGCAGTTGGTCAAATACGGGCACCTATTATTGTGCTCAGAATAAACAATGATTATGAAAAGGCGTGGTTTTACCCTCATTGAGTTACTAGTCGTTATCTCCATAATTGGCATATTGGTCGCCGTAGGTGTAGTTAGTTACACACGTGCCATACAGATTTCCCGTGACGCCAAGCGCAAAACGGACCTAGAGCAAATTCGCCAAGCTCTAGAAACATATCGTTCGGAGATTGGCGCGTACCCCGCAACCAGCGGCTGGCAGACGGCATTATCGCCAACATATATAACAACGATGCCAACCGATCCCAAAGGGGGATCGTACGACTACAAGACTACCAGCACCCCAGCAACGACGTACATCGTGTGTGCTTCGTTAGAGTTGGGGGGGACAACAACACTCCCCGCCTGTTCCGGCCTCTCATGTGGGGGAGTCTGTAACTACGACGTTACCAATCCTTAGCTTGCGCTTTCCTCTGTTTTTCTCCATACTATTCCCAATGCTCCCATATATTGGAAATTGGAAATTGGAAATTGGAAATTGCCGCCCGCAAAGGGCAGGGTACACGCTAGTCGAGCTACTGATCACCATGACGATCACGCTAACGCTCCTTACCTTTGGTCTATCGGCTTATCGTCAGATGCAGATGAGCCAACAGGTAACCGCGGCAGAAAGTAGCATTATTGGCGCGTTAACTGCCGCAGAAAAGCGCGCCACAGTAGGCGACAAAGATTGCACCGGTGGGCTGCTTGGCATCCAAGTTACAACAGCTGCAGGCGCAGGAACCATGACAACCCAAGCAATATGCCAGGCAAACGTGGGCACAGCCACACAAACGAACGTCGCCAACATCGCATTTACCACAGGATCTGTCCTCACATTTCAACCACTCGCCCAGGGCGTTAACTTTACCGGAGCCGATCCACTAAACATAGATTATATGATAGGGGTAGCCAAGTATCGAGTGAGTGTGAGCAAATCCGGAACCATCCTTTATGGAGGCAAGCAATGAAAACCTTGAGCGGTCAATCCATTGTAGAGACGGTGATTGCGACTGCCATTATCAGCATTGCAGTCGTCGCAGCGCTTTCACTTATGAACTATACGCAAAAACAGGCAAACTATGCAAAAACACTTAACCTAGCGGTCGACTTTAATACGCAGGCTTCAGATTGGCTCCGACAAGAAAAAACTACGCTGGGGTGGGCTACTATTGCGGGCAAGATAGCGACCGACGCCGGCGCTGGGGGCTCGGTCACCTACTGCTTAAACGTCCTACCAACCGACGCCTCAGGCGGCTTTACAGCCCTAACAAGCGGTGCATGTGGAACGGGGGCGTACATTAGCGGAACACTTTTTGTGAGGGAAGTAAGCTTTACCTCCAATACCATTTCCAGTGGTTCAACGGAAGCAACAGTTTCCGTCTCTTGGACCGACTCGAACACGACCCGTCAAAATACGACTACGCTGGAGCTCTCGCAATGGAATTAAATAAAAGGATGTCAATTCATACCCCAAAGCTGCCGATAAGAACAAAGGGATTTTCGGTTGTCGAACTCACGATTGTTATCGGCTTAGTCGCACTACTGTCACTCGCGCTATCTGCTGTCATGCTCACCACGCTGGCAAATAGCACCCGAATCCGCATGGCTACATCTGCCAAACAAACAGGGGATTATGCATTAGGCCAAATGCAAGAGCTTATTCGCAATGCCAAGGCGGTTACAAGCTGCAACACACTGGGAAATACCATTACCGTCACTAATCCAGACGGTGGTAATACAACATTTGCGTCGTCTGGTACCACGATTGCCTCAAATTCAGCATCGCTTACTGGGAGTGATATGTCTATTGCAAACTTTGTACTATCCTGCAACCCATCTGATGCAAGTCCTTCACTCGTAACAATTGCATTTGACGTACAACCAACCGCCAACACCTACAGTCTCCAACCAATCCATTTCACAACATCAATTCAAGTGCGAAACCAGTAGTTACATCCCGTATATCCGAAGAAGTGAACCACCCCATACGAGGGCAATTATCGCCCCAGCAACAAGGAATGGTCCAAATGGCAGGGTATCGGTCCGTTTACGTATACCGGCTACCAAAAGACCTACACCGACACTTGCTCCAACAATAAAGGATGCAAGAAAAGCAACGATTACCCTGGGCCACCCAACAACCAGAGCCACGAGAAACATAAGATACGGGTCACCATCACCCATGCCCCGACCGTGCGTCACCCAGCGAAGCAGCTGAATAAAAAACGCCGAAACAATCGCTCCAACAAGTGCCGCTACAAAATCATTGAGGTGATATCCACCCAAAAACAGAAGCACGATGCGGTACAAGAGTACCCATGCAACACTGACCCACAAGACTGGCATGAGTATGACGCCATATGCCCAATCAGCAATAGCCAACACTAAGAGAAGTACGCCAATACCAAGCCAAAACAGAGGCTGTATATACGTAAGCGGTTGAACAGCTAGCTGAAAAAAGAAAGTCCCCATAACCGCCCACCATATAAAAAGACTCCCAAGGATAAATTCCACAATCGGATAGCGCGCAGATAAGCGCTTGTGGCAACAACGACTTCTCCCTCGATAGAATAGGTAGCTTACGATCGGTACCATGTCATACCACGTGAGCGTTTTTTTACAATGATCACACCGCGACCGGCCCCCCACCCAATCAGTACCCTGTATTGTCCGATCGATGAGCACATTAACAAAACTGCCAACCGATGCTCCCAAGAAAAAAATAATGACAAACAATAGCCAAGTCATAAGATTATTGTACCCCACAAAAACCCCTCGCTTGGGGAGGGGTTTTATATATTCATATTATTTTGTAACTTATGGCAAGCAGATGTAACAACCGGTTGCAGCATCGGCAGTACCAGCAGTCGCACACGTTGAAGTATTTGGGCACCCATCAGGAGGGAAGTCGGTAGGCAGCGTATTCAACCCAGTTCCATTGTTAGAACAACGCTTCCATGCCTCTTCTCGGAATGAAGCCGACTTGGGTATAAAACAGACATACGTACTCGAAGCGGAAATACCATTGTTATAGATCCACAGATAGTTATACGTCGAAGCAACGACACGGGTAATAAAGGATGATTTGAGCTCAGACGAGCCGCCACTCGAAAGATTTTGCAACATCTGCTGCGCGTCGCCACCAACCGTCTGAGTTGCAGAGGTGAGTTTGGTGAGTCCATTTGTACCGGTTCCATAGGTACTCGTATTAGTACTACTGGCACCGATTGCCCATGGATAGTACCCATGGTTAGCATAGTAACGATCTATTGCAGAGGAAAGCTGCTCAGCATCGGACCTTGATCCTGTATCTTTACCACGGTTAATCTGCTCGATTGGATTGATGGCGGCGAGCACTGCAACCGCCAAAATGCCCAAGACGGCAATGACAATTAAAAGCTCAATCATGGTGAAACCCCTAGTTATACGATGCAACAACTTCATACTATCCTCCTATTTCCTATTACCTATCACTACACCACAATAGAATTTCACTGTCAACATTCATCCATTTCTAAAACGCACTCGTCAGATTGTAAATTGGCACAATGATGGCAACGACAAGAAAACCAACCCCAAGTCCAAGTACGATCATAATGAGAGGCTCGATTGCTGCCGAAAGATTTTTTATTTCATGCTCCGACTCAGTCTCAAAAAATGCCGCGACACGGTTTAGAATCTCGTCGAGTTTGCCAGTCTGTTCACCGACCGAAACCATCTGGGAAACGATAAGGGGGAACGTTTGATGCTTTGCAATACTGGTCGCGAGTGAATTGCCTTTCTCTACATCCTTAGCCACAACCGACAGGTCTTCGGATAGAACAACGCTGTCCACAACGTCCTTAACAATGGTGAGGGCATCCACCAATGAAACACCAGCCGCTGCCAAGAGGGCGAGGGTGCGGGTAAACTCCGCCATCATCACCATAAGTTTAATTTTGCCATATATGGGGACCTTCAGAAGGATCGTATCGTACATGACAGCACCTTGTTTAGTTTTGCGCCAGAGACCGAGGCCATAGATTGCACTAAAAATCCCAAGAATTACGATATACCAGTATTGCGACGTAAAGTTAGAAACGCCAATGAGTATTTTGGTGACAGTTGGCAGTTGGACGTTAAAATCCTTATACATCGATGTTAGCTTAGGCAATACAAAAATCATCATAACGGCAGCCACAACCGTCATACCGATTACAACGATGACGGGATAGATAAGCGCACCTTTTGTTTTTGCCTGAAACTCACGCTGACTCTCCAGGTTATCTGCAAGACGTAGAAGTATGGTGTCCAGTACGCCAGCCGACTCTCCGGCCCGAATAAGCGCGATATAGACTTTAGAGAACGTATCGGAGTGCGCCGCCATGGCATCAGCGAGGGTAGAGCCCCCCTCCACTGCACGCAGTATTTGCGCTATTCTCGACTGCAGCGCCGGCGCCGCTTGTACTTGTAAGATGGACAATGCATCGGTCAAGGCAAGCCCTGCACCAACCATAGTAGACAACTGCCGAGTAAAGTTCACAATATCGTCAAATTTAACGCGATCCGCGAAATGAAAAAGCGATTCACTCCCAGCGGTCAGCTCGTGAAGCTCTATGATGACGAGCTGCTGGCTGCGCAATACCTCCACAGCCGACTTCTGGCTCTGCGCCTCTACAACACCTTTCCGAAGCTGGCCATTCTCCGATCGAGCCTTAAAACGAAAACGCAACATATTCCGTTTATCTCCCCGCCACTAATCTATTAAGTTCATCGAGGTTGAGTGCATAATCACGTGCCGTTTGCAGCGTGATCTTTTTTGCGAGATAGCTCTCTGTAAGTGCCATCTCTAACGTTCGCATACCGACGTCCGTAGATGTCTGCATCGTGTTCACCAACATGTGAGTTTTACCGTCGCGAATAAGCGATCGTACGGCAGGAGACGCCAAGAGAATCTCTTGGACCGCCACCTGACGATTGTCGATTGAGGGGATGAGCCGCTGCGCAACGACCGCTTCAAGAGAAAGGGATAATTGTTGCCGTATCTGCTGCTGCTGATCCTCAGGGAACACGCCAACAATACGATCGATAGTCTGTGCTGCCGAGTTGGTATGAAGTGTCGCAAACACAAGGTGACCGGTCTCGGCTATGGTGAGGGCGCTCTCAATCGTGTCATAGTCGCGCATTTCACCTATGAGGACCACGTTCGGATCCTCTCGGAGTACACTCCGCAAAGCCACATTCCATGAGTGAGTGTCCGCATGAAGCTCACGCTGCGAAATGATGCTTTTCGCCGGCGTATAAACGAACTCGACAGGATCTTCAATGGTTATAATGTGATCAGGTCGCGACTCGTTGATGCGCTTGATCATCGCAGCCAAAGTTGTTGATTTGCCATGGCCAGTCGGTCCGGTGACAAGCACCAACCCTTGCTTAAGCTCGGTGAGCTCACCAAGGATCGGCGACAATCCCAGTTCTTCAATGGTGTGAATGGTAGACGGCACATACCGCAGCGCTGCCGCCAGATTTCCCTTCTCATAGTACACGTTGACACGGAACCGCTCACCAGACGGGAGCGAATAAGAAAAATCAAGTTCACGGTCAACAGTAACTTGCTCCTGCTGTTCAGAGGAGAGGAGGGGGGTCACCAGTTGCTTTGCGCTCTCCGGAGTGACAATAGCTGATTCAGGGACCGGTAACAAATTGCCGTGAAGACGCAACGTTGGTTGATTACCCACCAAAATATGCACGTCAGAAGCCTGGTAGCGCACACACATTGTTAGTATTTCGTGTATATCCATATGTTCCACGCTCCTCTCATATCTTCTAAAGTCTTGTTTTACGTTCTTGCCACACGCATAACTTCCTCGAGTGTGGTCACTCCCTCAAGCGCCTTGAGGTAGCCATCCTGTTCCATAAGCATCATGCCGTCGGTAACAGCCGCCTGCTCAATTGAGTCAGCTGGAGCATGCTCCAATATCAGTTTCCCGATTTTTTCGGTAACTTTCAATACCTCAAATATACCGACTCGACCCTGATACCCGGATTCGCCACACGCGTCGCACTTTCTCCCACGGGAAAGCTGGGGTACGTTGCCGCCGTGTTGTGCCACAAATGAATCATAGAGCGGGCCGAGTACGCGCTTGAGTTCAGTTATCATTTCGGCAGTCGGTGTATATGTCTCTTTGCACTTGTCACAAATCTTCCGGACCACACGCTGAGCAACAACGCAGGTCATAGTGGAAGCAAGAAGAAACGGTTCTGCCCGCATATCAAGGAGACGTGGGAGGGCGCCAGCAGAAGAGTTTGTGTGAAGGGTAGAAAATACGAGGTGACCAGTAAGAGACGCCTGTATGGCCAAGTCCGCCGTTTCGTTATCACGGATCTCGCCCACCATGATGATATTGGGATCTTGTCGAAGAAACGATCGTAGCCCGTTTGCAAACGTGAGGCCTGCCTTGGGATTTATCTGCACTTGGTTCACACCATCAATTTGGTACTCAACCGGATCCTCAAGGGTAGATATGTTTACCTTTGGCGTATTGAGGATGTGTAAAATAGAATAAAGCGTTGTCGTCTTACCTGAACCCGTCGGTCCAGTGATAAGAATAATACCGTGCGGCACACGGATAGATTCTTCAAGTATCTTAAGCGCCGTCCCCCGAAGTCCCAGATCTGCCATGGTGGGCACGTTGCTACTTTTGCGAAGTAGTCGCATCACAATCTTCTCGCCGTCCACCGTAGGGAGCGACGACACACGCAAATCTACTTCCTGCTCGTCTGCCTTAAAGGTAAAGCGTCCGTCCTGCGGCACACGCCGTTCATCTATCTTCATATCCGACAAAATCTTGACACGAGATACCACGGCATCGTGTACCTTCTTGGGTAGTACCAATTTTTCCTGAAGTATACCGTCGATACGATACCGCACACGGGTGTGGTCCTCCAATGGTTCGATATGGACATCTGACGCACGGCTCTTGACCGCAAATTCAAGGATAGTAGCCACAATCTTTGCGATAGGCGCCTCACGGATGACGTCTCCAATGTGTTCGACGTCCACGATGCGCTTGGCCATATCGGAGTCCTGCGTTTCCTTAAGCACTTGGGTGACTTCCGCGGACAAGCTCTGAGAGTAGCGCTTCGGTATTTCCTCTTTCAAGGCGTCAGCAAGCGCGAGACCAGGCAACACTTTCGTATTCGATTTTGCCTCAAGAAAAGCGATCGTTGAAAGGTCGAGTGGATTTGCCATAGCGACAGAAAGTTGCCGTGTCTTAGGATCAAACGAATAGGGAAGTGCCTGATAGTATTCAGCAACAGATTCCGGAAATTTGGCGAGTGCCTCAGGAGAAGATGCAAGCGTATCGAGGTCGACGTACGGAACGTTGTATAGTTTTGCTCGAGCACGCGCAACCGCCTCAGGCGGAACCACACCAGAAGACACGACGAGATCGTCGAGCGGCGTACCACTGACATAACTTTCCTGCTGCAGACGTGAATAATCAGAATCCGACAGCAAGCCATCCTTCTTCAGGATGAGGGCAAGATCTTGCATATGGTTCTATATTAGACATATTTGTTCTATCCGTCCAATGGCAATAGACATATAATGCAGGTATGGCAGCATACATCGTCGATTATGGTACTTCTGAGTCGCGCGCCGCCTACGTAGCAAACGCCGCTGAAACTAAAGAACTCGTACGTGTAATTGCCGAAAAAACCTCGATCACCATTAAACAAGTACACGAAATTCGCCACGCACTCGCCACGCACAGCCGTTTAGGACGAATCATATGGATAGAGGAAGCAAATCAACTGACAATCCCTGCACAGAACGCTCTGTTAAAAATGCTCGAAGAGGGGAATGCCGAATTTATCCTGACATGCGAGCTTGCTGGGTCACTCCTTGCAACAATCCGCTCCCGCTGTAGCGTAGTACATCTCAGTCGTGAAAAGAAAAAAGATACAAATACCGGTGAAGGGCACGATGCTCTGGGGCTCGTCAAAATGGCCATGTCCGCCCCCCTCGGCGAGCGGATAGCTCTCGCAGGAAGCGTGAGTACCGACCGCGAAGAAGCACTTGCTTGGATACGGAGACTTGGTCGAGCGCTTTCCGCAACGCTTGCAACAACAAATAACATTTCCTCTCAAGAGATTTTAGGGAAAATCGAGACGGGAGTGGGGGAGGCAGAACAACAGCTCTCGGCCAACTGTTCGGTAGCGCTCGCCATGCAACACTTCTTCCTTCACTTACCGAGGACAAAATGATTATAGGTCCGTGGACGCGTCCGGTTTAGCCTGCTAGAATGGCCTGTGTTATAGTGGTTACCTGCCCAATTCGATAACGGGAAAAATTGTTTATGCCATCTTCATATTCAGCTAAAGACATTAAAGTCCTCGAAGGATTGGAGCCTGTCCGCAAGCGTCCCGGCATGTATATAGGCAGTACCGACGAACGAGGGCTACAAGAGCTCCTCAAAGAGATTATCGACAACAGTGTCGACGAAGCCATCGCCGGCTACGCCAAGAACGTCTACATGACGCTCGAAAAAAGCGGCTATGCCACCATCTCAGACGACGGTCGCGGCATCCCAACCGACATGCACCCCTCCGGTGTCTCGGCGCTCGAGATTGCGATGACCAAACTCCACGCGGGCGGCAAATTTGAGGAGACAGCGTACCAGGCATCCGGTGGTTTACATGGCGTCGGCGCCTCCGCGGTAAACGCTCTATCGACCGACTTTCGCGTCGTGGTAAAACGCGACGGTACATACTTCACCCAGGAATATACCATCGGCAAGCCCAAATACGCAGTAAAAACTATTACCGAGGCTGAAGCCAAAAAAATCATAAATCCCGCCCACGCTCACTTATTGACTGACCCCTCTGGTACCTACACCACCTTTATCCCGGACACCTCTATCTTCAAGAAAACTATAGAGTTTGACTTTAAGAAGATTAAAGGTCGCGTGCGCGAACGTGCCTACCTGGTACCCAAGTTATTTTTGCACCTCAACGACGAGCGGACTAACGAGGTCGCCAATTTCTACTTTGAGTCTGGTATCCGCTCACTAGTTGCCCACCTAAACACCCACAAAAAACCTTTGCACGACGTCATCTACATGAGTGGTGATTACGAGGAAAATGGGCTAAAGATTCTCGCCGAAGTAGCGTTCCAGTACAACGACTCCTTCAACGAAAACATTTTAACGTTTGCCAACGTAATAAATACCTATGATGGTGGTACGCATTTAACCGGCTTCCGTACCGCCTTGACCAAAGTTATCAAAGATTACCTCGCAAAAAAGGGCAACGGCAAAGTCGAGATAACCGGTGAGGACCTAAAAGAAGGACTAACAGCGGTTGTCTTTGTGAAAATGCCATCTTCAGAAATCCAGTTTGAGTCCCAAACCAAAGCCAAACTAAACAACATGGAGGCACAAAGCGCCGTCTACGCCATTGTCAAAGAAAAGCTCGAAGTCTACCTCGAAGAACACCCCGGCGAAGCTAAAAAGATGCTCGAAAAGGCCGAGCTAGCCGCCAAAGCTCGTATGGCCGCCCGCGCCGCCCGCGATGCCGTGGTTCGCAAGGGTCTTCTCGAGGGTACCACGCTTCCCGGCAAGCTCGCCGACTGTTCTGACCGTGACCCGGCCAAATCCGAGATATATATCGTCGAGGGAGACTCCGCCGGTGGCTCCGCCAAACAAGGACGGGATCGTCGTTTTCAGGCCATCTTCCCGCTTCGCGGTAAGATCTTAAACACCGAGCGCGCACGTCTCGACAAGATTATCGCCTTCGAAGAGCTGAAAAATCTAATTATCGCACTGGGAACGGGGATCGGGGATACTTTCAACATTGAACGACTCCGGTACCACCGAATAATTCTCATGAATGATGCCGATGTAGATGGCGAACATATTACGACGCTTGCACTGACGTTCTTCTTCCGCCACATGCCAGATATCGTAATGCAGGGTCATCTCTACGTCGCAATGCCACCCCTCTACCGCATAGAAGCAGACAAAAATATTCACTACGTCTACTCCGACGAAGAGCGTGACGAAATCTTAAGTGGCCTAAAGGGAAAGAAGACAGTCATCCAGCGGTACAAGGGCTTGGGCGAGATGAATCCCGAGCAATTATGGGAAACAACCATGAATCCCAAAAATCGCATCCTGAAGAAGGTAACGGTAGAGGATGCCGAGGCCGCCGACGAAGTCTTCTCAATTCTCATGGGTGATGACGTCCCACCACGTAAAAAGTTTATTCAAACCAATGCGCATCAGGCGACACTTGATGTCTAATACACAAAAAGGAGGTACTATGTCCGATCCCATGCAAATCAAAGTTTTTATAGAAATCCCCGAGGGCTCACATGTCAAATATGAGCGCGACGAAGAAACGGGTATGATCATGGCAGATCGCATTCTGCACACTCCCATGGCCTTTCCCTTTAACTATGGTTTTGTCTTGGGTAGCAAGGGCCAGGATGGTGACCCCACCGATATCGTACTCTTAACCTCCGAAAAACTCGTCCCAGGAGTCGGGGTAAAAGCCCAACTCATCGGCATGCTGGAAATGACCGACGAAGAAGGGGTCGACACCAAATTGATCGCGGTCCCCGTAAAGAAGGTAGATCCATTATTTGGGGTCTGGACAGACGTTACCGATGTTCCGGAACACACCCGTGCGAAAATTAAACACTTCTTCGACCACTACAAAGATCTCGAGCCCGGCAAGTTTGTCAAAACCGGTGTATTCCTCGGTCGTGCTGAAGCAGAAAAAGTACTAGCAGAAGATATGAAGAGGGGAGAAAAATAAGTGGCAGACGACTCCATTCTAAAACCACTCGACCTCGGTGACGAATCGGTAACCGAGGTGACAGAGACGCTAGCCCCTGCACCAGCAGAGGGTGGCTTCACCATGAACACTTCGTTCACGACCGAAGATACTCCATACGGTCGCGTTGTTTCCCGCGAAGTAGTGGGGGAGATGAAAAAAGCATACCTTGACTACGCCATGAGCGTCATCGTCGCCCGTGCGCTCCCGGACGTACGCGACGGCATGAAACCGGTGCATCGTCGCATTCTGTACGGTATGAAAGAGCTCGGGCTCTCATTCCCTGCAAAGTACAAGAAGTGTGCCCGTATCGTCGGTGAGGTTCTTGGCAAATACCATCCCCACGGTGATATGGCTGTGTATGACGCCCTCGCTCGCCTTGCCCAGGACTTCACCATGCGCTATATGCTGGTCGATGGTCAGGGTAACTTCGGCAGCATTGACGGTGATTCCCCCGCAGCCATGCGTTACACCGAAGCTCGGCTCGCCAAAATCACCGCCGAACTCTTGACGGATCTTGAAAAAGAAACGGTCGATTGGATCGATAACTTCGACGGTACTCAGCAAGAGCCGACTGTTTTGCCAGCCAAGCTCCCCAACCTACTCCTTATGGGCTCAGACGGTATTGCCGTTGGCATGGCCACAAAGATCCCACCACACAACCTAAACGAGGTTGTCGATGCGACCGTCGCACTCATCGCAAAGGGTAAATCAACTCGCACGGTAGAACTCGCCCAGGATATTCCCGAGGACGAACTGGCAAGCACTCCCTACACTAATCTCATGGGCTCGTTCGAGTCTTCCGCAGAGGTTGACGACCTCTTGGAAAATATTAAAGGTCCCGATTTCCCAACAGGTGGAGTCATCTACGATGCAAACGCAATTCGCGAAGTCTATGCTACCGGTAAAGGAAAAATCGTAACCCGCGCCGTGGCCGAAATCGAAGAAACGAAGAGTGGCAAGTTTCAGATCGTTGTCACCGAGATTCCGTACCAAGTCAACAAAGCAAAGATGATCGGTCGCATGGCCGACCTCGTCCGTGACAAAAAGTTAGACGGTATAAGCGACCTTCGGGACGAATCTGACCGTGAGGGTTTACGGATAGTCATCGAGCTCAAAAAAGCCGCCAAACCAAAGAGTGTATTAAACAATCTCTGGAAACACACCGAACTACAAAGCAGTTTCCCCGCCAACATGGTGGCTCTCGATGCCTCCGGCACTCCACACCTTATGAATCTAAAAACCATTTTGAGCCACTATGTCACCCATCGTCAGATGGTTGTGGTACGTCGCAGCCAGTTTGAGCTAAAAGCTGCTCGCGCTCGCATCCACATACTGGAGGGATATATCAAAGCGCTCGATCACTTAGACGAAGTAATAGAGACTATTAAAAAGAGTAAAGACACCGAAGATGCCAAGAAGAATCTTATTGAAAAATTTGGCTTCTCCGATATACAGGCAGTTGCTATCTTGGATCTACAGCTCCGGCGCCTCTCTGCCCTCGAACGTCAGAAGATAGAAGATGAATACAACGAACTCCTAAAAGTCATTAAAGCACTCGCTACACTGCTTAAAGACCCAGCTGCAATTCTCGCGACCATCGTCAAGGAGCTCGGCGAGCTTAAGAGTACGTTCGGCGACGAACGAAAGACCAAAGTGGTAAAGAGCAAGCTTGGAGAATTTTCGGAGGAAGATTTGGTAGCCAAGGAAGACAACCTCGTAGCCATAACCAAAGATGGCTACGTGAAGCGTATGCCGCTCTCTACCTATCGCACGCAGCGCCGCGGCGGCAAAGGAGTCGTGGGTATGACCACCAAAGAAGAAGATGAGATTATGCACATGACTGTCGCCAATACACACGACTTCGTTTTGTTCTTTACCGATCTTGGCAAGGTCTACAGCCTACGCGCATTTGAGCTTCCCGAAGGCTCTCGCCAAGCCAAAGGTCAGGCAATCGTCAATTTACTTTCCCTCGGTGACACGGAGCGAGTGCAAGCACTGCTCACACTCACCAAAGATACCTTCACCGACAAAAAGATGTTTATTACCATGGCAACCAAAAAGGGTATGGTAAAAAAGACGCCGCTCGCCGAATATGAAAACATCCGTGCCTCCGGCAAGATCGGCATCGCGCTCCGCAATGACGATAAGTTGGTGAAGACGGTGCTATCAAACGGCGAAAACTATATTATCTTGGTTACTAAGCACGGCAAATCCATCAAATTCAAGGAGACCGACGTGAGTGCCACCGGCCGCGACACCATGGGTGTCAAAGGCATAAATCTCAAGGATGGCGACGAAGTTATAGCCATGGAAACTGTCGAAGTAAATCCGGAAAAGCCCATGGATGGTCGCCGCAAATTCTATCGCGAGATTCTCGTAGTCACCGAACACGGACTCGGCAAGCGCACAAGCGTCGATGAGTACCCCGAGCAAAATAGGGGAGGGCAGGGGGTAAAAGTCGCCGAGCTCTCTGAGAAGACGGGTAACATAGCCGCCGTTCGCATGGTAACGGAAGACGATCAGCAGGTGGTCATTAGTACCAAAGCTGCTCAGGTTATCAAATTACCCCTGAAAAACATCAAAGTTTTGGGTCGAAGCACCCAGGGGGTCATTCTCATGCGGCCAAATGCAGGCGATCTAGTTACGACGGTTACAACACTGCAAGAATCAGAGGAAGAAGAAGTATAAAGGAGGTAATATGAAACTAAAGAAAAATGTCGGGACAGTAGACAAAATTGTTCGATACGTGATCGCAATTGTTGCGCTGATTGTCGCCATGCGCACCACCGGCTGGGTCGCAGGTGTAGCCTACGTAGTTACAGCAGTTGCTGCCTTGACGGCCACACTCGGCTACTGTCACCTCTACACATTGCTCGGCATAAATACCACAAAATAACGTGTGCGTATCTGTGTCATTTCACCGTAGACGCTCATGATATACTGTAGCTACCAATATATAGTTTAAGATTGGGGGTAAGTATGCTCACCGTTGGCGACATGATTCCAGACACAACTCTCGAGATTTACTACAAGGATGCCTTCTCAAAAGTAAACCTTTCCAACTATCGTGGTAAATGGCTCGTTCTCCTCTTCTATCTATCGTGGTAAATGGCTCGTTCTCCTCTTCTATCCCGCCGATTTCACCTTTGTCTGCCCCACTGAACTCGAAGATGCCGCGCACCACTACGCAGCGTTCCAAAAAGAGGGAGCAGAGGTTGTCTCCATCTCAACCGACACCGCCTTTGTCCACAAGGCCTGGCATGATCACTCAAAGGCTATCAGTACCATCACATACCCAATGGCCGCCGACCCAACCGGCGCACTTTGTCGAGTTTTCGGTACCTATATAGAAGGAGAGGGCCTCTCTCGCCGGGGCAGTTTCATTATTGATCCCGATGGCAAACTCGTTTCCATAGAAATTCATGACAATAGCATTGGTCGCAATATTGAAGAAATCTTGCGCAAACTGCAGGCTGCAAAGTTTGTGCGTGAGAGCGGTGGCGCTGTTGTCTGCCCCGCCAACTGGCACCCGGGTGAAAAGACCTTAAAACCCGGCATTGACCTCGTCGGGAAGATTTAACGTATGCCCAAAACTACCCCTCCACAAAAACCCGCCGAACACATAAACACGTGCCACGCCCACTCGGCGGGCAGCAGCGCGCTCTACAGCCTCGGCACGATCGGCGCGCTTGTCTACTATCTTCCCGGTGCAAGCGGCGTGGGAGATTTTTTCTTTCGCCTTGGCAAGGCGATCGTCTGGCCAGCCCTTGTCATGTACCATCTCCTCACGCTCTGGAAATTATAAAAGCTACGTGCAACCCAACTCATTTTACTCTGCCGCGATAGCCTCGGCGAGTGTGTTTGTCGTAGTACGTTTTGACCACTTCCGCGTTGCCAACCAAAAAGCGCCCATCGCGTAGAGCACACCGACAATGACGTCCAAGGCATAATGTTCACCCAAATAGAGGACTGCAAACCACACCGCCACAACATAGAGACCTGCCAAAAGCCCCCACATCTTCCACCGACGCACGGCAAAAAGAGAGATCAGAAACGGCACAGCCGCGTGGAGTGACGGCATGGCGGCGACCGGATTGGCACGTAAAAAACTATAGAGCGTGGGGAGCGACTCCCCAGGGAGGAAATGAGCCATGACAAGCGGGGTAACTTCAGATACAGGCGGTATATAGCCAGCCTGTGCCGCCATCCACGGCGGCATCGCCGGAAACGCAATATAGGTCACAAACGAGAGGTAGGCGAGGCCAAGGAATGCCCTCGAAAAAGCAACGAAATCGCGTCGGTCGACAAGCCAGAACACATATGCAAGTAGCATCGGTGCAACAAAATACGAGATATATGCGGTGACCGCAACAAAATCGTACCAATGAACCACTCCCGGGGTATACAGCCAATGCTGGAGAGAAACACCAGGTATCGAACCAAATACAAAGGTATCAAAATGTATCATAGGCCAAATATGCACAGCGGGGGAGATAAGCGGCACTATGCCACGCAGAAATTCGTAGGCAAAGTAAAAAAAGAGAAATGGTCCCCAGTCACGAATAAAGGCTTTTCCACGGCCCAGAATGAGCGCCCCAAAAATTGCAAAAACAAAAAACTGATCAGGAGAAAACCACATGCGGTGGCTTATCATAAAAGATGAGACCACCACCATGTATATGACGGCTAAATACATATACCGTTTATTCTAAGGCATGCTGACTGACGAGTACCTTAAATTTATTTTTTATAGAGGTAGAAGAAATCTTTATTGTACCCATGAAGGTAGGCAAACGAACCATCGTGGATATCTTTTACGAGCGTAGACGTCTTATATTGTCCATTGCCAATGGTATCAAAGATGTTGAAACGAACCCAGTAAGGATTTATGTCGAGTTGCATAGCGTTCTCAGCCCCCGCCATCTGGAGCGCAGTTGCAAGTGTGGTGGGCGTCAAATTATTTCCAACAGCAAATAAAAGATTCCCGTTCTTGGTTAGACCCATCCCACTCCTCCAAGTATAAATACCAGCGGTAAGCGTTCTCCCCCACAGTTTTTTATCCTCCTGATTGGTTGTTGCGACACGGCCATCCGCAACAAGCATCGGACAATTTTGTCGGACAAAATCAACCTGCCCGGCAAGTGACTGTCCGGTATAGTTGAGAATCTTGAGCGATCCGTCTTTATAACCAACAATCGTTGCCAGATTATCCTTAAGCGGTAGGTAAGTGGTGTTGCCTACAATCATGCCATATTGACCGTCGCGATACTGGAAACCACCGTCAAAAGCCGCGAGGAGCTTACCGGATGAGATAATGTCAGGTGGAACCACTCCCGGTCCCGGCATACCCACGGGACCGCCTGGTTGTTGAGTACCGGCGGTAGCGCCCATCTTTACCTGCCGCATATCAAGTTGAAAAATAGTGACGTTCGCATACGGCCTTTCTGGGTCAGGTCGTACATAGGTATATGCCGCAACAGCTTGGTTGGGGAACGCGGCGAGCGGTCGTACCTGCCACACCCCCTCACCAGAATCGGCAGGATACGAATGGGTAACGGGAATCGGAGTAAGGTTGAGATCGCTTCCATGTATCGAAATGTTCGCCGTATTGCCAACATCGACAAATGTCACCCCAGTGTCACTCTTTGGGTTATACATAGTTTGCTGTAACTTATCAGAAAAATTATAGTAAAACGCCTCAAGTGGAATAACGACGCCAGGTCCCAGTATCGGCCGCAATACGTTATCAGTAAATTCCGCCGCAGCAGGCGTGTCGTATTTGATGAAGAGACCAGCAGCTACGACAAGCGCCAAGCCAAACAGCCCGATAGAAAGGATAATTTTCTTTGTCCGTAGTTTTTTCATGAGCTATTAGCGTATCACGACATTCTGCTAAAATACAAGACATGAAGCGAATTGTCATAATCCCGGGAAATGGTGGCTCCCACGTCGCAACCGACAATTGGTATCCTTGGATTCAGGCTGAATTACAAAAAAAAGGTTACACCGTTGTGGCAACCGACATGCCCGATCCTGTTGCCGCACACATGGACATATGGCTTCCCTACATGGAGTCCACACTCAAAATGGGGGAAGAAACTATCGCTATCGGTCACTCTTCCGGTGCCGTCGCTATTCTTAGATATCTCGAAACTCACAGGCTAGCTGGAGCAGTTCTCATAGGTGTCATGCACACGGACCTCGGGTTTGACGATGAAAAAGAAGCCGGCTGGTACAAAGATCCCTGGCAATGGGCAAAGATAAAGGAAAACGCCGGCTGGATAGAACAGTTCTATTCGACCGATGACCCCTTTATCCCAGTTGCCGAGCCAGAGCTTATTCACACGAGGACCAACTCCGTCGCGCACATTTTCCACGACCGTGGCCACTTTATGATAGATGACAAACACCCGAACGAAACGGTATTCCCAGAGCTTATCGAGGTAATACGTTCCCATGATAAGGGAAACCTATGAAAAATGAAAAAAGACTCCGTGTTGCGTTTATATACGGCGGGGTGAGCCCAGAACATGAAATCTCGGTCATTACCGGCGTACAAGCCATGGCGGCAGCTAAAGGAGAGTTCGACGTCATCCCACTATACGTCGCCAAATCTGGCGAGCTCTACACCGGCGAAGCACTCAAGGACATCGGCACGTATAGCAAACTTTCATTAATACCCAAACTCGCAAAGCACGCTGGGTTACCAGAGAAAAGCAGCCAGGCGGTAATACCACTTGCCGAGCCAAAGCCTTTTTCCGCAAAAGAGACACCGTTCGACGTGCTCTTTCCCTGCTTTCACGGCGGGGTAGGGGAGGGTGGCTGGATCCAGGGGATAGCAGAAGCACAAGGCATACCGATGGTTGGCACGGGATTAACTGGCGCTGTAATCGGCATGGACAAGGTTGCTATGAAACATGCCTTTGCAGCGGCCGGAATACCACAAGCTTCCTACCTCTGGTTCTACCGACAGGAGTGGCAGGAGAAAAAGAACCCACTCCTAAAAACAATTACCGGTAAGTTCTCGTTCCCCCTGTTCGTAAAGCCGAGCCGCGGGGGCAGTAGTATTGGCACCACTATGGCGACAGACAAAGAATCGCTCATTCGCGCGATCGACCTCGCCGCGGCGCTCGACACACGTGTCGTGGTCGAGGAGGGGATAGAAAACGCCCGGGAATTTAATATATCAGTTATGGGGAACGCGGGGAGCACACTCGAAACATCTGTCGTCGAAGAAGTCTTTCACGGACAAAGCGATTTCCTCGGGTTCGAAGAAAAATACCTCACGGGCGGTAAGACAAAGGGCATGGCAGGGACTGACCGACAGATTCCCGCAGAGGTGTCTGGGGACGTTGCCAAAAAGATAGCCGACATTGCCAAACAAGTGTTCCGCCTCTTTGATTGTGGCGGCCTTGTCCGCATCGACTTTTTGGCGAAGGGTAAACAGGTGTATTGTGTAGAAATAAACACCATTCCCGGATCGCTTAGTTTTTACATCTGGGATAAATCGGGTTATACCTACCCCGAGCTAATAAAACGCCTCGTTGACCTTGCGACGATCCGCGATGCCGAGAATAGAAAAACGGCACGGTCATTTGCATCAAATGTGCTCGAGGACGCAGCCACTTCCCTTGGTAGCAAGCTCGGCAAGAAATTATCTGGGTAGTTTAGGCGTGTGTTTCCGGGATATCATTCTCCAAAAGCACCAGTGGCTCTTTGCGCAGTTTGAGCGCGGCAACCGCTCCCATAAAGTCTAGTGTTTTTGCAATAGTGATAGTTCGTACACCAGACGCGCCGGCGGTAAGCGCGCGCGTTTGTTCGGTATCACCTACCAGTATGAGGACGTCAGCATTGCCATTCACCAATTTACCCAGTTTTTGGTGCACCGGCGCGGTCTCTCGCCCCAGTTCGAGTAGTCCTGGGGTAACAAGTATTCGCGTATATTTTTTCTGCCGCCCCAGGTACTGCACCGCTTCGACAAAGCTTTTCTCGTTACTGTTGTAGCTATCATCTATTACTTTCATCCCATACCGTGCCTCCGTCATCTCAAAGCGGTTTGGCACGGAACGAATATGTTGTTCGGCAGCTGCTATTTCCCGCTCGCTCATCCCACACGCCCGAGCAATCGCTCGGGCACCATTTTGGTTTACCTCCCCGCGGCTACCACCGGTATACCAGATAGATTCATGCACATGCGCGCGCACGGTCTCGTCACACCCATTGGCAATGAGAGTCCCACCATGACCATGTATATACTCCGCAATTTCGGTCTTTGCCCGGATAATATTTTCCCAGCTGCCAAAACGGGTGAGGTGCTGTCTGGCTATGCCGGTCATGACACCAACGTCCGGATGTAAGATGCGGCAAAACCACGCAATCTCACCCACGTGGTATGCACCTACTTCGAGTATGAGGAGCTCAGTAGTGGGGGCTACTTCATATCGAAGTGTCTTGGCGATGCCAACGGGTGTGTTGTAGTTACCGCTCGTCTCGACAGTCCGGTACTTATGGCGGGTGAGATCATACGCCAGTTCCTTAACAGATGTTTTTCCGTATGAACCGGTTACAACGACCACCTTGCCTCCACGCCCGTGAAAGCGCCGTACTTCTCGAGCAATCCACTGACCGTAAAGCCAGTCACGTATACTTCTCAAAAAGTCCATATTTCCTCCAAAATCCGCATGAGCTTCTCAGCGTGTGACAACTGTGGATCGTGTCCCGCACCCCACACCACACGTATACGCACGTCTGGAATAAGCCGCTTGTATACATCGGTCTGTTCGAGGGGGAGAAGTGGATCTTTTTCTCCCCAGATTACATACGTCGGGCAAAGAATTCGAGACAAGTAAGGTGTAAGCTCGGTTTTCACAATTGCCCGATACAATGTGCGCAGTTCGGGTGAACTACGATAGTCCTCATCCATGATTCCCCCAACAACCCGAGCTCGTATAGAAGGTGGCACCCATCGGAAAAGAGCCGCAGCAGTCCTCAGGAAAGTTCGGCGGATAGATCGCGGCTTCACCCCCGCTGGATCCACCAGAACGAGTGCCTCAAATACCTCCGGTCGGGTTGCCGCAAGCACAATACCCACACGTCCGCCCAAGGAGTGACCAACCAAACTAATTTTCTTAAGCTTCATATAGGTAAGCCATTGGAAAAAACGTTCAGTGTACTCCGTAATATCAGAAACGATGGGGATAGGCGAACCACCAAACCCTGGCAGATCGACTGTATACACTGGTCTGCCGGTTGCGATGTGCAGCCCCTGGGCAAAAGGAACCCACTCGCTACCACTGCGGCCCCAACCATGAAGAAAGACTATCGGGACTCCTTTGCCAGGAGTTACCGTATAGCTCCATACCTGCCCCGAAACCGCCACTTGCCGCATAGTGTGATTATATCCCTGTCTATCTATCAATATCTATCAATATTTGACAACATCTACCAATATCTTCTAAAGTTGTTGCATGGCAGATATTCACTCTCTTAAACAATCGTTGGCGCTCGCCGAGGCAGAGGCGCGGCTCCTTCCTCGGAGGCGTGCCATTCTCGAGACTATCCGTGAGCAAGACACTGTTAGTTTCGATTATCTCTCACGTAACTTCGTCGGCACACCAAGTTCCACACTGCACTACGAGCTTGCAGCGCTCCAAAAACTAGGACTGGTGAGAAAGCTGGGTGAGACCCGTGGTGCACTTTATGCTTCGTCGTTCCCCGAGTGATATTTTTCGTGCACACTCTTTAGCTGTGGGTTCGTCACATGGGTGTATATCTGGGTAGTGGCAATATTCTTGTGCCCGAGCATCTCCTGCACCTCCCGAAGTCCCGCCCCGTGAGACAAAAGATCTGTCGCAAACGAGTGCCGCAGTACATGGGGCGTTATCGCAATGGGAATATTCGCCAGTCGCCCATACTTGCCGATAATCCGCTGTACCGAGCGGGTGGTCAGGCGCAACTTTTCTCCAGCCTTAGGGTCATCAATGGCGGGTTTTTCGCGGGCATGGCGTATAAAGACGGGTGCATAGTGGTCATTCCGTTCTCGCAAGTACCGTTCAACCCACCCAGCCGCACGTACCGAGAGAAAGACGACACGCACCTTTCGCCCCTTGCCAACAACCGCAAATTCCCGTGTCTCCAAGTTAATTGTCGACTTATTCAAAGAACAAAGTTCCGATACTCGCAGGCCTGTAGAAAAGAGTGTCTCCATGATAGCGCGGTCACGCAACCCGCGGATAGTCTCCAGATTGGCTGACTCTATCATTCGTTCAACTGACTCGTAGTCGAGGAACTTGAGCGAGTGTTCTTTGCCCTTTGGTAGCTCCAAGCGCTCTGGAGATACGACCTCGTAATCCTGGCGGATAAGATAGCGCAGCATAGAACGAAGTGCTATTACATAATAACCCTGGGTGACCGGTGAAAGATATCGGCCGTCCTTATCCTGCATACGGGCAAGGTACAACCGATACGTTTTAAGTATTTTTGTCGATAGATCGGCCAAACTCACATCAGAATAGTGCTTATCTAGCCACACAGCAAACTTTCGCAAGTAAAATCGATAGTTGCGCACGGTAAATACCGACACTTGTCGTTCAATAGTGAGATACTCGAGGAACTCTTCGATCGCGTCCTCTAACGTAGGAGTAAGGTGGTTAGCACTCATAGTATTTCGACTGCCAAACAAGCGGAATAAATTTTGGGAAGGATATATCGCGCAAATTTCAACATACACACCCACCGCACATACCGAGTGTGGTACCACAAACCCTATAGTGGTATTTGCTCGTATCCTATAGTCAGAGGGTGGAGGGAGAGAATTTGACTAAGGGACCCACCTTCATTGTGCGACATTGTTGGTGGCTTGTCAATCACGATATACTAAACGAATGAAGCTGTACAGATATAGTCCAATCCACTCTCAAGAGTCGCTCGGAAAAGCAGTTGGCTATGTCGCAGAAAAATCCCAGGAGCTATGTGCAAAACTTACCGCAGAGCATCTCGAGTTTAGTGGTGTTTTGACAATCTGTAGTCACTATTACGAAGAATATGATGTGCTAGCCAATATCCTGACAGAGATGGGAACTTTCGACAAAGAACACAACGGGCCACGTGTCGTACTCCACAAGCCGTTCAAAACGCCGTACGGGCAGATAGCTCGACTTCGCATCCGTCATCCGGACCCGTACCGATACCAAGTAGGCGCCGGAGACTTCCGTGTCGCGGACTATGAACAATTCAAGCAAGCTCATCTAACAGACGACAATCCTTACATCCGGGAGATTATTCGCCCCGATCTCACCATGCTCGAATTTTGGCATCCTGACTATGACATCGTAGGGTATATTGTAAAAAAGAAGTAAAACGTATGATCACGCCGCAACTAATTTCCCAGATTACAGATCTGGCAAAAGGGGAAATAACAAAATACAATGCACCGAGTCCCACCCACTTTGAGATGTCTCTCAAAAAAGGCAAGGAATTCGCCAAAAAGCTAAAAGCCAGACAAGATCTGGTAACGCTTGGCATCTGCCTCATGGACGTTAAGCTTGGCGAAGCGATGCACGCCGGAAAAATTACCGAACACGTCGCTATGTCCCTCGCATACACAAAAGAAATTCTGGAGCCGTCCCACGAGCTTACCGAGCAAGAGAAAGCTATCATCTATAATGCCGTCGAGTCCCACCACGGTGCCGTCCCGCACACCAGCCTCGAATCCGAAATAGTGACAAACGCCGATTGCTACCGATTCATCCATCCCACGGGCGTCACCGAATTTATACGAATGCTGTCAAAGCGCGAGCTCGATAGTGTCGTGGCAATCGTAGAAGCAGCCGAAGCCAAGCTGGACGAGAAATGGACACTCGTAACACTGCCCGCAGTCAAAGCTGAGTTAGAGCCATACTACCGTGACTACAAAAAACTTTTTGCTATCGTCAAAAAGGGTTAAGTCGCCTGTTTTCTCCACATACTACCAGAGGTAGAGACCGTAGAATCGCGTCTACGGCTAGTCGCCAGATACGCACGATTAGTTATATAGCCAAAATAGTGATTTTTCTACGGGTAAAGTTCGGAAATGGTCAAATCGACAGGCATGTAAAAGTGGGGGACAATTAAAAACGAAAAGTCGACGCAAAACAATTTCTTGCTATTTTGAAAATTGAAAATTGGAATTTGAAAATTTTTCAGCCCCCTCCCGATTATTGGCAATATGTCATAAAAGATATATTGTGCGACATATTATATATATGCTTCCCCACAGTCACATATCCATAAAACGGGGGAACGGCCAGAATGGACCAAATCCACACTCTACTCCATATACCATCAAATCCGTACTACACCCTTATATTTATTGGCGATACACCCAGAGTCGCGTGTACCCGCCAACGCTTCCAACCCTACGTGGCAATCTGCCATACCAGATGTGACCTCTGGAAGTATGTCCCTGCTACACAGGATTAGCCCTAGTTCGTGAGCCCCAGATGTAACATCTGGTGCTATCACTCGCCCGTCGAGATTTGCCAAAGCCAAATAATACGAACTATATCAACAGGATCACACACCATTCGCAAAGATTGGGTACTTTTTTTCCACAATCGTGAAAAATTATAGGACTATTCGTGAAAACGTCGCAATTTATTATAGGTTATATAAAACTATGGGACTACTCCCCTGCCCCTTTGCGTACAAGTAGTGGTTTACCCCATCCACCGCATAAAGACCGCGCCGGTCACAACCAAGAATACAATTGCAGCAAAGCCCACATATTCCTGTATTGTCCTGGGGAATAAACGCTCCTCGACATCATGCTGGAATATACCTAGGATTACGTACATCGCCATGGACAGCATCACGCTCGCCATCGGTATATCAATGAGCCAAAAAGACAGCGCCGTTGCTATCTCGGTAATAATGATGGCTCCTACCGTTGCATATCCCGTCTCCCGCTTGATACTACCCGTGAGACTATACGACCACACACCCTGCAACACTAGAGGAAATGTCGCTAAAAATACAAGTGGGGTAACGATACCAACAGACACGCGTAGCGAAAAAATGACGTGGTAGAGAAACGCCGCCGACAACACGGTAAGAAGGAAGCCCACTGCCCGAGCCGCACGCAGCAGTTGAATAGTGCGAATGGAGGCAACGGCAAAAATATTAGCGGTAAGAAGTAGGCCGTACATCGAGATTGCAAAAAGCAGCGTCACAATCCATCGAGTAACCGACTCTGCGGGTAGCAGGAAATAAAAAAGTGCGACCGATACGGGATAAAATGTCGGCAAAATCATGTTCGTAAGCCAAGCAGAACCACGAAGCTCAGAGAGGAGACTCCACGCAGTAAGAAAATAAGACGCAACGGCAAAACCAATGATCGCGCCGTAGCGTTCTTCAATAGGCAGCCGCTGAATAACAACAAGACCGAGAGAGAGTAATAAAGAAACAAGCACAAACTTCCGTCGCTTGGTGAGAATAGGTCGTTTCTCAACCCGCCTAGGCCATGTTGGCATAGACCTCCTGCACGTCATCGTAATCTGACAGAGCCTCAAGAAAAGCAATGGTCGTGTCTGGATTGCTCGCACTAGCAGTCACCTTAGGACGATATCCCAGACTACCCTCCACACCATCGACACCCGCCGAGGTGAGGTACGAGACAACATCGTGCACCCTATCAGGAACGGTATAAACCGTACCTCCGCCTTCTTCGTCGGGGACAACATCGGTCATACCCAGATCAATAAGTGCAAGCTGGATATCTTCACTCAGCGCACCATTATATGGAACTATACCGCACGCCTCAAATTGGTACATAACGCTCCCCGGCTCTCCCATGCGCCCACCGTGCTTCTCAAAAAGATTCCTAAGTTCAGACACACTACGGTTGCGACTATCGGTAACAATCGTGGCGACAACCGAAACTCCACCAGGAGCAAATCCCTCAATGACAAGCTCCGCAAGATCTGCGCCCGCCCCTTTATCCATCCCACGCTCAATGGCACGTTGAATGTTTTCCTTTGGCATGGAAACAGCTCTAGCTTTATCGACAGCCAGACGCAAAGAAAAATTCATATCTGGATCACCAACTCCGCCACCTTTTTTGACGGCAATCGCAATGGCATTAGCCATCTTGGTAAACACGCCACTGCGGACTGCGTCGTTTGCCGCCTTCTTATGCTTTATGGTGCTCCACTTACTGTGCCCCGACATACCTTCATTTTACATCAATCTCTATCCGGAAGTCATATTTACAAAGAAAAATATTGCGCAGGATTGATCCGAGCACAAGATCGCTGCGACACCAGTCGCAGATAGATCGGTTTTTCACTTGGAAATATGACTTCCGGATTTCTGCAATCCCATTGACAACTCACCCCTTACTCTCGATAATAATGCGAATACATGCGCGAACTACAAGAACAAGCCATCCGTGCCGCCTTAGGGGGCAATTGGGAACTCGCCATCGAACTAAACGCCGAAATTTTAGCAGAGAATCCCGATGACATCCCCGCTCTCAATCGACTAGCAAGAGCGTATACGGAAATGGGACAAAAAGACGAAGCTAAGGTTATGTATCAACGGGTTCTTACCCTCGACAAATACAATCCCATTGCCACAAAAAATCTCAAAGTCCTTCCCCACCAAAAAAACGGGACTACACCTCAGGTGACCACTGATGAAGATTTTATTGAACAACCCGGTCTCACCAAAGCCGTAAGTTTGATAAAAGTCGCGAGCCGTGAAACACTACTCTGCCTGTCCTGTAAACAAAAGGTGACGTTTGCACCCCGCTCACGCCTAATCTCGGTAACAACCGACGACAAAGTCTACCTTGGCTCCCTCCCAGACGACCTCTCGCTCAAACTGACTAAATGCATAAAACGAGGTTATGCCTATGCGGCATGTGTAAAAAATACCACTGACAGCGCCATTTCTATTTTTATCCGTGAGACAAAGCGGCCTCAACGTGCTGGCTACGCGCCTTCATTTATCACTCGCTAAAACAAGTCTTGTGCGTCTGTCCCGACTGTAACGACTATTTGCGCCCGATACTGGTCGGTCGAACCTATTCTAACGTTGGTAAATCCAAACAACGATTTCATAATAACAAGTATCGAGTCGATTTCCCTGGTATGTGACGATATAGTGACGACGGTGCTCGTCGCGTCGAGAGTACCCGAGCGTACTGCGACAACATCGAGACCTATGTTGGTAAGGAAATCAGCCACATCATTACCCAATCCATTTAGGCCACTGTCGTTGACAACAGCAACAGTCACCCCCTCGCTCCCCACGCCCCAATCGAACAATCGAGTTCCAACATATTGTTGTAAACGCTCGGGGTGGTACAAATAATCTGCTCCACGCTGCTCAAAAACCCCTGCACGTACGAGATCATCCACCGTCGCCACTTTCCAGAGATAGCTATAGGCACGGGTAAGAAGAACAGCACTATCTAGTCTAGAGAGGTTTGTTTTCTTCTGCAAAAATGCATTCCATAAACCACGCTGCAGGTCACTCGCGGTGGTTTCAGCAACACCGGTCACGAGGTAACCCGGTATCGGCACTTTCATAAATCCCTGCACTTTACGTCGGGTAAACTCTCCCCCACTCCCTCCACCGTACGAACCCAATGAATAGAGTGCCCCCATCCGATACTCACCAACAGATCGAGAACGGATAGACAGATTTGACGGAAACGGAAGCACAAAAACACGACGAAGCACTGGGTCAAACGAAAGAAAGTCCACCTGGCCACCAGCTCCCACCTCGATCATGTTGAAGCGATGCGGGTTGCCAAACACGAGTGACCGTCGCGCCTCCTGATATACCCATCCAGCAAGACACATAAAAAGGAGTAAAACTCCGGCAACGAAGCCATAGGTTATACGCGGATCACGCGGGATCTGCACCCGCTCACGCCGCTCACGTCTACCACCCCGTCCCATCATCCTTCCATGCTACCACGTAGAGAGCGTATGGCGTACAATGAGTGGCCATGTTGACACTAGACCAATTTCAGTACGATCTACCCACAAAGTGTATTGCCCAAGAACCCGCACATCCGAGGGATCATGCCCGACTCATGCTTATACACCGACAAGAGGGTACCATTTCTCACCACCACGTTTATGACTTACCCTCACTGCTACCAAGCGGCTACGACATAGTCGCCAACAATACCAAGGTTTTCCCTGCCCGTTTGCGCGGGACAAAAGCGACAGGTGGCCAGGTCGAAATACTCTTACTCGCTCCACTCGGCCACTCCCGCTACCACTGCCTGACCCGTCCGGGACTCAAAGTCGGTGACGTGGTCCAATTTGCAGCTACGGGAACTGTCCTTGAAAGGAATTCACGGCTGCAAGCCGAGAAGGGCTCGCCGGCAGACGAAAGGACAGTGCCCCAAGTATTATCCGGATCAATCACCCATCTTGAAAAAGATGGCATGGAACGCACGATCGCGTTTGACTGCAACGAGGGGGAATTAAAAGCAGCAATAGCCGAAGTCGGCACTATGCCGACACCACCATACATCAAGAAAATGGTAAAGAATCCCAACGACTACCAGACTATTTACGCCAAATATGGTTTCTCCGCAGCAGCCCCCACCGCAGGCCTCCATTTCACCCCACAGCTATTGCAGAAACTAAAGCATGCCCACCGCTGGGATGAGCTTACCTTAAATGTTGGGCTCGGCACTTTCCTTCCGGTAAAAACAGAGTATGTCACTGAGCACCCCATGCACAGCGAGTCATTTACCATTTCTAGCTCTGCTGCTGCCGCCATGAATGCCTCACGCCGATCAGGTAATAGACGGCTAGTTGTAGGTACGACCACGCTCCGTGCCCTGGAATCTGCCGTCGACGAGTTGGGTAGTATTACACCTGTCAGTAAAAGCACCAAGATCTATATCTACCCACCCTATCGTTTTCGGGCGACCGATGCCTTGATGACAAATTTTCATCTTCCAGGGAGTACCCTCCTCATGCTCGTCTCTGCGTTCGTGAGCTACCCGCAGACGGATACCCACTTCACAAACTTCCACGATGCGCTGTTGGGGTACGCCTACGCCGAAGCCGTGCGCCTGGGCTATCGCTTCTTCTCCTTTGGCGACGCCATGCTCATTCTGTAGGAAAATATTTTTGTACGTGAGCCAAAAGGTCTTGCCGCGTCTCCCACTTTATTCGCTCATGGGTCACGGGGTGCACGAGCTCGAGTGATTGTGCCGACAGCATGACGCGTGTGGCCCATTTTCTATCTTCCCTGCTCCGCTTTCTCCCGGCGTACAGGTTATCGCCAACCAAGGGGTGTCCCACGTGCTGCGCATGTACTCGTATCTGGTGAGTCCGCCCCGTCTTTGGACGAAACGTAACCAATGAAAATCCACCATACCCTCGGTCATCCACGTGAAGCTCTCGGGGAAACTGCCAGGTCTTCCAGAATTCCTGTACAGTGTACGCCGTCGTACTCTCCCGACCGTCTTCACGCACGCCGTAGCGCGTACGATTGTGATGCATACGTCCCAACGGGAGCGTTATCTCGCCTTCCGGCGCCTTCCACACGCCGTGGGTGAGAGCCAGATAGGTCTTGGTGACTTCCCGCTCCTTAAACTGCCGCAGAAGCTCCACAAACGCTTGTGGCGTCTTGGAGAGTATCATCACCCCGCTCGTTTCCTTATCCAGCCTATGCACTAGTCCACTCCGCTCCTGGAAATAGGTACCCTCCTCACTCATAAATCGTAAATCTTGAATCTTGTATCTTGTATCCATCCAATCCTGCACCGTCTCCGTCTTTACCGTCTCGGCACGGTTCACCACCACCCCGCTCGGCTTGTCTATAACAACAATATCGTCGTCTTCAAATAAAATCGGAATCTCCATAGTATGTGGAATTGTACCTCATATATGGAAAACGAGGCTTGCCAAAGCATACCAGACAACTCCGCCGAAAATAAGGTAATCGGCGAAGTTATTATAAAAGAGTCCAAAGAAATTCCACGGATCAGCCACCGCTCCCCCTGTAATGCGGCTCCACAAATTTACGGCTCCACCAACAAAAATAAGCACAAGTGGTCCCCGGCGAGTTTTTTCTTTTACAAAAAGATACAGAACGACAAACTCTGCCAAAACAATTACCGCAAGTGGTACGGGAATACCACCACTCACCCCAACATTGAGGATGCCGGTCATTTTGCCTTTTTGGCACAGCTCATGCAAAGCTCCGCCGTGGGGTCCACTCCCAGACGGTCGGTATCGATCATAGCGCCGCACTTTGTGCACTTACCATAGGTACCATCATCAACTCGTTTCATGGCTGCCCGTATGCGCGTAAGTGCCGCTTCTGTTTCTTTCGACATTGCTTGGGATTGTTCGTGGCCAAACTGCTCCGTTGCCTCGACGTCATCGCTACGCTGCGAAGTAAAGCGAGACGCGTCACTATACGGATCCTCACCGTCCAAAGCGCGTTTGCGGTGCAAAAGATCATCCTCTGCTTTCTTGAGGTAGTCCCACACCGACTGTAATATATTCCTTGGATACTGCATGCTTCCTCCCTTTCTCTATGTGTGTTTCCATTGTAACAAACCATTGGTAATGCGCCCACTCCCACCGCGCTGCAAAAGAATCCCCACAATGGCAATAATGATAAGACCAACACCAATAATGCTCATCAAGGGAACAGGTCCCAGGCGCACGGTCTGAACTGTAATCCACCCCATAACGCCGTAAAAAAGCCCCGAAAAAGCCACAAATACGAGCGCCGCAAGTCCATCTTTAGCAACCGTCGACTCTCTCCGATACCACGCATAAAACCGAAAATTTTTACGCACGGCAAAGACGATCACGTAGGCAAGAATTGCCCACACGACGCTCCACACATCTGCCGGAAACCGCCGCACGGCGTCCACCTGAGTAACAATACCCCATCGCCAAGGAATACCAACACTCATGCCTGAAAGAAGTGCCCCGATAGCCCCAAAGACCAGCACCATTGTAAGTGCAACCGCCGCCCCGTCCCACGTCTTCCGTACTTCCCACCCCTGCTGATGGGAAAAGAAACCAAGAAACACGGTAGCGCCACCAATCCCTAGTGGATAAGACAGCCCGGGATACGACAGTACACCAATCGCCCGCCACCACACATGCATATCGGCCCAATTGAGAGCAATATACCCAATGCGGCCGACAACAAAAAATACTAGTAGGGAGAGGAAAAAGGCGTCAAACAACGAGATCTCCTCCCAATGCTCGTCACGACCCAACTTCCACCAAGTGTACAGTCCAAAAAGCAAACCAAAAAAGAGGCAAACTCCAAATGAATAAATTGTTAGCGGTCCCACATGTAACAAAACTGGTAACATAGTCCCTCCACAGGCTTTACACTATACACTATTCACTTTACACTATTCCCTATGCTTTCCATTTCCCACGCCGCAACCGGCGCTTTTATTGCAGTAAAGATTGGCAACCCACTCCTCGCGGTCCCGCTCATCCTCGCTTCGCACTACGTTGAAGATGCCGTTCCTCATTGGGACGCTGGTACTGGTTTATCCAAAGGCAAGAAGACACCAAAGGCAGCCTTCCGCGACGAAATTATAGACATTATCGTAGCCGGCATCATAGTTCTTATTCTGTTCCCCGTTCATATATCGTTAACTTCACCGCTTACCGCCCTACTCGCTGCCCCAGTCTGGGGAGCATTCTTTGGACTCCTCCCCGATTTTCTCGAAGCTCCCCGTAACTTCCTCAAATACGAGCCTCGCTGGCTCCGCCCTATAAACAAATTCCATGGCCGATTTCACCACTCGATCCCCAATGTTTGGGCCGGCCTCGCCCCCCAAGTACTCCTCCTCAGTCTCATCTGGGCGTTTCGGTAGACGAAGTCATATTTACAAAGCAAAATATTGCGCAGGATTGTTCCGAGCACAAGATCGCTGCGCGACCACGCGCAGACAGATCGGTTTTGCACTTGGAAATATGACGAGTCTACCTAGAGAGAAGCATAAAACTAACGTATAATACCCCTGCGCCTAGGTGGCGGAATTGGTATACGCGCAGGTCTCAAAAACCTGTGGTCTCAACAACCTTGAGGGTCCGAGTCCCTCCCTAGGCACACTATCCCCTCGCGCGGTCTACGCCATAAAATCGTACGCGATCCCCACGGAATCGAAGGTCTATGGTGCGCAGAGCGCCATTACGATGTTTGGCTATATTGAGCTTCACATTTTCAAGATCCTCAGCATCCTCGCGATACAAGAACATGACAACGTCCGCATCCTGCTCGATGCTACCCGACTCACGGAGGTCCGCCAGTTGTGGCGTACTCCCACTCCCACGGTGTTCGATCGCACGCGACAATTGCGACAAAGCCAGAACCGGTATCTTTAGTTCGCGAGCCAAATTCTTCAAACCCTGCGATATCTCTGCCACTTCCTGCACGCGGTTTTCCAAATTGCGACCACGCATAAGCTGGAGATAGTCCACTACAATAAGCCCTATCTCATGTTCTGATTTGAGGCGGCGAGCTTTGGTACGCATCTCAAGAACTGAAAGTCCTGGTGTGTCATCGATGTAAAGCGGTGCCTCGGCGAGAACGCCCATAGCATCCGAGAGCTTGCCAAAGTCTTCACTCGACAATTTTCCGGTTTTGAGACGCCATGCATCAATGTCTGCCTGTGATACTAGGAGGCGATCCACGAGCTCTTCTTTGCTCATTTCTAGCGCAAAAAATCCAACCCCTACCTTTGACACAGCACTTGCGTATTGGGCTATGTTCAGGGCAAACGCTGTTTTCCCCATACCAGGACGCGCGGCGAGGATTATCAAGTTCGAGTCTTGCATCCCCGCGAGACAGTTGTCCAGATCAGTAAATCCGGTTGCAACACCCCGCAAAGATCCAGATTTCTTCGACAGCTCATCGAGTCGATCAAAACTCTCCGCAAGTATCGATCGTAAGGGCGTAAATCCTTGCTTCATCTGCTGCTGCGAAAGCCCAAACACCTTCTGCTCCGCGCTATCCAAAATGGTGCCAATTTCCGCCCCCTCATCAAACGACAATTCGATCATGGCCGAACTATCGGCAATGAGTTTACGCCTGGTGTAATAGTCTCGAATGATCTCACCGTAATGCTTTATGTTTGCGGAACTGGGGACGCCCTCAGCGAGCGACGAAATGTATGACACGCCGCCGACTTTCTCGAGCAACTTCATTGTTTTTAATTTCTGGGGGAGTGTAACCAAGTCGATCGGCTCGCGACTCTCAAAAAGCGAGATCATGGCTCGATAGATATCACCATGACGATCCTGGTAAAAAAACTCAGGTAAGAGAAATTCAGATACCTGAACTATTGCGTCCTTATCGATGAGAATAGATCCAAGTACCGATACTTCTGCCTCATCACTATGCGGGGGGACTTTGTTTCCTGCCATGCTCACATTTTACCGGAAAAACAGCACACCCAAAACCGTGTACTATCTACCCGTACTATATACAAATTACTCAAAGAGAATCACTTCAGTACTATCCGCGGGCAGGGATTGGGCGGTAATGGAGAGAGTCTTCACGGTTCTCGATCCATGGCCATACGCTGCAACAAAGGTTTCAACACCCCCCACCTCGCCAAATGTCTTCTCGTCGTGGCGATCCGTACGATAGTGCATAGGCAACACATAGGTTGGCTCAATTTGCGCGGCAACGTCACCGGCCTGTTTTGCATCGATTGTATAAAACCCTCCCACCGGCACCATGAGGACGTCAACAGTGTCAAGCTCGTCCACAAGTTTTTCAGATAAGGGGTGCCCCAAATCACCAAGGTGTAACACCCGTAGGCCTTCGGCTTGCACAACATAAATAGTATTTGCCCCCCGCTCCGCACCTTCCTTAGCATCGTGATACGTCGGATAGCCAAATACCGATATACCCTCCACTTCATACTCCCCCGGCTCTTGGATCACAAACGGCTGGGGACGACGCGCAGTGCCAGACACCGCAGCAGCGTTATTATGATCCGAATGCTGGTGGGACAAGGTAACAATATCGGCAGAAACAGTCGGCATCTTAAGAGATCCTATATTGCCATACGGATCCATAACCACCACACCTGTTTTTGTCTTTACGCGAAAACACGAGTGTCCGAGATAGCTAATTTCCATATTCCCTATATTACCACACCGAGTTCACCCGACAGCGAAGTCGTATTAAAAAATAAATAAGGCACACACGAGCAGAGCAATTTTCAGCGCGGAACGTCGAACTGGTCCCTCCAGTAAGCTGTGAGCACTGCAAAATTGTGTCGCGAGTATGTACAACAACAACAAAGTCTTTACGATTCCCCCCTCTTGCGCTACACTCGCTCTAATGAAAGTCCGCAAAGAAGCCACTGTAGCAGTCATTATAGGTCTCGTATTGGGACTTATTGTCGTCGGCGGGGTTGTGCGAGCTCGCCAAGCATTACAACAAATGCAAAAAGAAAATAGTGAAGCCTCTTCAGTTGGCCAAAGTGGTCCTACCCCTTTGGGAGCACCATCCGGCCTCTTCCTCACGATAGAGACTCCCGACAACTCCGTGTCAAAAGACGCTGCGCTTACGGTAAGTGGAAAGACGCTCGCCGGTACATATGTTGCCATTACCGGTGAAAAGGGCGAATATCTTATAGTGCCAAACAGTCTTGGTTCATTTAGTCAGGACGTGACGCTCGCTGGAGGCGCCAACACCATTACGATAACCGTCTACCAGGCAGACGGCACTCACGTTGCCAAAACACTTAATGCGGTATACACAACCGCGGGGTTGTGATACAGTCTATCCCTGTCTATGAAGAAAAAAGCACTATTTGCCGCCACTATTGCACTTACTGTTGTAATACTGGCTCCGATTCCTGTCTCATTCGCAGCTTCCCCGACGCCTACACCCGATGCCACAGCAAGCAACAGCGCCACCATTAACGAAATTACCGATAACCTCAAACAACGTTTGCAAGAGACAATACAAAACGCCAGTAGCTCAGCAACGGCGACGGCTGTTGCCTACATTGGTTCGGTAAAGGATGTCGTAAACGACACAATCGTCATGGACACCAAAGACGGCCGCAAGAACATCGCAGTTGGCAGCGATACCACAATCGTCCGTACCCCGGGACAACGCACAATAAAGATAGATAACGTCCAAATCGGCGACTCGGCGATCGCGATCGGCACACCAAGTGCAGAGGATGAGCTCGCCGGTACCCGAATTGTAGTGAGCACCGACCCCATCACCCCCCCTGCCAAAACCAGCGGCTATGGCACCATAACCAAAATAGCACGTGGCTCGTTGTCATTATTTGTTCCTGGCCAATCCGACCCTGTCGTAGTAGGAGTAGATGGGAACACGATTATAAAAACGCCATCAGATCTCCTTACTCTCAAAGACCTTGCGCTCGGCGATACCATCGTCTACACCGCCGATCTAGATAAAAATAACAACCAGACAGCAACTATAATCATGCAAATCTCAACAGCTTCTCCCACTCCCTCCCCAGAGACCTCAGCCTCGCCTGCTGCCAAGAAAAAATAAAATTTGACAAGCCGTCACAATTTGCTATTATCCACCTCAATGAACACCTACACTCTAGCCACTGTAGCCCTGAGCTTGTCGAAGGGTCATAGCTCCCACACATTTGTGGCGGGAGCGCTTTTCGCGTAAAAAAGAAATAATTAGTTTCTTCCCATACCCCGCCACCAGGCGGGTTTTTCGTATTTATTAAAGGAAATATATGACATACGTTCCAGAGAAAAGACCAAATTGGGTCACTAATCCAAAAACTCCCCAGGAGTTAATTGATCAACAATACAATCAAAGCGTAGCACCAGATCAACGCTATTTTAAACCTCCCGAAACGGAGGAAGAGTCGGCAACGTATGTGGAACGCCTCGCTACCTGGCTCGCCAAATGGAGGGAGACATAAATATGACCAATACCATCGATCTCACTAAACAGCTCATCACCATCCCCTCTTGGGTTGGCCCAGGATGCGATGAAATCAAAGTCGGGCAGTTTATTCACGACTGGCTCAGACAAAATACCACTCTCGCGGTCGTCAAACAGCTAGTTGTAAATGGCCGCTTTAACGTGATTGCCACTGGAGCAGGTTCTATTAAGACTCTCCTTGTAGGTCACATAGATACTGTCGAAAATCGCGCTGGCTGGATCAGTAATCCATGGACGCCAGTCATCAAAAATGACCGGCTCTACGGCCTAGGCTCGACCGACATGAAGGGGTCATTAGCTGCCATGCTCACAGCTATCTCTGAAATTAAAAGTACTGATGGTCTCATGATTCTCTGCTACATCGACGAGGAGTACGACTTTGCCGGCATGCGCCAATTTATCAAAGAGTATCGTGGCAAAATCGAACCCAAACAAATTATCTCCCTCGATGGTTCTGTGGACCAAATCGGGACCGGTTGCCGAGGCCTCATCGAGGTCAGCTTTCAGCTTCGCGGCCAGACTGGTCACGCAGGCCGCCCCGAAGCCGGGGTCAACGCCATCGTCAGCGGCCTCAACTGTGTAAATAAGCTCAAGCGACAACTCGCGACTAAATATATGGATCCCAATCTCGGTATCACCACTCTCAATGTCGCCTACTGCCAGGGCGGGCTGGACAACGGTCAGGGAGGATACGGGAGACAGGGTAACAACATCGCTGACCTCGCCGAATTTGTGCTCGATATTCGGACGGCGTCTAACGTCCTCAACTCAGAGAAAATTCGTGAGCTACTTTTATCATATGCTCGTGCAGCCAAGCTCAAGCTCGAGAACTGGTCCGTCCGCCACGACCTGGGGATGTGGTCAACTCCTGTAGAGTACCTGATTCCACTTTTTGGTAACGCTTACCGATACGAGTCCTCACTCGGTTATATCGATACTCAAATGTTGTGGGAGGCGTTTGGACAAATTCCTTGTGCCACCATCGGAGCAGGCAACCTCGCCCTGGCCCACCAACCAAATGAATATGTAGAAACTGCTAATCTAGAAAAAACTAAGGAGCTTGTATGTCAAATCTTGAAATAGAAGAACTTCGTGCTTCTACCGCCTCATTAGTCGCCCCCCTTTATGCAGCTTGTTTTGGTGAGGGAAGTACGCCAGCGGAAGGTTGGGGAGAACGCGCTGCCTGCTGGGAAACAGGATGTCTCGAGGATGGGAAACAAAAAATTATTCCGTACGTAGAAGTTGGCACGCCTTGCCCGCAATGTGCAACTCCCATGACCGAGGCCTACCCCCTTGAGTGGACATCCAGATATATCAAGAGCGAACTTTCATATCCGGGAACAATCGCACTCTTAGGATATATTGATCGTATAGTTGCTGCTGCCTGGGCGTATGAGGGTGAGATTGGCACAATCGCAACAAGAAAATATCCCAACAATCCATCTATGGCGGCCAAAGTGGTAGCCACCTACGGCAGAGTCTGGCCTAAGGAATCCAAAACGTTCTATATTTCCGAAGTATTTGTATCACCGGATAAGCGTGGCAATAATTATGCTCAAGAACTTATCAATAAAATGCTAAGCCAGGCGCGATACCCCGTGACTAGCCGCACACTCGACACGTCACCAATGACCACAGTCTTTACCAAAGCGGGATTAAAGAAAATCCTCAGTGCAGGCAGTGATCCCGAAAATAATTTACGTGTTTTCTACGCTAGCCCAAGAAACTAAAAGGAGGATATAATGAAACCCATGCAAAAACAAAATTTACAGACACTCAAAGGTTTTCGCGATTTTCTCCCCCAGGAAAAGCGCATCCGCGACGTGGTCTCGGAAAAGATTCGCCGTACATTCGAGCGCTACGGCTTCGAGCCGCTCGAGACCCCAACGCTCGAGTACGCCGACCTGCTGCTCGGTAAATACGGCAACGAGGCCGACAAGCTCGTCTACCGCTTCACCGACCGAGGCGGGCGTGACATCGCCCTTCGCTACGACCAGACGGTCCCGACAGCCCGCGTCCTCGCCCAAAACCAAGATAAACTGGGGGTTGGCTTCCGCCGCTACCAAATCCAAAATGTCTTCCGCGCCGACAAGCCACAGAGGGGCCGCTACCGCGAATTCACCCAGTGCGACGCCGATATTTTTGGCATCTCGTCTCCCCTCGCCGACGCCGAGATCTTGGCCGTCTACTACAATATTTACAAAGATCTTGGCCTATCCGACATAAAAATTTATTTAAATGATCGGGAAACTCTAATTACAACGCTCTCTCCCTTTACCACCTCTACGGTCGATGTTTTCTCGCTAATCCAGTCTATAGACAAGTTAGACAAAATGGACAGAAATAACGTAGAAGCAGAACTTGTCGAAAAAGGAATTACAGCACGTAACGCAACCATGGTGCTGAACTCCATACTCAGCGCAACTGCAAGTGCAAGTCTTCTCGAAATAACGGTTGCTGCAGAGTACTTAGGAATTCCAAAAGAAGTGGTTGTTTTTAGTCCCACGCTCGCCCGCGGCCTCGACTACTACACCGGCATGATTTTCGAGGGCAAGGTTCCGGGAGAGTCCGGCTCGGTCGGCGGTGGCGGCCGCTACGATCGTCTCATCGAAAGCATTGGTGGCCCCGCAATCCCCGCTGTCGGCTTCGGCCTAGGTTTCGATCGCACAGTCGAAGTGCTGGTCGCAAAAGGTCTGGTCACACCGAGCGCGGCAACTCGCGCCCTGGTCACCATCTTTGCCCCAAACCTACAGGATAAAGCCTTGCAAGCTGCCCGTGCGCTCCGCGAAGCCGGCGTAAATACCGAGCTCTACCCAGATAGTTCTGCCAAGCTCGAGAAACAGCTCAAATACGCGGACAAAAAAGGCATCCCCTACGCCATTGTGATCGGCGAGGACGAGGCCGGGAAAGGCGTCGTCACGGTGAAGAACCTCGCCACGCGACAACAGCAAACGGTTTCGCTTGACGAAGCGGCAAGTCTCCTGCAATAGTAAAAGGATGTCTCGCTCCCGCCGCTTGGCCTATCTCGCCCTCGTGGTAAACGCAGTGATCTGGGGTGCCGCGTTCCCCATAATCAAGCCGTCACTTTCGTTTATCTCGCCGCTCCAGTATCTCTACCTTCGTTATCTGGTAGCGAGTATCTTCGGCATCCCTATCGTTGTCTATTTTTATATCAAAAGTAGACCAAAGATATCTTATATCATCAAAGTATTACTTATAGAATCTATCCAACTCATCTCACTTCCCCTGCTCTACATCGGGCTCGCGAGAACAAGCGCGCTTGACGCCTCGCTTATTGGAGCCACAGGACCAGTGTTTGTTGTCCTCGGTGGTTTTATCTTTCTCCATGAACACGAGCGTAAACGCGAGTGGCAGGGCATGGTTATCTCACTTTTAGGGTCAATTGCCCTTGTTGTAGGTCCACTCCTAGATGGCCATGGTTTTGACCCGGGATCCTTCTCTGGCAACACGGCAATCATTGCCTATAACGTACTCTATACAGTCTACGCCCTGACCGCCAAACACTTTTACAAACAGCGCCCACCGCTATATCTTGGCTCGATAATTTATCTGTTGGCGTCCGTCATGTACGGCTCTTGGCTGTACATAGGTGGAACGCTACCCCCACTCACACTGCTTATGGCAAACCGTGAGGTAGCACTTGCTGTCTTCTACATGGGACTTCTCGGGTCACTCCTCGCCTTCGCGCTCTACTTGTATGGTCAAAGCAAAATAGAAGTATCGGAGGCAAACCTCTTTACATACCTAAACGGCGTCGTAGCAATACCCGCAGCTTTTCTTATTCTCGGCGAGCGCCCCACCTGGTACATGCTTGCGGCTATCGTTGTTGTGGCCTACGGGGTCTGGCGTGCAGAGACTCGCTCCCGCCGCACTTCTCGAAAAGCCAAAGTGCTGCTATAATTCTCCCCATGAAAGCCAACATCCATCCAAAATATCAGACTGTTACAATAACCTGCAGTTGCGGCGCCAGTTTTACGACCGGCAGTACCAAGGGTGATTTTCCAGTCGATATCTGCAGTAAATGCCACCCATTCTTCACCGGTGAGCAGCGCTTTGTCGACACGCTCGGCCGTGTTGAGCGTTTCAAGGCCAAACAAACCAGTGCTACAGGCAAAAAAGCTAAAAAAGACCGCAAAACCGCGCAGTCTGGTCCTCGCACACTTTCCGACATTCGCGCCGCGCAAGGCAAATAGATTTATACTATTCCTATGGATTACGCCTCGCTCGTATCAGAGTACGACCATCTTGTCGCCGAATCTGCCGATCCGACAAATGCCGCTCGGCTCGGCGAGATCGGCGAAGCCATCAGTGAACTGGAACCAAAGGTTGGTATTGCTCGAGAACTCGTCTCCCTTGATACTCAAATCGCCGATTCGACAAGTTTGGCGAATGATCCCGAATTAGGCAAATTAGCCAAGGACGAAGTCGTAGAACTCAAAGAAATACGTGAAGCCAAGCTCGCCGCGCTCCAGGCGCTCGAATCGAGCCCGGACACCGCCGAAGACAAGCGCCCCGCGATAGTGGAGTTCCGCCCTGGTGCAGGCGGTGAAGAAGCAAAAATCTGGGTAAATGATCTCTTTCGCATGTATACTCGCTTTGCCGACCTCGTCGGTCTCAAATACGAAACATTGGACGAGGGCACCTACCTCTTCAGCGGTCGCCCCAACGACCCCACACTGCCCCAAGGCGCCTATGGCCTCCTTAAGTGGGAGTCCGGCGTCCACCGGGTGCAGCGCGTGCCGGAGACCGAAGCACAGGGGCGTATCCACACTTCAACTGCCAGTGTTGCCGTGCTACCAAAGGTAGACCCGCAGAAGATTACCGTTCGCGACGAAGATTTGGAGTGGCAGTTCTTTCGTGCAGGGGGACACGGTGGCCAAAACGTGAACAAGGTTAGTACAGCCGTACGTCTCATCCACAAGCCAACCGGCATCACCGTCGTCTCTACCCAAGAGCGATACCAAGAGCGCAATCGCCAGATCTGTCTGGACTACCTCCGCGCCCAGTTGTGGGAACGGCAGGAAGAGGAGCGGCTCGCCAAACAGAAGAATACCCGCCGCGCGGCGGTTGGCCGCGGGATGCGTGCGGAAAAGATCAGGACCTACAACTACCCCCAAAATCGCGTCACCGATCATCGGATCGGTGTATCTTGGCACAATCTCGAAGCAATCCTCGAGGGCAGTCTCACCGAGCTCCTGAAAACCGTCCACATGGAAATGAATAAATAAAACTAATTACCAAACTCGAAATTACTGAGACTGCGGCTCGGCCTTGAGAGTTACGGTCAAAGGTATCGTTCCCCCATTGCGGTAGACCGTCACCGCCACCTTGTCCCCTATCTTTTTAGTGAGGAGGAGCTGTGCCAAGCCGCCAGATGATTCAGCAACATTCTTTCCGTCAAACGTTGTCACAATATCGCCTTGTTGCACCCCAGCATCGGCGGCAGAGCTACCGGGGACCACAGAGACTACATAGGCACCAGCCGGCACATTGTTGAGGAGTGCTACATCCTTCGAGATGGATTTATACTGTACCCCAAGGAAGGCACGATCAAACTTACCGGTTGTATTAAAGGTGTTTAAGGTATCTTTTACCACGTTTATGGGGAGTGCAAAGCCTATGTTCTGCCCTGCCTGTGACACCGCTACGTTCACCCCCACAACTTGTCCCACCGAGTTTAGAAGTGGTCCTCCAGAATTACCAGGGTTTATGGCTGCGTCAGTCTGAATCACATTGGAGAGTTGCTCCGACATACCGCCCATTGCGTCCCCTGCCGTTATCCCACGCCCCAAGCCAGATACGACGCCGGTAGTTACCGTATCGCGGAACTCGCCGAGTGCGGTCCCAATGGCGATCACAAACTGTCCCACTTGCAGGTTATTAGAGTCGCCCATGGCGACAACCGGCAGATTGCTTGCATCTATCTTGAGGATGGCCAGATCGTTTACGGGATCTCGCCAGATTTGCTGCACGGTATATGTCTTATTGTCTTTGGTGACTACCTTATACTGGCTGGGACTGCCGGTCGCGACAACGTGTTTGTTGGTCACAATAAGTCCGTCGGCGGCGACTATAAAACCACTGCCTATGTCTACCGTTTGGGGCGTAGTGTTCTGGCTGCCCTGCTGACCACCAGGAACAGAAAACACGCCAAAGGGATCAAGGAAAAAGGGAGCTAGGTTTTGCTGTGGCTGCTGTGTCATAGACACGGTAACGACGGCAGGAGATACGTTTTTAGCAACATCGATGACTACGGACTCTTCGGTAAGAACTTTTTGTTGCAATGCCTGCCCAGTACTTGCTGTCTGCTTTGGTAACACTTTGTCGAGAAACGGCAATGTCCATACTCGGTCGGATACCGCTCCCGACACGAACACTACCATCACAAACACACCCGAGAGTACGCCGATTAAAAATGTCGAAAAACCCGTGCGTTTCATAGATTAAATATATCATTACCTCGCCGCACTGAAAAAAAACTGAAACAGATACCTCAAAACACCAGATCACATACCTGGTATGCAGTGTTACTTTACCAAAAGCTTTACCGCAGCGTCGAGTTGCAGGTCTTTGGCGGGATCATCTCCTGACGCGACCTTCATATCTGGCGTTATCCCCTCTTTACCAATCCAGCGACCCGATGGCAAGAGCCAGTGGGCGATTGTTACGTGCAAGCTGGATCCGTCGGGGAGGTCTTGTATTTCCTGTACCGTTCCCTTTCCGAATGACTGCTCGCCTACAATGGTCGCCCGTTTATGATCTTGGAGTGCCCCAGCAGTTATTTCAGCCGCAGAAGCGGAGCCACCGTTTATAAGAACGGTCATAGGGATAGATAAGAGGCTACCATGACGATTCACCGTATAGGTATCCGTGTTTGTTCTGCCTTGCTGCTGCACCACGACCCCGCTATCCACAAACTCAGACACAATGTACACAGCCTCATCCAGATATCCACCTGGGTTATCACGAAGGTCAAGAACCAGTCCATCAACATGGTTCGCCTGTATCTCGGCGATTTTTTGTGCCCACTCGGATTCAGTGTTCCCACCAAACTGGTGCAAAGATAGGTGCGCGATGGTCTTACCACCCTGTTTCACATACGAAAGCTCGACAGAAGGCACGGTTATGGTGTCACGGGTAATATCTAGAGGAGTTGTTTTTGTTGCCCCCGTATGAAGTACTGTCAATGTCACCACGGTCCCCTTATCACCCCTAATATCGGTCACGGCGGTGGGCAAAGTCATATTTGTTGTATCGACATCCAGATTTTTCTTTGCATCTTTTATGTGCAAAATTAGGTCGCCGGCCTTAATCCCAGCTTTCTCCGCCGGACTACCGGCTATGGGCGAAACTACCGCCAATACACTATCCTTATACCCAAGCTCAATTCCTACACCATAAAAAGAACCGGAAAGGTTTTCATTTGCTTGCTTGTTCTCGTCGGGTGTTAGGTACTG
>JAJYKS010000024.1 GCA_021788365.1 bacterium
CTTTCCGCAATATGCTCGCTCTCGTTTACCTTAAGCGGAAGCCTATTGTCTTCCGGCAGATGCGGCGCGGATGGTTTCTCCATATTCATTACACCTATGATACCTCACACACGGCGTCTTTCTTGGAGGGAACTATATACAAAGCTACCCTAACCTAAAAACTAGTCGCATGCGCGACACAATTCTGGGAATCCTCTTGGACTTTCGCGCCCCATTCGTCTGGCGTAAGGATTGTCATAACATTGCCATCTCCTGATTTTGCGGCGTTTATCTCGGATACGAGTCGGGCGATGACTTGGCACTCTTGGGCATCATCTACTTGTAGATTTCCTTTTGTAAGTTCGAGTTTTTGTATCATCCCCGTTCCGGTGGAGGTTAGGGTTGCTATGGTGGCGTGGTCATGCCAAAGCCAAATCCCCGCTCCTGCCAGAAGCACTGATAGAACTATTACGGCCGCTTTCATACTGCCTACTATAACACCAAAACTGGGGAAAACCCCCAAAAGCCCTTGCGTGCATGATATATTTATGGTTAGGAAATCGCCTCGTGTTGGACACATAGAGGCAGGCGCATAGCCCGAAAGTCCGTAGAAGGGGGTCTTGTGAGGAGCGAAAGCTCCGCAAGTCCAACTGCGGGGGCTTTCTTAGAAGGGAAACCTTCGAAAGAATCTCCTGCAAGACCGCCTCCTGCGGATTTTCTTTGTACCTAACTTAAAAAACGAAACCACCCCCGAGGAGGGGGCGGTATCGAGCTTTGATGGTTGGTTGCCTTTTAGGGGTTTCGAGCCCCAGGAGCGTTGCAACGCTCCCAGTCCACCGGTGGACGGTACCATCTTGGTTTGATAGTTCCTCCTCCTCGTGGACGATCTTTGAGAGCTAGTGAGTGTCCCCGTGGCGAAATTGGTAGACGCAGTGATTTTGTAAATCACCAACCTGGCGGTTTTGCGAGTTCGAATCTCGTCGGGGGCACTCACTAGCTCTCAAAGTACATGCACAGAACGTAGGGTCATAACCTATTTAAAAACGTCCTGTAAGTCAAATTGTACCGATAGCGCGATAGCGCGTACAGGGGGTGGGTGGGTATAGGGTGGAAAACTGCACAAAGGCTTGTCCACAGGCATATTTATTTTTAGTACTTGACAACCCTAACCGCTAGGAATAAGATAGAGATATGACCAACTTCAAGAACCTCGCCGAGTTCATGGCCTACTTCAGTAATGAAAAGGCCTGCAAGAACTACTTTGAGAAAATCCGCTTCGCCAACGGAGACTTTTGCGTACACTGTGGCCACGACAAGATTAACCGCTTCAAGGACGGCCGCTATCGCTGCGCCTCCTGCAAGCAGGACTTCACTATCAAGACGGGCACAATCTTTGGCGAGAGCAAGCTCCCGCTTCAAAAGTGGTTTATCGCTATCTACCTCCTCACAACAAGCAAGAAAGGCATTTCCTCCATTGAACTCGCGGAGCAGGTTGGCGTAACGCAGAAAACGGCTTGGTTCATGGATCACCGAATACGAGAGGCTTTGAAGCAGGGTGGTGGCAAGCTCTTTGGCGAGGGCATTGTGGAGGTGGACGAAACCTATCTAGGCGGCAAGCACGTACGAAAGGACGGTTTCAAGAAGAAGCACGCGGTCATGGGTATGACAGAGCGAGGCGGCAAGATTAAGGCCTACGCTATCCCTCACAGGGGCACAGAGGTTCTGCTCCCGACAATCAAGAAGCACGTGAGCAAAAAGGCGTTCATTATGTCCGACGAGGCGCGGGTGTATACGAAACTCCCGAAGCTCGGCTACCAGCACGGCTCGGTGAAGCACGGCAAGAAACACTGGGCGCACGGGAACATCAACACGAACTCTATAGAGAGCTTCTGGGCGCTGTTCAAGAGAAACTACCACGGTACCTATCACTCCATGAGCAAGAAGCACCTACAGAAGTACATAGACGAGGTGGCCTTTAGGTTCAACATGAGGGGCGAGGACATCCAGGCTCTATTCGACACCGCAACATTGAAAATAGCCGCGAGTGGTAAACTGTCATACAAGACCCTTACCGCATGACGAAGAAGAAAAAAGAGACACGCGGGCGTAAGCCCAAGAAGCACGAACCCATAGACGCCTCGTTCGATGAGGTGCTTGGGGTTATTGCTAAATCAAGTTATAAGCCTAAGAAAAAGTGATATGACAAATACACTCCTTATCCTCATCGTTATCCTTATTACTTGGAAACTCGTCGCAGATAAAATAGAGGACGTTCCTTTCAACGAGAGAACAGGGACTTGGATATTGGCCTTCGGCATTGTAGCCGTACTTGGAATAGCAATTTATCTCGCTCTCGGTTATCTAGGCTTAGGGTAACTTTGTATATAGTTCCCTTCTTGGATATATTGACTTATAGTCATATAAATGATATATTATAGGTCGCGCCGCAAGGCTTGTTGTTTAACTTGAGAAAAGGAAAGGAGGTGCTCAATGAGCTCCCATTCCGGGCAGATTCTCCCGTTTTTTAAGGCGCATGTTAAATATTTGCTGTTTTAGCTTGTATGTACGCCACGGTATCACGAAATCAGCCTCCCAAAAGTTTCTTTAACCGTATAAAAACATCAGCCGCTTGTTACGGCGGCTGCAGAACGGGACCCCTTTACAGTCCCACTGAATGATAGAGCTTCGGGGCGATGACAATCGAGAGGGCACAAATCCCAATCAATGTCCGCCATCC
>JAJYKS010000025.1 GCA_021788365.1 bacterium
GAAATAGCAATGGTTTTTATTCGTTTTTCGCGGTTATCCACAGAATCTGTCCGGAAGGAGAAAGATGTGGTATAATATTTTTGGCACAAAAGGGTGAAGCTTCTTACGCGGGAATCTCCCAGGAAAGGAGGTGAGAAAAGATGAATGAGCGCGACGATGGGCAAGACGAAAGGAAATCAGGGAAACTTATCCCGTTTCCTATTCGCTTTGCTGAACCCGTCGAGAAGCAGCGGGCACCAAGGAGAAAGGCTTCCGAGGTGTACGATGACTCGACGACGGTCGAAAACTCTGGGCAGTATGAAGATCCAACAAGCGATCCGTACTGACCCAATCGGGGGCGGGCGTATAATGCGTCCGCCCCCTCCCTATTTTTTTGTCTTAATCAACTTAAGCGGTTTTCCCGCGTCTCGTATGCTTTCTTGTATTTTTTCCCCCCACGGTGTTTTTCTAAATGCCGCCGGCTCGTTTTTAAAAAGCTTGGCTATTCGTGCGGCGCTTTTTTCTGATTTTTTGAAGTTGTGTGTGAGGCGATAAAAAGTCACCAGATTCAAATGAGTTGACCAGTCGCGAGGATCTTCTTCGCAGCCCCTCAGGAGCCATCGTTCCGCAAGCGTATATTTTCCGAGTCTTTCATAAATCAGTCCAATGTTTTGCGTGTACAATGCGGAGGAACCATGTTTTTTAATAACCAGTGCCCGCGCCTTCTTGGCATAAGGGAGGGCATTTTTGTTTTCTCGGTGCCACCATATGCGTCCAATGCCCCACCATGCCCGGTATGATTGGGGATAGAGGGTCAAAGTTTTTTGATACAGGGCCAACGCCTGTTTTTCTAGTTTTGTCTTTTTCGCTCCTCGCTCTCTGATCGCGGCGTGGTCATACAATAGTCCGAGCTTGATTAAGAAGTCTTCGCTTTGCAGTAGGTGTGGGTGTTGTTTTTGTATTCTGCATAAACGCGTAATTCCTTTTGTGTAAGCGAAAGTATTTGTTGATGCTAAAAAAACATTCTCTATTTGATCAAGTACAGATTGCTTGATCACTTTTGTGTTATGTGTTATTGTGTTTTTAGCGGCACGTTTCATTGTTGGTTGTTCTTTTAAAAAAACAATACCAGTATGGTATCGCTCTATAAGGAGAAAGGCAATGCGAGACACGATTTTAATCGTGACCGACTCTAAGGAGCCAAATGTCGCAAGGGTTACTCAGCATCTTGATGCGGCTCACCATCAATATGTCCGCGTTGACGTTGACAAATTTCTTCAAGGCTCGCGGGTGACCTTTAGAGAAACGAAAGGGGCGTGCTCATGGGTTCTGCGTATTAATGGAGGGGATGTTTCTGACAAAGATATATGCAGTGTGTGGCACAGACGTCCATCTTCGCCCAAAGCGTCAGAATCCATCCATCCACTCTACCGGGAGTTCGTCGAGAACGAGACCGCGAAATTCTTCTGGGGTTTGTGGACGAGCCTCGACATCGATTTCTTCTGGATGAACCATCCGCGCGCAACAAGGTTGCTGGAGTTCAATAAGCTCTATCAAATGAAAATTGCCAGCGATGTTGGTCTTCCAACGCCAGAGACGCTCGTGACCAATAGTCCATCGGATGCGGTGTCGTTTATCGACGCTCACGGCGGTAGCGCGGCAATGAAAATATTTGGTGGGGCGGTCATCCAGAACGAAGAGGGTGAAATGCTAACTGTTTTGACGCATCGAGTCTCTCGGCGTCAAGCGAAACGATGGTTGGGAGATCTTGGGTGTGGCCCCGTCATGCTTCAGGAATACATCGAAAAGCAACTCGAGTTTAGGGTGACGGTGGTCGGCGGTCGAATTTTTTCTTGCGCGATCCACTCCCAAGACAGCCAGAGAACCAAAGACGACTGGCGTCGCTATGATTTCGATGCCGTGAAACATGAAGTGTGTTGCCTCCCTTCCGCGGTAGAGGAGAAACTGCGTCTTTTTATGCAGCGGTGCGGAATTTCTTTCGGCGCGATCGATCTCATCCTCGATCCAGATGGTAGGTATGTGTTTCTTGAAGTCAATCCCAGCGGTCAGTGGGGCTGGATTGAACATCTCACCGGGATGCCGATTTCCCAATGCATCGCCGAGACGCTTGCCAGCCCGCCGCATAGCAGGTGATGGCTCTTATCACTGCTCTTTCCAGGGCCCGTTCTGCGGGCCCGTTTTTATACATGCTGATAGGCCCATTTATACATGCTGATAGGCCCACAAGGTGCATAGATTTCTGGTTATCCACAATAATCGGAAGGGGAGCCAGAAATGTGGTATACTAGCCGATAGAAACCTTGCAACGGCAATATATTGACATTTATACTATATTGTAGTATAATACCATTCACAAAAAGTAAGGGTCTCGTCTCCCTTACCCTCTATATTATTTCTATACCTCTATGTCGTTGACTCATCGGATGGTGGCCGGAAGCGTGGCGTTAGCCGTCGCGCTGGTATGCGTCTTTACCGCCCAACCGTCGCAGGCCATGACGTTTTCGTTCCCCGGGTCGTCAAACAACAATTCATTCTCCTTTGTCGCGCCTCAGGTACCGCAGGTGCTCCGACAGGAATTTACCGGTACGGCATCGTACTCATTTGGCAATCTGATTCCTCCCTCAATCCGATCGTTTTCTTTCGGCGGC
>JAJYKS010000026.1 GCA_021788365.1 bacterium
AAACTCCTAAACCCCCGCGGTCTACCGTCCTACGAGGCCGTCGCCACGACAGGCGTCGGCGTTTTCGATACATTAAAAAACCTCGCCAAACAGGTGCTTTTCGAGCTTAAAAAAGGCCGGTAGCCGGTCGACCGGCTTCAGGCGTGGTGGAGCGCTTGTATCTTTGCCCTCTCCCTTCGAGGGGAGAGGGTGAACTTCGGCGTTATTACAAAGGAGGCACTATGAAAAAGCTTTACCTTGTCCTCTTCCTCGTCCTGGCCGCGTTTCCCGTCAAGGCCCACGCGGACACCTGGGCGCTTGATGTCTGGCACCATCCAAAAGCGTCCATCACCTATTTTACAAACGGCACGAGCGTAAAGGTGAATACGGCGGCAATCCTCCAGTATACCGATGCGTCGATTTCGCAGGTCGTTACAAAGAGGCTCACCCCATATTCTATAAGCGCCACGGTTGACAGTACGGGCGACCCCGACAACGACACCACTCTGAACCTGCAAATATCCTTTGACCAAAGCAACCCTACCTTACAATTGACCGCCGGCATGTTCGGCACGGGCCTCAATTCAGGGTATGCCACGTTCGTGGAAGCGACTAACCAGAGCGATTCTTCATTAAATCTTCCGACCTTCGGTTTCAGTTACGTGGATCCGTCTTCCAACTATGGATATACCGTGAGCAATTTAAATTTAATGGCATCCTCCGCCGAGGGCTATTATGTCAAAGTTGCAAACAAGCTGAACCCGGCAATGCCGACCATAAACATGAATATAATCTTTACGATAATGGGCGACGTTACCGTTACCGACACGTCGGGCAATTCTTATACCTACCCTGGGCGCATCACGGTTCATCTCGTAGCCGCGAACGTCCCGCATCAATAGGAAGGAGGATATAAAAATGAAAATCAGAATAGCGGTTATATCGGTTGTCCTCCTCCTCGCGGTCTCCTCGCTTGCAATGGCCTACGAGAAATGGACAACTAACTGGAAGAACAATAATGTTACAGCAACTATACATTACGTAGACACATCCGGCAAAAGAATCATACGGAGCTTTGTCGGGAAACTGAATAACTTCGAGATAGATCGGGACAATCAGGACCATCAATTTGTCTGGCTGTTCTCCACGAACGAAACCGGTTTCTCTAATAACACCAGCGCGAGCCAGTTCACAAACAGCAGCAGCATGATAATAAACGTAAACGCCATCGGGAGCGGCCTGTCGAGTCCTTCCGGGATGACGGCAATCCTTGCCACTGGTGCGGCGCCGAATTTATACAAAAATAGCACGAGTATCCCCCTGACGCTCCAGTTTACGCCGAACATTTTCATGAGCGAGCGTGATGTCAAGTCTGTATTGATAAAGGGATCATACAGCATAAACAACATATTACATAGTTGTTCCCCGATATTGCACCTTTATGTCACGGGGATTCTGACTGTTGACGGAGACCCATACCCCGCCTTCATCACCCTGTCCACCGGGGCGGCTAATCTTCCCTCGGCTATGGGCGATTATCCTTCCATCAGTAGTAATACTACACCCGGCCCGCCGCCCTTGGGTAGCGGCTCCGTAGTCGCTGCGCCACATACCTACAACCTGACCTTCGGGAACAGCACTACCTTTAACATTCTAAAGGACTCCGGCGCGACTTCGTCCGGGGGCACAAATCTGCTCGTTTACATTGAAGCAATACCAGGAGGAACCCCAATTAATACCATTGGGTCCTTGAAAACATTCAACGGCACAGCCAGCGTTACCGGTTCTCAGAATATATCGTACACGCCTAAAAGCGGCTTCTCCGGTAACGACGTAATGTATTATTATGTTCAGAGCGGGATTTATGCCTCACCTGTGTATCCGATTACCGTCAAAGTCGGCCCCGCGCCCATGGCTATTATGCCCACTCTCGAACCAGTGGAGATGGAAAAAAATTCCAGCATGAAAATAGATCTGATCAACGGGCAGATTAACGGACAGTCAATCGAGCCGTATATATCCAACTGGAATAAAAGCTTCACCCTTGCGGCTGGGGCCCCCTTGCACGGTACGCTATCGCCAAACGCGACGCCTACGAACCCGTACATCTATACGCCCAATCGGGATTTCAGCGGGATGGATTATTTCTATTTCAAGATTACGAAAGGCACCTGGACAAGCGCACCGGGGACTTTTGCCGTGAAAGTCCGGCCCATCGCCTACGACGACTACACGACCATTCACACCACCAACTCCTTTGGCATGAACCTTCTGGCAAACGACGATACGTTCGAGACGCCAACAATGGCAAAGATATTCCGTATATATTCGTCCGGAATGCATGGGACAGTAACGCTGAATAACACTTCATCCGTTATCATCCCGAACATTACATATACACCCAATAGCACCCCCGGCGTTTTCGGAAATTATACCGATACCTTCGCCTACACCATCAAGGACAGCGCAGGTCAGACAAGCACCGCCTTGGTTAAAATCAGAACTCAATAAAGAGGGCGCGGGAATCCGGATTTCACAGG